>NZ_JBFUEN010000002.1:0-301667 GCF_056403915.1 Terrabacter sp. P2_E3
GGACCACCGACCGGACCACCGACCAGCCCGCCAACGGGTCCCATCCGCATCCTCATGCCGGCCACCTTGGCCCAGCGAGCGACCGCGAACCGGTCCACCCCGACCTGCCGAGCCACCTGCAGCCCCGACATGCCCGCCTCGAGCAACCCCAACGCCTGCTCCCGCTGCCCCACCGAATACCGCCTCAGCCCTGCAGCCATCGTCCCGCCTCACACGACATCCGTGTTGCGCAGACGATCTGAGACCGCCCACGCGCGGACGCACCGGACGTGACCGGGCGCTCACTCGTGTGTGGCTGGGCGCTCACTCGAGGGTGACGGGGAGGCCGCCCGCATCGAGCGGGGGGAGGGTCTGTCAGGATCGAGGGGACCGCAGGGACGCACGCCGAGGGAGCCAACATGCCGCAGACCGTCAAGGGTGTCATCAGCCGCAGCAAGGGGGCCGACGTCGAGGTCGTCGACGTCGTCGTGCCGGACCCGGGCCCGGGTGAGGCGGTCGTCAAGATCGAGACCTGCGGGGTGTGCCACACCGACCTGCACTACCGCGAGGGCGGCATCAACGACGACTACCCCTTCCTGCTCGGCCACGAGGCCGCCGGCTACGTCGAGGCCGTGGGCGAGGGCGTCACCGACGTCGCCCCGGGCGACTTCGTCATCCTCAACTGGCGCGCCGTGTGCGGCCAGTGCCGGGCCTGCGCCAAGGGCAAGCCCTGGTACTGCTTCAACACGCACAACGCCACGCAGAAGTTGACGCTGACCGACGGGACCGAGCTGACCCCCGCCCTGGGCATCGGAGCCTTCATCGAGAAGACGCTCGTCGCTGCCGGCCAGTGCACCAAGGTGCCCGAGGCCGACGCCGCTGCCGTCGGTCTGCTCGGCTGCGGCGTCATGGCCGGCTTCGGTGCGGCCGTCAACACGGGCGGCGTGGGACGCGGCGACTCGATCGCCGTCATCGGCTGCGGAGGCGTCGGCAACGCGGCGATCGCCGGTGCCAAGGTGGCCGGCGCGACGACGATCATCGCCGTCGACGTCAGCGACGCGAAGCTCGAGCAGGCCAAGCACTTCGGCGCGACGCACACCGTCAACAGCACGGATACCGACGCCGTCGAGGCGATCCGCAGCCTCACCGACGGCAACGGCGCCGACGTCGTCGTCGAGGCGGTCGGACGCCCCGAGACCTACGAGCAGGCCTTCTACGCGCGAGACCTCGCCGGCACCGTCGTCCTCGTCGGCGTGCCCACGCCGGACCAGCAGGTCACCCTGCCGATGATCGAGATCTTCGGCCGTGGGGGCAGCCTCAAGTCGAGCTGGTACGGCGACTGCCTCCCGAGCCGGGACTTCCCGATGCTCGTCGACCTCTACAAGCAGGGCCGTTTCGACCTCGACGCCTTCGTCTCCGAGCGGATCGGCCTCGCGGACATCGAGGCGGCGTTCGACAAGATGCACGCCGGTGAGGTCCTGCGATCGGTGGTCGAGCTGTGAGCGCCGACGCGGCGGGCGACCGGGTCACGCCCTCGCAGGGCGGCGTCCGCATCGACCACACGACGACCGCGGGCACCTTCAGCCTCGACGGCGGCACGTGGGAGGTCGAGAACAACGTCTGGGTGATCGGCGACGACACGGAGTGCGTCGTCATCGACGCCCCGCACGACGCCGGCCCGATCCTCGAGCTCGTCGGTGACCGCCGCCTGACCCACGTCCTGCTGACGCACGCGCACGACGACCACGTCACGGTCGTGCCCGAGCTGGTCGCCGCCCATCCCGGGGCCAAGGTCGCGCTCCACCCCGACGACCGCGTCCTGTGGGACCAGAGCCACCCCGACCTCGCCCCGTCGCTGGACCTCGCCGGCGGCGACGTCGTGCAGGTCGGCGACGTCGAGCTCTTCGTGCTGCACACCCCCGGCCACGCGCCGGGAGCCTGCTGCTTCCACGCCCGCGACCTCGGGGTCGTCTTCACCGGTGACACGCTCTTCCAGGGCGGCCCCGGCGCGACCGGTCGGTCCTACTCCGACTTCCCGACCATCGTCGAGTCGATCAAGGACCAGCTGCTCTCCCTCCCACCCGAGACGGTCGTCCTCACCGGGCACGGCCGCGCGACGACCATCGGCGACGAGAAGCCGGACGTCGAGGAGTGGATCCGCCGGGGTCACTGACCCGCCTGCCGAGCCACCCGGCATACGCAAGCGGGCGTATGCCGGGTGGCTCGGGTCGGCGGTCCCCGCTCGCTCAGGCGCGGGGCGCGTCGCGCAGCAGGCTGATCTTCTGCCAGATCTTGCGGCCCATACCGGTCGTGAGGTTCTCGATCTCGCTCACGGTGTCGAGGACGAGGGCGTCGGTCGACTCCTCGGCGCACAGGGCGGCGGCCTTGGACGTCAGCGACAGCAGCTCGGAGCAGTACTCGAGGTAGAGGGCGTAGTCGCGCACCGACATCGTGCGCGGGCTGACGACCTCGTCGCCCGCCACCGTGCCGAGCCGGGTGTCGGGCAGCAGCGCCGCCGGGTCCTTGCTCATCTGGTGCATGTCGATGATGTGGGCGAGCGAGCGGAGGCGGTGCAGCCGGCGGATGAGGTCGTTGCGCACGACCCGGTCGGCGAGCGACAGGAGGAACCAGATCGCGATGCCGGCGAAGACGAGGTCGTTGATGAGGCTCTCGACGACGGGCAGCCACTCGAACGCGGCGACGGACCCGGCCCGGGCGACGGCGTCACGCACCGCGATGCCGACCGCGACGAGCGACACGGCGAGTACGACGACGATGAGGGCCCGCGAGGTCCACAGGAGGCCGGCCCGCTGGGCGGGGGCGCGGCGGCGGCGGTCGAGGAGGGCGTCGACGACCTTGCCGAGCTCCTCGGTCGCGGCACGCAGGCCCGGGTGGCGCGGCAGGTAGGTGTCGATGCGTTCGCCGAGGTAGCTGATGACGGCGCGCACCTCGGAACCGTCGAGCCGCTCGTAGCTCGTGAGCCGCGGTTGCGCCATGGCCCGAGCGTAGCCGCGGGGCGCCGGCGAGGTCGCGATCGTGGGCCGGCCGGGCCGGCCGGGCGGCATACGTGCTCGTACGTGCGTGGTCGGGTGCGCGGCGACGCGCCGATAGACTTCGGCGGGTGAGCCTACGACTGTTCGACACCGCGACCCGGGAGCTGCGCGACTTCACGCCGCGCGAGGCGGGCAAGGTCGGCATGTACATCTGTGGCCTCACGACGCAGGGTGCGCCGCACATCGGGCACATCCGGTTCGCCGTCGCGTTCGACGTGCTGCGCCGCTGGCTCGAGGTCGGTCACGGCTACGACGTCACGCTCGTGCGCAACGTCACCGACATCGACGACAAGGTCCTGCGCAAGGCCGCCGACGCCGGTGAGGACTGGTTCGCCCTGACCTACCGCAACGAGCGCCTCACCTCGCAGGCGCTCGACGCGCTCGGCGTCGAGCCGGCCACCTACGAGCCGCGGGCGACCGGTCACGTCCCCGACATGGTGACCCTCATGGAGACGCTCATCGAGAAGGGCCACGCGTATGCCGCCCCCGACGGCAGCGGCGACGTGTACTTCGACGTGCGCTCGTGGCCCGAGTACGGCTCGCTGACGGGCCAGTCGCTCGACGACATGGTGGGCGCCGACGACGCCGACCCCCGCGGCAAGCGCGACCCGCGGGACTTCGCGCTCTGGAAGGGCCACAAGTCCGACGAGCCCGAGAGCGCGTCGTGGCCGACGCCCTTCGGCGCCGGTCGTCCGGGCTGGCACCTCGAGTGCTCGGCCATGGCCCGACGCTGGCTCGGCGACGAGTTCGACATCCACGGCGGTGGCATCGACCTGCGCTTCCCGCACCACGAGAACGAGCAGGCGCAGTCGCGCGCGGCCGGGCTCGGCTTCGCCCGCTACTGGCTCCACAACGCGTGGGTCACGGTCAAGGGCCAGAAGATGGGCAAGTCTCTCGGCAACGCCCTCGAGGTGCGTCACCTGCTCGAGCAGACGCGGCCGATCGTGCTGCGCTACTACCTCACGGCCGCGCACTACCGCTCGATGATCGAGTACCACCCCGGCTCCCTCGAGGAGGCCGCGGCCGCCGTCGAGCGCATCGAGGGCTTCCTCGAACGCGGGGCACGACGCGGCACGATCGTGCCCCTGGCGGCCGCCGCGCTCCCGGCCGCCTTCGTCGCCTCGATGGACGACGACCTCGGCGTCAGCGGGGCGCTCGCCGTCGTGCACGACACGGTGCGCGCCGGCAACAGCGCCCTCGACGAGGACGACGACGAGGCTGCCCTCGAGGCGGCGGCCGCCGTCGTCGCCATGACCGAGGTGCTCGGCATCAACCCGCTCGCTGCTCACTGGGGCTCCGGCGGCAGCCGCGAGGACGCCGCCTCGGAGCTGGCCCTCGACGCCCTCGTGCGGGCCCAGCTCGACGCCCGCCAGGTCGCCCGCCAGGAGCGCGACTTCGAGCGGGCCGACGAGATCCGCGACACGCTCACGGCGGTCGGCATCGAGATCACCGACACCCCGTCCGGCGCCCAGTGGTCGCTCGCCCGCCCGGCGCGCGGCGACGCCGAGACCGCCACCGACACCACCACCGACCACCCCACCGCGGCCCCCCGGGCCGAGAAGGCACAGGGCTGACATGCCAGGCAACTCCCAGCGGCGCGGCGCCATCCGCAAGAACAGCAAGGGCGCGACCGTGGGCTCCGGCGGCCAGCGCCGCCGCGGACTCGAGGGCAAGGGCCCCACGCCCAAGGCCTCCGAGCGCGAGTACCACCCCGCCCACAAGCGCGCCAAGGCGGCGGCGAAGCGGTCCGGCTCCGGTGCCCCCGGACCGGGCGGACGCGGCCAGGCCCGCTCGAAGAGCCGCAGCAAGGCCTCGAGCGAGATGGTCTACGGCCGCAACTCCGTCGTCGAGGCGCTGCGAGCCGACGTGCCGGTGGCGACGATGTACATCGCCACCCGCATCGACACCGACGACCGCGTGCGCGAGGCGCTCAAGATCGCGACCGAGCGTGGCCTCGCGATCCTCGAGACGCCGCGCGGCGAGCTCGACCGCCTCACCGACGGCGGCGTGCACCAGGGCATGGCGCTGCAGGTGCCGCCCTACGAGTACGCCCACCCGAACGACCTCATCGACCCCGAGATGCCCGGCATCCCGCTCGTCGTGGCGCTCGACGGCATCACCGACCCGCGCAACCTCGGCGCCATCGTGCGCTCCGTGGCGGCCTTCGGCGGCCACGGCGTCGTCGTGCCCGAGCGTCGCTCGGTCGGGATGACCGCGTCGGCGTGGAAGACCTCGGCCGGTGCTGCGGCCCGCATCCCCGTGGCGCGCGCGAGCAACCTGACCCGCGCCCTCGAGGAGTTCAAGAAGGCCGGCTTCTTCATCCTCGGCCTCGACATGGACGGCGATGTCGAGCTGCCCGACCTCTCCCTCGCGACGGAGCCGCTCGTCATCGTGACCGGGTCGGAGGGCAAGGGCCTCTCGCGCCTCGTCCGCGAGACGTGCGACCAGATCGTGTCGATCCCGATGAGCTCTGCCGTCGAGTCGCTCAACGCCGGCCTCGCCACGGGCGTCACGCTCTACGAGATCGCCCGCCAGCGCCGCCGCTGACTCTCGCCGCTGACCCCGGCCGGCCGGCCGGTGGCCGGCGGGGTCAGCGGCCGAGGTCACGATCCGGCCACTGGCGACCGTCCGGCATACGCTCAGGGAACTCCGACGGCCCGCCCGACGCTGGTCAGGTGGTGCTCGATAGAGTGCTGTCGACCTCCACTACGCCCTGTAGTACGCCGTGACGTGGCGGTGAGGGCGCGCAACCGAGCGCTGCGGCACCGCAGCGGGACCGACCGAAGGACAAGATTCGTGGCGAAGAGCAACCGTGCCGAGACGGCCGCCAGGGCAGCGCAGCTGCGCGCCGAGGCCGCCCGCAAGGACCGTCAGCGCACGCAGGTCATCGCCGCGTCGGTCGCGGTGGTCGTCATCGTGATCGCCGTCGTCCTGGGGATCGTCATCTCCAACCGGCCCAAGGATGCCCCCGCGGCCAGCGGCGGGGCGGCCGCGCTCGCCACCCTCGAGAAGCTGCCCGCCTCCCTCTTCGACCAGGCTCCGGCGCCGACGCCGGAGCAGGCCCCCGCCAAGCTCCAGGGCGGCACCGCGCTGACCCAGGACGGCAAGCCGAAGGTGCTCTACATCGGCGCCGAGTACTGCCCGTTCTGCGCGATGGAGCGCTGGGCGCTCATCGGGGCGCTGTCCCGTTTCGGCACGTTCACCGGTGTCACCGAGACGACGAGCTCGAGCGACGACGTCCACCCGAACACCCCGACATTCTCCTTCAAGGACGCGAAGTACACCAGTGACGTCGTCGCGTTCGAGGCCGTCGAGACCCAGGATCGCAACAAGCAGCCGCTGCAGACCCTGGACGGCGAGAACCTCGCGCTCTTCCAGAAGTTCAACCCCGGTGGCGGCATCCCGTGGATCACCTACGGCGGCACCCACGCCACCGACGGCGCGACGGTCGACGCCAACGCCTTCGAGGGCAAGACCTACGACCAGATCATCGCCGGCATCCAGGACCCGACGTCCGACATCGGCAAGACCGTGACGCCGGCCATCAACATGATCACCGCCCAGATCTGCGACCAGACCAAGGGCAAGCCCGCCGACGTCTGCACGAGCCAGGGCGTGGCGGCCGCGTCCGTGCTGCTCAAGCGGTGACGTCGGCGTGAGCCCGCAGCGTGACGACGTGACGACGGCCGACGGCGTCCCGGTCGGTGCCGGGCGAGTCCGACCCGGGTGGCTCGCCCCGGTGTCCGTCGGCCTCGTCGTCGTCGGGCTGATCGTCTCGGTCTACCTGACGTTCGAGCACTTCACCGCCAACGCGACCCTCGCCTGCAGCATCGGCGGCGTCGTCGACTGCGCGAAGGTGACGACGAGCGCGTGGAGCACCTTCATGGGCGTGCCAGTCGCGCTGCTCGGCCTCGTCTTCTTCGTCGTCGCCCTGGGCCTCTGCCTCCCGTCGGTCTGGCGGCGGCCGGAGCCCTGGCTCGACGCCGTCCGCCTCGCCTGGCTCACGATCGGCCTCGGCATGGCGCTCTACCTCGTGTGGGCCGAGCTCTACCGGATCCACGCGATCTGCCTGTGGTGCACGGCCGTCCACGTCGTGACGTTCCTGCTCTGGATCGTCGTCCTCTTCGGCCAGATCCTCTCGGGACCGGCTGACGACCTCGCGATGGGCACCGACGAGGACGCCGTGGCGGGTTGAGGTGTGCCGTCGCGCCGGGCGGCGACGAACCACGTCGACCCAGCCGGACGGCATACGTCCTCAGTCGAAGCGGCTGATGACGGGCATCTCCTCGGTGTCGACGCCGAGCACCGCCTTCTCCTCCGGCTTGGCCGGCAGGACCGTCGCGACGTAGTCGCGCAGCGCGTCCTCGATGGGGGTGTCGTGCCCGGCGCGCTCGCTCATGTACCAGCGGTGCTCGAGCACCTCGTGGAAGATCTCGGCCGGCTCGAGGCGGCCGGTCAGCTCTCGAGGCACGGCACGCGTCACCGGCTCGTAGATCTTGGCGAGCCAGTCGTGCGCGACGATCTCCTCGTCGTCACCCTGGCGGTCGGTCGCGGCGGCGTACGCGTCGAGGTCGTTGAGCAGGCGGCGGGCCTGGTTCTCGCCGACGTCGAGGCCGGTCAGGCGCAACAGGCGGCGAGAGTGGTGGCCCGCGTCGACGACCTTCGGGGTGATGACGATCTCGGTGCCGCCGATGTCGGTCGTCATCGACAGCTCGTCGACGTCGAAGCCGAGCTCGTTGAGGCGCCGGATGCGCTCGTCGACCCGCCAGCGGTCACCGACCTCGAAGCGCTCCGTGCCGGTGAGGGCGTCCCACAGCGTGTGGTAGCGCTCGATGACCGATGCAGACACCTCGAAGGGGTCGGCGTGCTCCTCGAGGAAGCCCCCGGCCGCGAGGTCCATGAGCTCGCCGGCGATGTTGACCCGGGCGATGTCGAGGTCGTGCTCGCGCTGGCCGTCGGACAGCCGTGCGTGCAGCTCACCGGTCTCGGCGTCGACGAGGTAGGCGGCGAAGGCGCCCGCGTCACGACGGAAGAGCGTGTTGGAGAGCGAGACGTCGCCCCACCAGAAGCCTTCGAGGTGCAGGCGCACGAGCAGGACCGCCAGCGCGTCCATGAGACGCACTGCCGTGTCGGGCCGGAGGTTCTGGCTGTAGAGCGCGCGGTAGGGCAGGGAGAACTGCAGGTGGCGCGTGATGAGGCAGGCGTCGAGAGGCTCCCCGTCGGCCGTCGTGCGACCGTGGACGACACCGAACGGCTCGACCGACGGCACGTCGAGGCGACGCAGGTTGCGCAGCATGGCGTACTCGCGGTCGGCGATGTCGTCCTTGATCTCCTTGACGGCGAGGACGCGCGGCCCGAGCTTGACGAAGCGCACGACGTGTCGCGAGATGCCACGGGGCAGCGCGGCGAGGTGGCTCTCGGGCCACTCCTCCAGCGGTGTCGACCACGGCAGGTCGAGCAGGGCGGACTCGGGCCTGGCGGTGGTGATCTCGAGCGTCACGCGTTCATCGTGGCACGGTCGCGCGACAGGCGTCGATCAGCCCAGAGCGCAAGGGCGGCCAGCGCCAGGAAGAGGGCGGCGATGAGGGCGCAGTTGAGCAGGGTTCGGCCCAGGCCGATGGAGCCGACGTCGAGGAAGGGGTAGGGGTACCAGTCGACCAGCGGTCCGAGGGCGAGGGTGGCCACGAGCCAGAGGACCGGCCAGATGAGCGAGGGCAGCAGGTCCTCGCGCGTGACCTTGCCGCGCGGGCCGAAGACGGCCCACCCGACGAAGGTGAGGACCGGCACGACGATGTGGAGGAGCCGGTCGCAGACGAGAGAGCCCGTCGTGTAGTTCGGCGACGGGGGGAGTGCGATGGCCGCGACGATCCCGGTCACCGTGATCCCGACCAGCGACGCGAGGCGGACGACCCGGAAGACCTGCGACTCGATGCGTCCGCGCACGATGAGGAACGTCGAGACCGCGACGAGGAAGTTCGCCTGGATCGTGAAGTAGGAGAAGAAGCGCCGCACCTGCTCGGGCCGGGTGGTCGTCACCGCGCTCGAGTCGAGGATGTTGTCGCCCGTCGCCACGAGGTAGAGCTGGAAGGCGAGCGCGAAGACCGCGACGACGAGCGTCGCGACGTGCCAGTACCGCCCGATCGTCGACTTGGTCACACGCGGAGCCTAGGGCTTGCCGAGGTGCCGGTGCCGGATGTTGTCCAGCGTTGCGCCACAACGGCGCCGGGCCGGCACCCAGGAAGGGTGCCGGCCCAGCGGCGTGATGTGGTGGTACGCGAGTGGCTCAGTCGCCGACGCGCAGCCCCGACTCGGCGTTGAAGACGTGCACGTGGCCGGACTTGGGCTTGAGGTAGATCTTGTCGCCCTTCTCCGGGGGGCGGCGACCGTCGACGCGGGCGATGAACGGCACGGCGCCGGCGTTCTCGCCGGTGGCCTCGAGCAGCTTCTGCTCGGTGGAGCCGTAGATGTAGGCGTCGGCGCCGAGCTCCTCGACGACGTCGACCGTGACGGGGATGCCCGACTGGTCGGACGACAGCTCGAGGTCCTCGGGACGGACACCGAGCGTGACGTTCTTGCCGACGTTGGCGAGGTCCTCACGCGCCACCGGGACCGTGTGGCCGTGCAGGTCGACGCCGCCGTCGGTGACCGGTACCTCCATGAGGTTCATGGCGGGCGAGCCGATGAAGCCGGCGACGAAGACGTTGGCCGGGTGGTCGTACATGCGGCGCGGGCTGTCGCACTGCTGGAGGATGCCGTCCTTGAGCACCGCGACGCGGTCACCCATCGTCATGGCCTCGACCTGGTCGTGCGTGACGTAGACCGTCGTGACGCCGAGGCGGCGCTGGAGCGAGGCGATCTGCGTGCGGGTCTGGACGCGGAGCTTGGCGTCGAGGTTGGACAGCGGCTCGTCCATGAGGAACACCTGGGGGGAGCGCACGATCGCACGACCCATCGCGACGCGCTGGCGCTGGCCACCGGAGAGGGCCTTCGGCTTGCGGTCGAGGTACGGCGTCAGGTCGAGGATCTTGGCGGCCTCCTCGACGCGCTTGCGGATCTCCGCCTTGTCGACGCCGGCGATCTTGAGCGCGAAGCCCATGTTGTCGGCGACCGTCATGTGCGGGTAGAGCGCGTAGTTCTGGAAGACCATCGCGACGTCGCGGTCCTTGGGGGACAGGTTCGTCACGTCGCGGTCACCGATGAGGATGCGTCCGCCGTTGACCTCCTCGAGGCCGGCGAGCATGCGCAGGGAGGTGGACTTGCCACACCCGGAGGGGCCGACCAGGACGAGGAACTCCCCGTCCGCGATCTCGATGTTGAGCTTGTCGACGGAGGGAATCGGGTTCCCGGGGTACTGCCTCGTCGCGTTGTCGAACGTCACTGTTGCCATGGCTTCTTTGCCTTCCTTCACCGGCAGGAACGTGCCGGACGATCCGTTGTAAAGGTGTGCCTGCCCGGGTGAGCAGGCCTCGTCATCATGACCCATGCCCGCCCCGAAGGCCACCCCTGGTCCATCTGCACCCCTCTGACCTGCGGATTCGTGTCGTGTCCAGAACGTTGCAAAAAATTGCAGCAAGCGGGTTCCCGCTGTCTGCAACTTCTTGCTAGATTCCGGGGCACCGGTGGCGGCGTGTGCCACCTGGCTTCAAAGGAGAATCCATGCACAAGCGTGCGCTCGGCGCTGCTGCCGTCACGGGTGTTGCCGCCCTGGCCCTCAGCGCCTGCGGTGGGTCCAGCCCCACCACCCCGTCCGACACCGGCGCCGCCGGCACGAGCAAGGCGGCGACGACCACCGGTGTCCCGGAGACGCCGAGCGGCACCGCTGCTCCCGTCCGTGACGCCAACGTCGACCTCGTCATCTGGACCGACGCCGACCGCTCGAAGGCCGTGCAGAAGTATGCCGACCAGTTCGCCGCCGAGAACGGTGTGACCGTCAAGGTCCAGATCTCGACCGACACCCGCGCCCAGTTCAAGGACGCGACCAAGGTCGGCAAGGGCCCCGACGTCATCGTCGGCGCCCACGACTGGCTCGGCGAGCTCGTCCAGAACTCGACGGTCGCGCCGGTCAACCTCAGCTCCGACGTCGCGGCGAAGTTCCTGCCGAAGGCGATCGAGGCGACGAAGTTCAACGGTCAGTCCTACGGCGTGCCCTACGCCGTCGAGAACATCGGCCTCATGTACAACAAGGACCTCGTCCCGAACCCGCCCAAGACCATGGACGAGCTCGTCGCCACCGGCGAGAAGCTCGTCAAGGAGGGCAAGGCCAAGCAGGTCCTCAGCCAGTTCGTCTCCAAGGTCGGCAACGCGTACTTCGCCTACCCGTACCTCTCGGCCTTCCCCGAGGGCGGCATCTTCGCGATCAAGCCCAACGGCGACTACGACCCGAACAAGGTCATCGTCAACACCCCTGACTCGATCAAGGGTGGCGACGCCCTCGCCGCGCTCGGCAAGAAGAAGGTCCTCTCGACCAACGTCGACGACACGAACCAGGACGCGCTCTTCGACACGAAGGCCGCGCCGTTCATGATCTCCGGTCCGTGGAGCGTCGCCAAGGCGAAGGAAGCCGGCATCAACTACGGCATCGCCCCGCTGCCGAGCCTCACCGGTGGCGGCGCCATGCGTCCGTTCCTCGGTGTCCAGATGTTCTACGTCTCGAGCAAGGCCAAGAACGCCGCTCTCGCGCAGGAGTTCGTCACGAACTACATCCCGCGCAAGGACGTCCAGCTGGCCCTCTTCGAGGTCGGCAAGCGTCCGCCGGCCCTCAAGGAGGCCTACGCCGAGGTCGCCGCGAGCGACCCCGACGTCAAGGCGTGGTACGAGGCCGGCATCGACGGCTCGCCGATGCCGAACATCCCCGCGATGAACTCGGTCTGGGGCCCCTTCGGCCAGGCGACCGCCGACATCATCGCCGGCAAGGCCGGCGCCAAGGAGCG
Source organism: Terrabacter sp. P2_E3 (assembly GCF_056403915.1). Lineage (NCBI taxonomy): Bacteria > Bacillati > Actinomycetota > Actinomycetes > Micrococcales > Intrasporangiaceae > Terrabacter > Terrabacter sp. P2_E3. The sequence continues at coordinate 11,963 of NZ_JBFUEN010000002.1, forward strand.
TCTCGACGCTGCTGCCAAGGAGATCACGGCGAACATCGCCAAGGGCTGAGCTCCTTAGTCTGACAAGGGTTTCCGGGGTCCGTCCTGAGGGCGGACCCCGGGATCCCGGCCCGGGCACGGGCCATCGGGGAGCTCCGCGAGGGCTCCCCTTCGTGCACCTACGGCAACGGCGCCGGGTCGGCGCAAAAGGACGTGTCACATGACCAAGCCCATCGCTCTCGCGATCAAGTGGGTTCTCATCGTCGCGACGTTGGCCGGCATCCTGTGGATCGCCACCAAGCTCGCGCAGGCAGGCAACACGACGGCCGTCGTCATCGCGGGACTCGTGGGGATGGGCATCCTCGTGGTCTATGCGACGAGACGTTCGGTCCCGCTCAAGTACCTCGTCCCGGGTCTGATCTTCATGACCCTCTTCCAGCTCTGGCCGGTCATCTACACCGCGAGCCTGTCGACGACGAACTACGGCGACGGACACCTCTACAGCAAGCAGGAGTCGGTCACCGACATCATCGCCCAGTCGGTGCGTGAGGTCCCTGACACGCCCCGCTACAAGATGTCGGTCGCGACCGCCGAGGGCGGAGACCCCACCACCGCAGACCTCGTCCTGCTCCTCACCAAGCCCGACGGCAGCACGTACGTCGGCGACAAGACCGGTCTCAAGCCGCTACCCGCGACCGGTGTCGAGAAGACCCCCATCGGCAAGATCACCAAGGCGCCCGGCTACACCGTCCTCACCGCCAAGCAGGCGAACGCCAGGAGCAAGGACCTGTCGGCCATCGCGGTGCCGACGAGCGACGGGGGTGGCATCAAACCGGTGGGTCTCTCCGAGGCCTTCGAGGGCAAGGCCACGGTCACCTACGACCCGGCCGCCGACAAACTGACCGACACGTCCACGACTCCGGCCACGGTGTACGAGCCCAAGGATGCCCGCTGGGTCAACGTCGCCGACCCCAGCCAGTCCTTCCCGCAGGGTTGGAAGGAGGGCGTCGGCCTCGCGAACTACTCGCGCATCTTCACCGACAGCACGATCCGCAGCGGCTTCCTCGGCATCTTCATCTGGAACATCGCCTTCGCAGTCCTGTCGGTGCTCACGACCTTCCTGCTGGGCATGCTCATCGCACTGCTCTTCAACGACCCGCGCCTGCGCGGCAAGTCCATCTACCGGTCGCTGCTGATCCTTCCCTACGCCCTGCCGTTCTTCGTGACGGCGCTGGTCTGGAAGGGCATGTTCAACCAGGACTACGGCATCATCAACCAGACGCTGGGACTGGACGTCGACTGGCTCGGAACGACGGGCGGAGCCCGTGCCGCAATCCTCATCACGAACCTCTGGCTGGGCTTCCCGTACATGTTCATCGTGTGCACGGGCGCGCTCCAGTCGATCCCGCAGGACGTGCGTGAGGCGGCGACCATCGACGGCGCCAACGCCTTCCGGACACTCCGCTCGATCATCATGCCGTTGCTGCTCGTGGCCGTCGGCCCGCTGCTGCTCGCGTCGTTCGCGTTCAACTTCAACAACTTCGGGCTCATCTACCTGCTCACCAAGGGTGGCCCGTTCAACGGCGCCGACACGAGCATCGGCTCGAGCGACCTGCTCATCACGTACGCGTACCGCCTGGCCTTCTCGGGCAGCGCGCCCAACTACGGCTTCGCGGCCGCGGTGTCCGTGATCATCTTCCTGCTCGTGGCGCTGATGAGCATCCCGGGCTTCCGTCGCACCAAGGCCCTCGAGGAGGTCAACTGATGGCGACCGTCAACGCTCCCGTCCCTGCCGACCCGCGCATGGACACCCGCATCGCGGAGGAGACCGGTGCCAGCACGCCGGCCTCGCCCAAGCGTGGCGGTCTCGGCGGCTCGGTGTGGTGGCGCCACGCCCTGGGCATCCTCGCCCTGATGTGGGCGCTCTTCCCGATCCTCTTCATCTACTCGGCCGCGACGAACCCCAGCGGCACGCTCAACACGGCGAGCCTGTGGCCCTCGGGCTTCTCGACGAAGAACTTCGCCGACCTCTTCACCGACAGCTCGCGCCCGTTCTGGACCTGGTACAAGAACTCGATGATCATCTCGCTCTCGGGGGCGCTGGGCGCGGTCTTCATCGGCGCGTGCGCGGCCTTCGCCTTCTCGCGCCTGCGGTTCAAGGGCCGCCGGGGCGGCATGATGTTCCTGCTGCTGACGACGTTCTTCCCGGCGCTGCTCGCCATCGTCGCGCTGTACATCATCTTCGCGGGCATCGGTGACGTGCTGCCGGCCCTCGGCCTCAACACGGTGGCCGGCCTCACCCTTGCCTACCTCGGTGGGGCGCTCGGGGCCAACGTGTGGCTCCTCAAGGGCTACTTCGACACCGTGCCGCGCGAGCTCGACGAGGCGGCGATCGTCGACGGCGCAAGCCACGTTCGCATCTTCTTCACGATGACGCTGCGCCTGGTCATGCCGATCCTCGTGACGGTCTTCATGCTCGTCTTCGTCGGCCTCTACGGCGAGTTCATGCTGGCGAGCGTGTTCCTCACCGACGTCGACAACCAGACGCTCGGTGTCGGCCTCTACGGCATGACGCTCGGCAACGACGCGAACACCCTCTTCGGGCGGTTCACGGCCGGTGCCCTGCTCGGCTCGATCCCCGTCATGCTGCTCTACCTCGCCTTCCAGCGCCAGCTGGTCGGTGGCCTGACCACGGGATCCGTGAAGTGACGCCTGCCCCGACCCGCCAGCTGACGTGGCTGAGCCAGCCGCACCACGACGGGTCGGGGCGGTACGTCTCCAACCAGGCGCCCCGCCTCGGCGACCGCGTCGACGTGCTCGTGCGCGTCCCGCTCGAGGCCGGGGTCGAGGCCGTCCACGTGCGCACCTCGCCCGACGGCGAGGCGACCTTCACGGTGGCGCGCAAGGTCCGCACCACGGGCGCCGACGACTGGTGGCGTGCCACCCTGACCTGCCACAACCCGGTCACGAACTACCGCTTCCTGCTCACGGCCGGCCCGACGAAGTACGCGTGGCTCAACGGGACCGGCGTCCACGAGCGGGACGTCCCCGACGCGAGCGACTTCCGGCTCGTGGCGCACGCCACCCCGCCGCCCGAGTGGGCACTGGGGTCGGTCGTCTACCAGATCTTCCCCGACCGCTTCGCGCGCTCGAAGGGTGCCGACAAGCACGAGACGCCCGACTGGGCCGTCGCCGCGGCCTGGTCCGACCCGGTCGACCTCAGCCCGAAGGGCGTCGGCCACCAGCTCTACGGCGGCGACCTCGACGGCATCACCGAGCACCTCGACCACCTCGAGTCGCTCGGCGTCGACGTCGTCTACATGACGCCCTTCTTCCCGGCGCGCTCCAACCACCGCTACGACGCGTCGTCGTTCGAGCAGATCGACCCGCTCCTCGGTGGGGCCCCGGCCCTGCGCCGGCTCACCAAGGCAGCCCATGATCGCGGCATGAAGGTGATGGGCGACTTCACGACGAACCACACGGGCAACGCCCACGAGTGGTTCCTCAAGGCGGCCGGTCCGGGCGGGAAGAACACGCCTGAGCGGGACTACTACATCTGGGAGGACGGGATCTACGTCGCCTGGCTCGGCGTCCCGTCCCTGCCGAAGCTCAACCACCTGAACGCCGCCCTGCGCCACCGCATCTTCGAGGACCCCCAGGGGGTCGTACGCAAGTGGCTGGGCCGCTCGGGCGGGCTCGACGGATGGCGCGTCGACGTCGCGAACATGACCGGTCGCTGGCGTGCCACCGACGTCAACCACGACGTCGCCCGACAGATGCGTGACGTCATGGGCCGGGTCGCGCCGGACGCCCTGCTCGTGGGGGAGCACTTCCACGACTACACGCCCGACATGCCCGGCGACGGCTGGCACGGCGTCATGAACTACGCCGGCTTCTGCAAGCCGACGTGGACGTGGCTGCGAGAGGAGCCGAAGGACCCGCGCTTCCTCGGTGCCCCCGTGCCGCTGCCGCTCCTCGAAGCCGGTGCGGTCGTCGAGACGATGCGTGACTTCACGTCACGGATCGCCTGGCAGTCGCTCGTCCACTCCTTCAACCTCGTCGGGTCCCACGACGTGCCGCGGATCCGCACCCTCGTCGGCCCCGACTCCGTCGAGACGGCGGTCGGCCTGCTCATGACCTTCCCGTCGATGCCGATGATGACCTACGGCGACGAGATCGGCATGGAGGGAACCTTCGGCGAGGACGGTCGCCGTCCGATGCCGTGGGACGAGAACGCCTGGGACGCAGACGTGCTCGCGGTCTACCGCGGCCTCATCCAGGCGCGCCAGCGCTCGGTCGCGTTGCGACGCGGAGGCCTGCGCTGGGTGCACGCCGAGGGCGATGCCATGGTCTACCTCCGCGAGACGCTCGACGAGGTGGCCCTCGTGCACGTGGCGCGAGCGGCGCACGAGCCCGTCGTCCTCGACCCGCGACACCTCGCGGGCATCGAGTCCGGCACACCGGCATACGGACCCGCTCCGAAGATCGGCAAACGTGCTGTCACACTGAGCGCCTCGGGGCCGAGCGTCAGCATCTGGACGTGGCGCCCGACCGACGACGGTCCACGACACGTGCGACGAAGGGGGAGGTGAGATGAAGGCAAGACTGCGTGACATCGCCGATCAGGCGAGCGTGTCGGAGGCCACCGTGTCACGGGTGCTCAACGGCAAGCCCGGGGTGGCCGAGTCGACCCGCCAGGCCGTGCTGACGGCGCTCGACGTCCTCGGCTACGACCGACCGAGTCGCCTGCGGCGCAAGAGCGCCGGGCTGGTGGGGCTCATCGTCCCCGAGCTGACCAACCCGATCTTCCCCGCGTTCGCGCAGATCATCGAGAACTCCCTCGCGCAGAACGGCTACACCCCGGTGCTGTGCACCCAGGTCGCCGGGGGAGTCCACGAGGACGACTACGTCCAGATGCTCCTCGAGCGCGGCGTCGCCGGCATCATCTTCATCTCCGGCCTGCACGCCGACACGACGACCGACTCGGCCCGCTACGTCGCGCTGCGTGACCGCAACCTGCCGCTCGTGCTCGTCAACGGCTACATCGAGGGTGTCGACGCGCCCTTCATCAGCAACGACGACGTCGCCTCGATGGGTCTCGCGCTCGAGCACCTCGTGAGCCTCGGGCACCGCGAGATCGGCCTCGCGGTCGGACCCGACCGCTACGTGCCGGTCATCCGCAAGATCGCCGGGTTCCGCCACTCGATGCAGGAGCTGACGGGTCGCTCCGACGTCGACGACCTCATCGAGCGCTCGCTGTTCAGCGTCGAGGGCGGCGCGACCGCGGCCGGCCGCCTCCTCGACCGCGGCGCCACGGCCGTCGTGTGCGGCTCGGACCTCATGGCGCTCGGTGCGATCCGCGAGGCTCGCAAGCGCGGTCTCAACGTGCCGCGCGACTTCTCGGTCGTCGGCTACGACGACTCGACGCTCATCGCCTTCACCGACCCGCCCCTGACGACGGTTCGCCAGAGCGTCAACGCGATGAGTGCTGCGACCGTGCGCGCCCTGCTCGACGAGATCGCCGGGCAGCCTTCTCCCCGAGCGGAGTACGTCTTCCGCCCCGAGCTCGTGGTCCGCGGCTCGACCGGCGCCGTCCGACGCCACTGAGGGGCGTCACCCGACGCCAGCGGACGGCATACCTGCCCTGACCGCCGGCCACCCGACGAACCCCGCCCCGGCGGAGTTGTGACGGTAGATCAGCGGCGAGGGCCGCCACACGTCCGCCCGGGTGGGGTTGCGGTGGCGGGCGTATGCCGGGTGGCCCGGTCGCGTCGGTCAGGTCGGGGTGTGGGCGGCGGAGCTGAGCTGCTCGAGACGCGTCAGCAGTGCGGCCACCGCCTGCTCGTCGTCGACGCGATAGCGGGCGGCCGTGGAGCCGGTGCCGACCTTGACCGTGATGTCCTCGGGTCGACGCATCCGCATGAACGCGTCCTCATCAGTGACGTCGTCGCCGAGGTAGACGCGTGCGACGGCGCCGACGTGGCGGCCGAGGGCAGTGACCGCGGACCCCTTGTCCGCGTGGGAGACCGACAGCTCGAGCACCGACTTGCCCTTGAGCACCTTGACACCGGGGTGGTCGAGGGCGACCCGCCGGGCGTCGGCGATCGCGGCGTCGCCGGTCTCGCGCGGGATGCCCCGGACGTGGACGACGACGGCGGCCGACTTGTACTCGATGCCGGCCTCGGGGTGGTGCTCCTTGACGAGGGCCTCGATGTCGGTGCGCAGCTCCGCGAGCGTCACCTCGTCGTCGGGGGTGACGGCGGCCGCCTCCATGGCCTCGCGCACGGCCGGGCTCGACGACTCGGCGCCGTGGCTGCCGATGAGGACGATCGGCTCGTCCTCGGTGATGCCGGTGAGCTCACGCAGCGTGCCGAGGTCGCGGCCCGAGACGACGGCGACGTGCACGCCGGGCAGGCTCGCGAGCGACCGGAGCGTCTCGACGGTGCCCTCGACGGGAGTGGCCTGCATCGGGTCGGCGTCGAACGGCGCGAGCACCCCGTCGAAGTCGGTCGCGACGAGCAGGACGTCCGCGGAGGTCGCGGCCTCGAGGGCCTCGGTGGGCGGTGCGCCGGTGCTCACGACCGCGTCCCGTCCGTCGCGCTGTGGGATTCGTCGCGGGAGTCGCTGCCCGAACTGTCGGACGACGTGCCGGACGACTCGCTGGGCGCCGGCATGAGCGGTGTCTCCTCAGCGTGCGGTGTGGGCCGCGGGCGCGACTCGGCCCCCGGCATCTCGGGCGCCGCGGCGAGCGCGGCGAGGTAGCGAGCCGCCCAGCGCTGGACGTCGTGGTCGGACACGCGGCGGCGCAGCGCCTTCATGATCCGCTGCTTGTCCTTGGCCGGGGTGTTGATGGCGCGCAGGATCGTCTGCTTGAGCCCCTCGATGTCGTGCGGGTTGCACGCGAAGGCCTGGTGCAGCTCGTGCCACGCGCCGGTGAACTCCGACAGCACGAGGGCGCCACCGAGGTCATGGCGGCACGTGACGTACTCCTTGGCGACGAGGTTCATGCCGTCTCGGAGCGGGGTGACGAGCATGACGTCGGCGGCCTGGAAGAGGGCCGCCATCTCCTCGCGCGGGTAGGAGTGGTGCAGGTAGTGGACGGCCGGGGCGCCGATCTTGCCGAGCTCGCCGTTGATGCGGCCGACGGTCTGCTCGATCTCGTTCTTGAGGTTGCGGTAGGCGTCGACGCGCTCGCGGCTCGGGGTCGCGACCTGCACGAGCGTGACGTCGGGCGGCCCGATGCGACGCTCGCTCAGCAGCTCCTCGTAGGCCTTGAGCCGGTGCCGGATGCCCTTGGTGTAGTCGAGCCGGTCGACGCCGAGCATGAGGACCTTGGGGTTGCCGAGGCTCTCGCGGATCTCGCGGGCGCGCTCCATGACGTCGGGGCGCTTCGCCAGCTCCTCGAGTCCCTGGAAGTCGACGGAGATCGGGATGGCCGCCGCCCGGACCTGGCGGTGGGCGCCCTCGACGGTGACGCGGTCGCGCTTGGTCTGGGCGCCGAGCAGCTGGCGGCAGGCGCGCACGAAGTTGCGGGCGTCGGCCTGGCGCTGGAAGCCGAGGAAGTCGGCCCCGAGCAGGCCCTCGAGCAGCTGGGCCCGCCACGGCAGCTGGGCGAAGAGCTCGACGGGCGGGAAGGGGATGTGGTTGAACCACCCGATGCGCACGTCGGGTCGCAGCTGGCGCACGAGGGCCGGGACGAGCTGGAGCTGGTAGTCCTGCACCCACACGGTGGCGCCCTCGGCCGCGACCTCGGCGACGGCCTCGGCGAAGCGACGGTTGACCGTCTGGTAGCTCGACCACCACTCGCGGTGGAAGGTCGCCGGCACGATGACGTCGTGGTAGATCGGCCACAGGGTGTCGTTGGAGAAGCCCTCGTAGTAGTCCCGGACCTCGTCGGTCGACAGCGGCACGGGGTGCAGGTGGATGCCGTCCTCGTCGAACGGCTCGGGTGCCTCACCGGCGTCTCCGGCCCAGCCGACCCAGGCGCCGGGCTGCGTGCGCATCACCGACTCCATCGCGGTGACGAGGCCGCCGGGGCTGCGTCGCCACTCGACCTCGCCGTCGTCGGTGATGACCTTGTCGACGGGCAGGCGGTTCGCGGCGATGACGAGGTCGTAGGTCGGCCGAGGGGTCGACACGCAATCAGCTCCTGCTGCTCGAGGGGAGGGCACGGCCCTCGACGTACCCAGACCCGGGGGGAGGGGCGCCGCGGGGCGCGATCGGTCTCACTCTAACGAGCGAACGGTGGCGCCCGGTGCGGTCCCGCTCTAGGGTCGAGACAGGGCATCTCTGGTGGAGCGGGTGGCCGCCTGAGGGCATCGCGCCGAGGTGAAGGAGTCGCCGTGAAGATTTCTGACGTGCTGCGCAAGAAGGGCAGCGAGGTCATCACCATCAAGCCCGACGAGACGGTCGCAGGCCTGCTCGGCCTGCTGGCCGAGCACCGCATCGGCGCGGTCGTGGTGAGCACGGACGGCTCGAGCGTCGACGGGATCGTCAGCGAGCGCGACATCGTCCGGCACCTCCACAGCACCGGCACGAGCGTGCTCGAGGCGCCGGTGTCGCAGATCATGACGAGCGAGGTCACCACCGGTTCGGCCGACGACAACATCGCCGACCTCGCGGGGACGATGACGGAGATGCGGGTGCGCCACGTGCCGATCGTCGACGCCGACGGCAAGCTCGCCGCCATCGTCAGCATCGGCGACATCGTCAAGCACCGGCTCTCCGAGCTCCAGTCCGAGCGCGATCAGCTGCGCGACTACATCAGCAGCTGACGCTCTGGAGAAACCGGACAGAACCGACGAACGAGGACACTCCGAGGCTCGCTGCCGCAGGGTTCCTGCCGTGGCGCCCCCGTCGCATACCGTAGGGGTATGACTGCGTACGACCGGACCGAGCGGGTGCCCAACCCGCGGCCCGGCGCGCGTACCGGTGGCGTGCCCGTGGCAGCGCGCCCCGGCGGGCCGGGGTCCCCGCAGCGGATCGGCCCGTACCGCCTCATCGAGGAGATCGGCGAGGGCGGCATGGGCGTGGTCCACCTCGCCCTCGACCCGCGCGGCCGTGCCGTCGCGATCAAGGTCCTGCGCGCCCACGTCGCGCACGACGCCGACGCCCGGCAGCGCCTGTCCCGTGAGGTCGACACCCTCTCGCGCATCCGCGACGCGCGGGTCGCGAGCGTCATCGACGCCGACGTCATGGCGCCCCGCCCCTACATCGTGACCCGCTACGTGCCGGGCCCGGCCCTCGACGAGGTCGTCGAGGACCACGGCCCGCTGGCCCCGGCGGACCTGCTCCGCCTGGCCCGCGGGATCGCCGAGGCGATCCGCGCCATCCACGCGTGCGGGGTCGTCCACCGCGACATCAAGCCGGGCAACGTCCTCATCGAGGACGGCGACCCGGTCCTCATCGACTTCGGCATCGCGCACCTGCAGGACGACGTGCGCCACACCGTCGGCGGGCTCGTCATGGGCACGCCAGGCTACCTCTCGCCCGAGCTCGTCGAGGGTGCCGCCATCACCGACGCCACCGACTGGTGGGGCTGGGCCGCCACGATCACGTATGCCGCGTCGGGCCGTCCGCCGTTCGGCCGCGCCCGCATGGACGCCGTGCTCACCCGCGTCCGTGCCGGTGACGTCGACCTCGAGGGCGTCGACCCGCGCCTCGTGCCGCTGCTGCGCGCGTCCCTCTCTCCCGACCCGCGGCTTCGCCCCCACGCCGACGAGGTCATCGCGGCGCTCGAGCTCTACGCCGCCGGCCGCGCGGCGACCGTGCCGACGCCGAGCGGCAACCCGTGGGACGACGGCCGCGTCAGCGCGACCCCCGGAGACACCCAGGTCGTGCAGCACGGCAGCACCGCCGTCATGCCGCCCGTCGGCACAGCAGGCACAGCAGGCACGGCAGGCGCCGTGGGCGCTGGTGCGGCCGCGGGGAACCCGGTGCGGTGGGCCCCGCCCCCGACCGGTCCACGGTCGCCCGATCCCGGCCCGGCGGCATACGACCACGGCTGGGACGACGAGCCCACGTCGCCGGACGACTGGGGTGGCGCCCAGGCCTACGATGCCCGACACGGGCGCGGCGGCCAGGACGTCGAACCGGCTCCGCAGGACGGCTACTGGCCCGACGACGAGTGGGACGAGGACGACGAGCCCGCCCAGCGCGAGGGCGACCCGCGCATCGGACTGCCGATGCGCACCGGCCTGCTCGCCGCCGTCGCGATCGCCTGGGTCGGTGCCCTCATGGCGTGGCCGGGCATCGCCCTCGTCGTGCTCGTCGTCCTGTCGGCGCTCGCCCGGGCCACCGATCGCTCGGTGACGGCGCTCGTGCTGCGCCGCTACGACTTCGGCCGCCGGCGCAGCGACGTGCCCTTCGCCGTCGTGTCGAGCCCGTGGCACCTCGTCGTCGGCATCATCGCAACCGGGGTCGGGCTGCTCCTGCCCGTGGCGGTGGCGCTCGCCGGCGTCTTCGCGGCCGCCCTGCTCCTCGCCGGCACGCAGGGGACCGACCTCGGCCCGGGCACACCGATCACGCTCGCGATCGGCGGTGTCCTCGGCCTGCTCATGCTGTGGTGGGGCCCCGGCGGCGCCTCACTGCGACGCGGTTCGCGCTCGATGGCGCGGCGCCTCGTGCCGGCCGGCCTGGCCGCGCAGATCGTGTCCGGGCTGCTCGCCGTCTTCGGCGTCGCGGCTGCGCTCGTGGCCCTGCAGCACGGGTCGAGCCTCACGTGGGACCCGTTCACGACGAACCCTTTCGGGAAGTGACGGCTCGGCGCACGAGACGGTGAGCGTGCGGGGCGGGGCCTGTGGGGCGTCCGGGCGGCCTCTGTGCGGGGCCTGTGTGCATAGCGCATCGACCTGCATCTGGGGCTGAAAAAAAGATCACGGAAGTGTCTCGACGTGCCTTGTGCGCTGCGGAAACCTCCCGTACCGTCAGTGCTCGGCGGCCTCGACTTTCGGGTCGAACGGGAGCAGCACCACTCGGCTCCCGGGTCGCTTCGTCGCGTCCGGCTCCACACGAACGCTCCCACAACTTCACATGGACACCCATTTATCCGTTCCCTGAGCGCGCCGAGCCTCGCCAGCCAGGGATGTAGCCCACACCCGTGGGCCGGGCGAGGACGGGGGACCCAGTGTGGCCAGTGAGTGCATGTGTGTCGAAGCGCATGTCAAGAGGACGAGATCTGGTCTCGGGGTGAAGTCGCATCCGCGACGGGGCACCTGACGCCCCAACCCGACAGCTAACCCCGCAGGCGCGCGTCAGGAAGGATCACCCATGCAGTACATGTCCAAGCATGCTGCGGCCAAGAAGATCTCGGCCAAGCAGCGCATCGCGGGAGTCGGAATCGCTGGAGCCGCCACCATCGTCGGTGGCATCGCCACGGGCGGGTCGGCCAAGGCCGCCTCGGTCTGGGATCGCGTCGCCCAGTGCGAGTCGAGCGGCAACTGGCACATCAACACCGGCAACGGCTACTACGGCGGCCTCCAGTTCGTGCAGAGCACGTGGCGCGGCTACGGCGGCACGGCCTTCGCGTCGCGCGCCGACCTCGCCACGCGGGCCGAGCAGATCGCCATCGCGCAGCGCGTGCTCGCCTCCCAGGGCCCCGGCGCCTGGCCGGTGTGCTCGCAGCGGGCCGGCCTGACGCGGGCCAACGGTGGCGCAACGACGACCCCGGTCTCGCGGTCGACCGTCCGGAAGCCCGTGACGACGAAGAAGGTCGTCAAGAAGAAGACGTACGCGACGAAGCCCACGGTCAAGAACACCGCCAAGGGCGCCAAGGTCACCGTGCACAGCGGCGACACCCTCGGCAAGATCGCCGCGCGCTACCACGTGGCCGGCGGCTGGAAGGCCCTCTGGAAGGCCAACGGCGCCCGGGTCACCAACCCGAACCTCATCTTCGTGGGTCAGACTCTGCGACTCCCGTGAGTTCCTGATACAACTGAGCCGGACGGCCTCGCGCGACCAACCCCTGGGTTTGCGCGGGGCCGTCCTTCTCATGTCCGGCGTCGGCTCGCGCCCGGTGTTTGGGCGTATGCCGTCCCGCTCGGTTACGCTTTCGCCCGTCCGCGGCGCTCGCGCCGAGACGTGCTGGCGTGGCGCAATTGGTAGCGCACCTGTCTTGTAAACAGGCGGTTAGGGGTTCGAGTCCCCTCGCCAGCTCCACCGTGACGTGCGAGTCCGGCTGACGGGCCCGCATCTGCGTGCCCACGGCGAGAGGCTCATCCCCGGCGGATGACGCGGGACGGACGAGCGGCTCCTAGCGTTGGGATCGGTCCCCCATCGGACGCACCGATCCATCGGACGCACCTCAAGGAGAAGATGACATGACTCTCAACGTCGACGAGCTCGGTCCGGTGGACTGGATCGTCGTGGAGTTCGAGGGCAGCACCCTCAACGGCAAGATCGCCCCGATCCTCAAGGACTACGTGGATCGCGAGCTCATCCGGGTCCTGGACCTGCTGTTCTTCAAGAAGGCGGAGGACGGCAGCTTCGAGGCCTTCGAGGCGACCGACCTGGAGGACTCGGAGATCGGCGAGCTCCGTGCGTACGAGACCGAGCTGGCCATGCTGCTCAGCGAGCAGGACGTCGCCGACCTGGCCGACACCATCGAGCCCGGCAGCTCGGCGGCCGTCCTGGTCTGGGAGAACCTGTGGGCGGCTCCCTTCGGCGCGGCGGTGCGTCACGCCGGCGGCCAGCTCGTGGCCAGCGGGCGCATCCCGATCCAGGCCGTCATCGCCGCCATCGAGTCCGACGAAGAGGAAGGAGCCTGACATGCCACTCGCAGCCAGGCGCAGGAGAAGGACAGTGGCCGCCGTCGGCGGCGCCGTCGTCGTCGCGCACGGGATTCACCGGCGCGGTGAACGCCGTGAGGACCGGCGCGACGATCGCCGCGATCGCCGCTGACGCGTGACTCGGGCCGTGGGGCCCGCTCAGGGCTCCACGGCTCCTTGCGCTGCCCTACGCCGTCGCCGGCTCCGGTCGGAACGACGTGACCAGCAGGTGCAGGCTGAGGAGCAAGACCCACAACGGGAAGAGCAGGACGGCCCAGACCGTCCGCGGTGGTGCGAGGAGCAGGACCAGCGCGACGACGAACCCCACGGCGACGAGCCAGCGTGGCACGATCCCGGTGCGACGGCCGAGGTTCGTGACGACCATCGTGAAGACCGCTGCCATGCGGATGCCGAACGTCGTCAGGAGGGCCGTGCTGACCGCCCCCACCTGCCGGACGTACTCCGGCGAGACGCTGTCGGGCCCGTCGTAGAGGGCGAGCAGCGCTCCGACGTCTGCAGATGCGGCGAAGAGCATGGCGACGAAGAGCAGGCCCGACCCGAGGAAGGCTGTCGCGAAGAGCTTGTCCTCGCGGTGCCCGAGACGGGAACGGATCACCCCGATGAACCACAGGAAGGCGATGCCCGCGTACGGGGTGAGCTGCGTCGCCAGCGTGACCCTGCCGCGGCGCTCCGCATCGGTGATCCACGTCGAGCGGCCGCCGGTGCCCGGGAGCGCCAGGTACATGAGGATGACGACCGCCCCCAGGAGCACGGCGAAGGCGATCCCGGCGATGGCCGCCGCCCGCGGTGTGCGGATCTCGTCGAGCACCCGCCCCCGTGGTGCGAGGTCGGCCGGTGACTCGGCCCGACCACGCTCGTCCTCATGCATGCTCATGCTCCAGCCGTGGGCCCGTGCGGCCTTCGTGGGGACCGATCGTGTGACGACCCTGCGGGGGTCGGTGGCGGTTCACTCACGCATCAACATGCCCTGCGCTTCACGTTCCAGGTCGACGTAGGGCTCGCCGCTCACGTCGACGGCGACGCGCCTGATGGTGCCTCCCGTGAACCGGTACGGGCGCTCGCCGGGGTAGTCCTGCGTGACCGGGTCGCCCATGTCGCGGCCCACCGCCAGTCCCTCCCCGGCGATCATGTAGCTGCCGGGCTGGAGCTTGATCTGGCCTTCTCCGACCAGGGTGTCGCCGTGGTAGAGCGACAGGGTGCCGGTGGCGACGGGGGTCTGCTCCGTGCCGTCCTTGACGAACGACGCCGACAGGATGAGGTTCTCGCCGGTGGGCAGGTCCTCGGTCGCGACGACCCTCTGCTCGAACAGGCCCACGAAGCTGTTGACGTAGTGCAGCCGGTTGTCCTTGACGTAGAGGCTGTGTCCGCCGAACCGCGACCCCTGGGCGAAGAGCACGCCCTGGGCGCCGGGCTCGGGGATGTCGACCAGTGCGCCGATGACGAAGGACCGGCCGCGCACCACGACGGCCTGGGCCTCGGGCACCTCGGCGTGGTTGGGGTAGTAGACGTACCGGTCGCGCGGGGCCGACAGCTGGGGCCGGGGGGACACGAGGATCTCCAGCGCCGAACGGTCATCGAGCGGGAACCCCTCGTTGGCGCCGGCCTGGGCGTACCAGAGGTTGACCATCTCACGGAGCTTGTCGGGCTGCTCCGCCGCCAGGTTGTGCAGCTCGGAGCGGTCGACCTCGACGTGGTAGAGCTCCCACTCGTCGTCGTTGAAGTGCGACCAACCGCTGATCGTCGGGTGCGTGGTGATGGCCTTCCAGCCGTCGTGCCAGATGCCCCGCGAGCCCAGCATCGAGTAGAACTGCGTCTGCCGCCGACCGGGGGCCTCGGGGTCGTCGAAGCTGTAGCGCATGCTGACGCCGTCGAAGTGGCTCTGCGTGTGGCCCTTGATGGTCTCCGGGGCCTCGATGCCGAGGGCGTCGAGGACGGTGGGCACCAGGTCGATGGCGTGGTGGTACTGCTCCCGGATCTCACCCTTGGAGGTCATGCCGGCCGGCCACGAGATGACGCACGGGTCGGAGGTGCCTCCGTTGAACTCGTAGCGCTTCCACATCTTGAAGGGCGTGTTGAACGCCATCGCCCACCCGTTCGGGTAGTGGTTGTACGTCTTGGGCCCGCCCAGCTCGTCGAGCATGGCGAGGTTGACGTCGATGTCGTCGGGGATGCCGTTCATGAACAACATCTCGTTGACCGACCCGTCCGGGCCGCCCTCACCACTCGCACCGTTGTCCGAGACGAGGATGACCATGGTGTTCTCCCGCTGGCCCGTCTCCTCGAGGTAGTCGAGCAACCGACCGATCTGGGCGTCGGCATGGGACAGGAAACCGGCGTACACCTCCGCCATCCGGGCGAAGAGGCGCCGCTCCTGCTCGGACAGCGAGTCCCACGGCCGCGTGGTGTCGACGGCCGAGAACGGCTGGCCGTCCGGGCCGGTGCGCGTCTCCGGCGTGCCGATCGGGTTCATCGGTGGGAGCTCGGTGTTCGCCGGGACGATGCCCATCTCGACCTGACGGGCCAGGGTGGCCTCACGCATCGCCTCGTAGCCCGCGTCGAAGCGCCCGGCGTACTTCTCGATCCACGCCTTGGGCGCGTGGTGCGGCGCGTGCGCGGCACCCGGTGCGTAGTAGAGGAAGAAGGGCTTGTCCGGCGCGACGGCCTTGGCGTCCATGATGAACTCGATGGCCTTGTCGGTGATGTCCTCACCGAAGTGGTATCCCTCCTCGGGCGATCTCGGCTGGTCGACCGGGTGGTTGTCGTAGGTGATCTCCGGGTACCACTGGCTGGTCTCGGCCCCGAGGAACCCGTACCAGCGCTCGAAGCCGCGCCCGGTCGGCCAGTTGCGACGCGTCGAGGCGAGGTTCATCTCGACCGTGGGGCACAGGTGCCACTTGCCGACCATGTAGGTGTTCCAGCCCCGCTCGCCGAGGATCTCCGGAAGCATCCCGTTCTCGGGCGGGATGGTGCCGCTGGCGTTGGCGAAGCCACTGGCCCCTTCCGTGATGCACGCCATGGAGTTCCGGGTGTGGTTGCGTCCGGTGAGCAGGCACGACCGGGTGGGCGAGCACAGGGCCGTCGTGTGCCACTGGGTGTAGCGCACCCCGTCACCGGCGATCTTGTCGATGTTCGGGGTCTCGATGGGGCCGCCGTAGCAGCTCATGGCGGAGAACCCGACATCGTCGAGCACGATGTACACGACGTTGGGCGACCCTTCGGGTGCCTTCGGCGGGGCGAACGGGGCCCAGTCCTCCACCGAGTCCCTGATGTCGACGTTGACCACACCACGAAACGGTTGCGCCATGTCATGACTCCTTGCTCGCGACTGCTCACGATCGTCGGCGCTCGCGGATCCGACGAAGGTACGGGTGCTCCTCAGGCGGGGCTCCGCCCAGCATGTGACGGGGACGGTGCCCTGTGCCTCACCCTCGGCGGATGAGAAGGTCGGCGCTCACGCGAGCCGTGGTCAGGGGCGCGCGTCATCGCTCGTGCCGGCCCCATGGCAGTCCGCCCACACGGCGCCACCGAGGCATGAGCATGGGTCACCCGGGCGGCGCTCGGCGTCGCGGACGGCATACCACTCCCTCAGCCCCGTGGCGTCCCGGCCCCGACGCAACAAGGACGCCATGACGCGCATGGGTGCGTCGACGTGTCGGAAGAAGAGCTGGTAGCCCTCACAGAGGTAGTGCAGGCCGGCCTCGCCGTCGGGGGCGGTGAGGAAGCGGTCCTTGGGGCAGCCGCCGTTGCAGGCGAACCGGACGTCGCACGAGCGGCAGTAGGCCGGCAGCGTGTCGAGCTTGGCCTGTCCGAAGGCGCGCTGCTGGGGCGAGTCGACGAGCTGGAGCAGCGTTCGTCCCTGCCTGATGTTGCCGAGGAGGTAGCCCGGCTCCACGTAGTGGTCGCAGGAGTAGAGGTCGCCGTTGTGCTCGAGCGCGACGGCGTCCCCACACGTGCGGGCATGGACGCACAGGCCGGCCTGGTCCATGCCCATCCAGTGGGCGAGGGCGGTGTCGAACATCGAGACGAAGACGTCGCCGACGTCGTGGCGGGCCCACTCCTCGAAGACGTCGACGAGGAAGCGGCCGTACTGGTGTGCACTGACCGTGCGGTGGGTGACGAGGCTGCCGTCCTGCACGTAGAGCGGCCGGTCACCGGACCGGGCGCCCCACCCCGACTCGGCAAGCGGGAGCAGCTCGGCCGTCACCCGCTCCACGATGGGGATGAGCTGCACGAACGTGGCCCCGAGCTCGTCGCGCAGGAAGCCGTAGACCTCCCGGCCGTGGTCGCCGTTGGCCGCGTTCACCGTGGTGAGGGCGTTCCACTCGACCCCGTTGCGCTTGAGCGCCTCGAGACCGCGGATGACCCGGTCGAAGGTGGGCTTGCCGCCCTTGTCGACGCGGTAGGCGTCATGCATCTCGCGTGGTCCGTCGATCGAGACGCCGACGAGGAAGTGGTGGTCGCGCAGGAAGGCGCACCACTCGTCGTCGAGGAGCGTGGCGTTGGTCTGCAGGGTGTTGAGGATGCGCTGACCCGGCGCGGCGAGACGTTCCTCCAGCTCGAGCGTTCGTCGGAAGAAGTCGAGACCCATGAGGGTCGGCTCGCCGCCCTGGAACGCCACCACCACCTCGTCGGCGCCGCGCTGGGCCGCGAGGAGCTGGCCGATGTACGCCTCGTGGACCTGCGGGTCCATCCGGAAGGTGCTGCCCGGGTAGAGCTCGTCCTTGGACAGGAAGAAGCAGTACTCGCAGTCGAGGTTGCAGACGGCGCCGGTGGGCTTGGACATGACGTGGAAGGACCGCGAGGCCGTCAGGGGCGCCGCGGCAGCTGTCCGCCCGTCAGGAGCCGGGGCCACCGTCACCCACCGTCGACGGCCGAGGGGCAGCCATCCCCGGACCTCCGCCTCATGATCGACACCCCCCGAGCGTGACACCGGGCAGGCTGCTGCGGATCATCCGGACGGGGTGAGTGCACCGCGTACGGTGGCCCGCTCACGGGAGTGGTGGCCGTCCGCCGAGCGCGTCCTGGCGAGGCTCTGGACACGGCGGAGCGTCCGGTGCCACGGTGAGCGGCACAGGCCGCCGGGACCGGCGGCCTGGGGCGTCGACTCGCGAGAGTCCGGGATCCGACCAAGGGAGACACGTGAGCGACAGCGTGTTCGTGCTTCACACCGGTGGGACCATCGGGATGGTCGACACCCCGGACGGCTACGCGCCCGTGGCGGGTGCGCTCGCCCCCTATGTCGACTGGATCGTGGAGAACTCGAGAGGGGAGCTGCCCCCGATCGTCTTCGAGGAGCTCGACCCACCCATCGACTCCGCCAACGCGACGCCCGACGACTGGTGCGCCATCGCGCGAGTCCTCCACGAGCGCCGCAGCCGTCACCGGGGGTTCGTCGTCCTGCACGGGACGGACACGATGGCCTACACGGCGTCCGCGCTCTCGTTCCTGCTTCCGTCGTTCGGCAAGCCGGTCATCGTCACCGGCTCGCAGATCCCCGTCGCCCGCACCCGAAGCGACGGGCGGCAGAACCTCATCGGGGCGCTCCAGGTCGCGGCGCGGTCCGACGTCCCGGAGAGCACGCTGCTCTTCGGCGAGGTGCTGCTGCGAGGCAACCGGGCGACGAAGGTCGACGCCTCGGGCCTCGACGCCTTCGACTCGCCACGCTTCCCACCGCTCGCCGCGATCGGCATCGACATCGACGTCCGGCACACCCTGGTGCGCCCCGCCGAGGGCGAACCCGAGCTCCGGGCCGGACGGCTGGGGGAGGTGGCAGCGGTGCGGCTCTTTCCCGGGTTCTCGGCCTCGATCCTCGCGAACCTGTGCCGACCCCCGCTGCAGGGACTCGTCATCGAGGCCTACGGGGCGGGCAACGGACCCTCGAACGACCGGGAGTTCATGGCCGTCGTCGAGGCCGCCACGGCCGAGGACATCGTCGTGGTCGTCGTCACCCAGTGCGTCCGCGGATCGGTGCAGCCGGGGGCGTACGCGACCGGGTCGGCACTGATGCGGGCCGGCGCCGTGCCGGGCTACGACATGACGTGCGAGGCCGCGCTCACCAAGCTCGCGGTCCTGCTCGGCCAGGGCCTCGACACCGGCGTCGTCGCCGACATGATGCAACGCGACATCGCCGGTGAGCTGACGAGGAAGGACGACGTCGAGGTTTCGCCGGTGGGCGGGGCGACCTGAAAGCTCTCGGGTCGGCGCTCAGGCGCGCGGCGTCGTCAGGGCGCGGGCAGGCGCGACCGCCGACTGCGGGTCGAGGGCGTCCGCCGGCGCGTGCCGGCGCCGCCTGACCAGCTTGCCGAGCTCGACGACGGCGGGGAGCGCGGCTGCCAGGGCTGCGCAGACGAGCCACTGGCCCGGCGTGAGCTCGGAGGTCAGCAGTGCCTGCTGCAACGTCGGCAGCTGGGTCGCCAGGAGGAGCATGCCGACCGGAATCAGGGCGATCGCCAGCGCCCTGAGGATCGGGGGCGTGAGTCCGCTGGTGGGGTCGCGCCGGTTGACCACCGCGTTGAACGCGGTGCCCAGGCCCATCACCACGAACGTCATCGTCATCGACACGGATGCTCGCGTGGGGCTCGGCTCGTCCGGCCCGAGCACCAACGGCAAGAAGGCGGCCACGAACAGGACCGCCGCGTAGGCCAGCCACATGACGACGGCCGACCGGTTCGTGATGGTGAGGCCGGGGTCGCGGGGAGGCCGGCTCATGACGTCGGGGTCACCCGGGTCGACGGCGATGACGATGACACCGACGGCCGTCGCGAAGAACAGCAGGAAGAGCACCATGGTCGGGGTCATCGCGACACCGCGGTTGACGTCGAACACGGTTGCCGCAAGGAAGAGGAACACCAGCGAGAGCAGCTGGGTCATCTGGTAGCGCACGTACGAGACGACCTTGTCGTACGCGCGCCTCCCGATCTCGACGGCATGGACGAGCGTCCCGAAGTTGTCGTCCGTGAGCACCATGCGTGCGGCCTGCTTGGTCACCTCGCTGCCGCTCCCCATCGCGACGCCGATGTCTGCCTGCTTGAGGGCGGCGGCGTCGTTGACGGCGTCACCGGTCATCGCGACGATCATCCCCTCCTCCTGCATCGCCCGAGCCAGCCGGAGCTTGTCCTCGGGCGTGACGCGGCCGAACACGTGCAGCATCGGCAGCTGCTGCTTCAGCTCCTCGTCGCTCAGCGCCTGCAGATCGGCGCCGCTGATGGCCCCCGGACCCAGCCCCAGCTCCTGGCCGATCGCCTGAGCCGTGACGGCGTGGTCACCGGTGATCATCCGCACGTCGATCCCGGCCGTCAGGGCCGTCGCGACAGCGCTCCTCGCCTCGGTGCGCAGGGGGTCGATGATCCCGGCGAGCCCGACGAAGGACAGGTCCTGCGTCAGAGCCATGGGGTCGGCGTCCATGGTCGCCACCTCGTCGTCGGCGACGAGGCGAGCCGCGAACGCGAGCACGCGCAGTCCCTTGCCGCCCATCCGCTCGTTGGCCTCCAGGAGGCCGTCGAGCGCCTGCCCGATGGGGACCTGCGAGCCACTCAGCGGACCACCCGCCAGGGTGCAGCGGGCGATGACGACGTCGGGGGCGCCCTTGACGAGCTCGATGAGGTGCTCGGCCCCCTCGAGGGTCACCCGGTGGAACGTGGCCATGAACTTGTACTCGGAGTCGAAGGGCACCTCGGCCAGGCGCGGGTAGGTTCGGCGGGTCTCCTCGGCGTCGATCCCGAGCTTCGCGGCGAGCACCACCAGCGCCGCCTCGGTGGGGTCTCCGATCACCGAGCCGTCGTCGCCGACCACTGCGTCGCTGTCGAGGCACAACCCGAGGCCCAGACGCGTGAAGTCCGGGACCGGCGTGCCGGCCACGGCCCGGATCGCCCCGCTCTTGCGGTAGCCCTCGCCGTCGACGGTGAACCACGACCCGCTCGCGTACAGCGTGGACACCATCATCTCGTTGAGGGTCAGCGTGCCCGTCTTGTCGGTGTTGATCGCGCTCGTCGACCCGAGTGTCTCGACGTCGGTGAGGTTCTTGACCACGGCCTTGGACGCAGCCAGCTGCTTGGCGCCCATCGACAGGAGTCCGGAGACGAAGGCCGGCATTCCCGTGGGGATCGCGGAGACGGCCATCGCCGTGCCCAGCAGCAGCAGGTCCTTGGCCGGCGTCCCGCGGACGAGACCGACGACGACGATGACGGCGACCGCTCCCCAGGCGATGACGCCCAGCACCTTGGTGAGGGTGTCGAGCTCCTTCTGCAGCGGTGAACGCTTTCGCGTGACCGAGCTGAGCATGGTCGCGATCTGGCCCATCTGCGTCCGCTGCCCGGTCGCCGTGACCACGATGGTGCCGGTGCCGCGTGTGACGGACGTGTTCTGGAAGAGCATGTTGGTCCGGTCGCCGAGAGCGACGTCCACGGATCCCAGCGCGGAGTGGTCCTTGGCTATCGGCACGCTCTCCCCGGTCAGCGCGGCTTCCTGGGCCTCGAGGGTGGCGGAACGGACGATGCGTCCGTCCGCCGGGACGATGTCGCCTGCCTCGACCTGCACCACGTCCCCGGGCACGATCTCGGTGGCGGGGACGAGGGAGAGGGCGCCGTCACGGACGACCCGCGCCTGCGGTGTCTGCATCTTGGCGAGGGCGTCGACGCTGGCGCGGGCCGTCAGCTCCTGCCGGGTGCCGAGGGCGAGGTTGAGGACGATGAGCAGACCGACGATCACTCCGGTCGACACCTGGCCGATGGCAAGGCTCACGACCACGACGGCCACGAGCATGATGTTCATCGGATCGCGCAGCTGGCTCGCGGCGACGGCCCAGACGGACGGCGGTCTCTCGGCGGCGATCGCGTTGGGGCCGAAGGCTGCCCGGCGACTCGCGACCTGCGCCCCGGTCAAACCGGAGTCCGTGTCTGAGCCGGCCGCGGCCACGACCTCGTCGGCGTCCAGCGCGAAGGGTGGGGTCTCGGTGTCCGCGCTCGACGCCGACGTACCGCTCTCGCTCATGGGTCCGTCCCCCGCTCGGGCTGCCTCAACCTCAGCGCTTGTCAGGCTAGTACCAACGAGCCCCTCCGTGGCAGGTCTGCGGCGCAACGTCGTCCGATGATCCGCTGAGCGGCCGCCATTTCCGTGCGAGCCTTGTCCGCGTGACGAGTCAAGATCCGCATTCGGTGCGCGTCGCCGGGGTCGACCTGGACCTGGAGCGGCTGACCTACGCGACCATCGTCGTGATGGCCGTGCTGTCCGCCTACTCCGGCTGGTCCGACCTGTCGTTCCCATCCGCTGCCGTCGTCGTCGTGTCACCGATCGTGGCCGTGTGCCTGGCGCACGCGTTCTCGGAGGTCCTCCATGAGCATGCTGCGGTGAAGCGGAGGCTCACAAGCGCGGAATGGCTGGCGGTGGCGCGCCGGCAGGTGCACCTCCTGCTGGCCGCCGTGCCCCCGCTCGCCGTCCTGGTCATCGGTCGGGTGACAGCGCTGGGGAACGCCGACACCCTTCCCGCCGTGGAGCTCACCGGGCTGCTGACCCTGGCCTTCCTGTCGGCGGTCGCGAGCAGCCGGGCCGGCCTGCGGGGACCGTGGCTGGTCGCCGGCGCGCTCGCCGGGGGACTGGTCGGGCTCACGGTCATCGCTCTGCAGATCGTCCTGAAGCCGCACTAGTCCGCGGTGCTCCGGATCCCTCGCTGTCGATCGCGCCGGCTCCCGCCGCCGGCCGGGGCGTCCGGCGGAGACCGATGGGCCACCAGATGCGGTCGCCGAGGTCGTAGGACACCGCCGGGACGAGCAGGCTGCGCACGATGAGCGTGTCGAGCAGGACGCCGAAGGCGACGATGAAGGCGATCTGGACGAGGAAGAGGATCGGCAGCACCGCGAGGGCCGAGAAGGTCGCGGCGAGGACGATGCCCGCACTCGTGATGACACCGCCCGTCACCGCGAGGCCCACGAGGATGCCGGGCCGCGTGCCACGGGTGCGCGACTCCTCACGGACGCGCGTCATGAGGAAGATCGAGTAGTCGATGCCGAGTGCGACGAGGAAGACGAAGCCGTAGAGCGGCGTCGACGGGTCGGAGCCCGGGAACCCGAAGACGTGGTTGAAGGCGATCGCGGAGACGCCCATCGTCGCGGCGAACGACAGGACGTTCGCGGCGACGAGGACGAGCGGCGCCACGATCGAGCGCAGCAGCAGCATGAGCACGACGAAGATGACGGCGAGGATCGTCGGGATGATGACCTTGAGGTCGCGCTCGCTGGCGAGGCGCACGTCGAGGTTCGTCGCGGTGGTCCCTCCCACGAGCACGTCGGAGCCGACCCGGTCGAGGGAGGCGCGCAGCGTCTCGATGGTGTCCTCGGCCGCGACGCTGTCGGCGGCGGCGTCGAGCGTGGCCTGCACGATGACCTGGCCGTCGACGACCTTCGGCGGTTGGCCGGGGACGAGCCCCACCTGTGGGCTGCTGACCCCGTCGGTCGACTCGAGCACCGCGACCACGGCATCGGCCTTGGCCTCGGGGGCGGCGACCTGGACGGGGGAGCCGGAGCCGGCGGGGAAGTGGCGCGCGAGCACCTCCTGCCCGGTGACGGAGTCCACCTGGGTGAGGAAGAGGTCGGACTGGGCGATGCCCCGCGCGTTGAGCGTCGGCAGGAACGCCGCGCAGGTCGCGAGGGCGAGGAGGGTGACCACCCACGTGCGCCGGGGGTGGCGCCCGACCATGCCGGCGACCCGGCCCCAGATGCCGCGGGTGCCCACCGCGTCCGCGCTGTGCACGTGGTCGACGTGGGGCACCTGCGGCCAGAAGACGCGTCGGCCGATGAGGAGCAGGAGCGCGGGCAGGAAGGTCAGGGACGCGACGAAGGCGCCGACGATGCCCAGCGCGCCGACGGGGCCGAGACCCTTGGTGCTGCCGAGATCCGACAGGCGCAGGCAGAGCAGGCCGAGGACGACGGTGGCAGCGCTCGCGGCGATCGGCTCGAGCGAGGCCCGCCACGCGATCTTCATCGCCGCCCACGTCGACTCCTCGTCGTGCAGCTCCTCCTTGAAGCGCGCGACGAGGAGCAGGGCGTAGTCGGTCGCGGCGCCGACGACGAGGATCGACAGGATGCCCTGGCTCTGGCCGCTCAGGCTGATCGTGCCGTTCTTGGCGAGGGGGAAGACGACGAGCGCCGCGAGGGACAGGCCGAACACGGCCGAGATGAGCACGGCGAAGGGCAGGATCGGGCTGCGGTAGACGATGAGCAGGATGAGGAAGACGACGCCGAGGGCGACGAGCAGAAGGATGCCGTCGATGCCGCCGAAGGCGATGATGAAGTCGGCGAAGAAGCCGCCGGCACCCGTGACGTGGACGGTCAGGCCGGACGCACCCAACGTCGACGCAGCGGACTCGCGCAGGGCCTGCGCGACGGCATACAACGCGGTGTTCCCGGCGATGGTGTCCTCGGCCTTGTCGGCGAGGAAGGCGACGGGGACGAGCGCAGCCTGCTTGTCCTGGCTGGGGATCGCGAGGGTCGGGGGCGACTGCAGGAACTCGCCGACCGTGCGTCCGGGGTCGGCGAGCTTCAGGCCGGGGATGCCGTCGACGTATCGCTGGACGGCCGTGAGGTCCGCCGGGGTCAGCCCGCTCTGCCGCTCGACCACGACGAGGTAGGGGAGTGTCTGGGTGTCGGTCGTGCGGCCCACGAGCTTGCTCACCGACGTCGACTCCGCCGACGGGGGAAGGAAGTTCGCGTTGTCGTTGGTGGCGACCTCGGACAGCCGCCCCACCAGGGGACCACCGACGCCCCCGATGGCGAGCCAGGCCAGCACCGCCAGGGCGGCCACCCACCGGACGGCGGCACGGCCCTTCGGCCTGCTCGACCCGTGCCTGCCCCCGGATGCGTCGCTCATGGACTCATCATGGGGCAGGCGCGCGCCACAAGGTTGGACAGTCGGCGAAGCACGGTCAGGCCGGCACGTCGGCGCCCGTCGGGTCGGTGTCGGTCTTCGAGACGGCCGTCTCGAAGTACGGGGAGGCGAGGGCCGCGATGGCACCGCCGATGAGCGGCGCGACGATGAACATCCACACGTGAGCCAGCGGCTCGCCGCCGTTGAGCAGGGCAGGCCCGATGGACCGGGCCGGGTTGACGGAGGTGCCGTCGAGCGGGATGCCGACGATGTGGATCACGGTGAGCACGAGTCCGATCGCGAGTCCGGCGAAGCCCGGTGCCGCGGCCCGGCTCGTCACGAGCAGGACGACGAGGACGAGGAGGAAGGTGAGGACGACCTCGAGCACGAAGGTGCCACCCGCGGTGATCGTCGCGCCCCAGTTGTTGGTCCCGAGGGCGCCGGTCTCGTCCTTGACGCCACCGAAGCTCGAGACCATGAGCTTGAGCAGGGCCGCGCCGAGGATCGCACCGACGAGCTGGGCGATCCAGTAGTAGATCGCCTCGGTCGTCGTGATGCCCTTGCGCATGAGCACGCCGAGGGTGACGGCGGGGTTGACGTGGCAGCCCGAGACGGGGCCGATGGCGTACGCCAGTGCGAGCAGCACGAAGCCGAAGGCCACGGCGACGGCGAGCCTGCTCATCGTCTCGAGGCCGACGACGGCGGCGCCCACGGCGAAGAAGACGAGGATGAACGTTCCGACGGCTTCGGCCACGGCCTTGCGCGTGAGGTCAGGAGTCGGGCCGGCAACGGTGCTGGAGTCAGGCATGAAAGTCCTTCCGTAGCAGGGCGAGCGGGCCCGTTCCCCCGGGGCGCTCGTCTTCAGAGTAGGGGTGAGGTGGTGCCGGGTGCAGTCATCTGCGCGCTGCCTCGCGGGGCGCCGGCTGGACCCCGGCGTCGAGCTCTTCGGATTCCCATGGTGCGCCGACCGTTCGGGGAGGACACTCGGTGGGGGACCACAGGGACTCACAGGTCGATGGGGGACTCGCATGAGCGGGTTCGAAGAGACGGGCGACGAGGCGGTCGGGGGTGCCCACCAGCTCGCCGACCGGCTGGCGACGACGCAGGAGCAGCTGCGGGCCACGAGCGACATCCTCAAGGTCCTCACGGCCTCGACGACGGGCGGCGCCGCCAGCCGTGACGAGGTCTTCGACGCGGTCGTCGACAGCGCCCGGCGGCTCCTCGGCGCGCAGGTCGCGCAGATCTACCTCGTGCAGGATGACTCGTTCGTGCTCGCGCGGTCGAGCGGACTGACGCCGGAGTTCGTCGACTTCGTCTCGCAGCACCCGATCGTCCGCGACCGCGCGACGTTGGTCGGACGGGTCACCATCGACCGGAGGGTGCACCAGATCGAGGACGTCCTCGCCGATCCGGACTACCGTCGCACCGACTTCCAGCGGGTCGGTGGCTACCGGACGATGATGGGCGCACCGATGGTGGTCGGCGACCAGGTCGTCGGCGCCCTCAACGTGTGGCGCACGCAGGTCGCGCCCTTCGACGAGGCCGCCGAGGAGCTCCTGTCGACGTTCGCCGAGCAGGCGGCGCTCGCCCTTCGGCACGTCGAGCTCTTCTCGGCGCTCGAGAGCAGGTCGGCCGAGCTCGCCCGCAAGGTCGACCAGCTCGAGGCGCTCGCCGAGGTGGGGGAGGCGATCAGCTCGACGCTCGTCGCGGACGAGGTGCTGACGACGATCGTCAGCCACGCGGTCGAGCTGTCGGACACCGACGGCGGCTCGCTGATGGAGTTCGACGAGGCGACGGGACTCTTCCGGGTGCGCACGGCCTACGGCACGAGCGAGTACGTCATCGATGCGCTGCGGGCCGCGGAGATCCACATCGACCGCACCTGGGTGGGCCGGGCCGCGCGCGGTCGGCGGGTGCTCCAGATCCCCGACCTCGACGCCGCGCCCGGGCCGCTCGACCCGCACCTCGCCGTGCTCCACGGGTCGGGCTGGCGCTCGCTCGTCGCCATCCCGCTCGTGCGTCCCGACCGGGTCGTGGGGGCGCTCGTCGTGCGGCGCAAGTCGACGGGCTCGTTCAGCGACGAGACGTGCGAGCTGCTCGCGGCTTTCGCGAGCCAGTCGGCCGTCGCGCTGACCAATGCCCGCCTCTACCAGCAGCTCGAGCAGCAGAGCGTCGCGCTCGCTGAGGCCAGCCAGCACAAGTCGGAGTTCCTCGCGAGCATGTCGCACGAGCTGCGGACACCGCTCAACGCCGTCATCGGCTTCTCCGAGGTGCTCCTCGAGCGGATGTTCGGCGACCTCAACGAGCGGCAGGAGGACTACCTCCAGGACATCCACTCGGCCGGGCGCCACCTGCTCGCCCTCCTCGGCGACATCCTCGACCTGTCCAAGATCGAAGCCGGACGCATGGAGCTCGACCTCACGACCTTCCCCATCGACGACATCATCGTCCAGGCGCTCTCGCTCGTGCGCGAGCGTGCGGCGCTGCACGGCATACGCCTGACGCTGGAGGCATCGGACGGGCTCGGCCTCGTCACGGCGGACGAGCTGCGTCTCAAGCAGGTCCTGCTCAACCTGCTGAGCAACGCCGTGAAGTTCACGCCGGACGGCGGCAGCATCGTCGTCCGGGCCTGGCGCGACGGTGAGGAGGTCGGCGTCACGGTCACCGACACGGGCATCGGCATCGCGCCGGCGGACCAGGAGCGCATCTTCGACTCGTTCCAGCAGGGCGAGCGGACGGCGTCGTCGAGCGAGGGCACCGGCCTCGGTCTCACCCTGAGCCGCCGCATCGTCGAGCTGCACGGCGGGCGACTCTGGCTCACGAGCACACCGGGCGAGGGGAGCACCTTCGGGATCTCGGTCCCGCAGCCCGACGCCGACCGGGAGGCCGGCGGTGACGTGTGGACGATCGACGTCGAGGACGTCGACGGTCCGACCGTGGTCGTCATCGAGGACGACCCGCGCTCGGCCGAGCTCGTCGAGCTGCACCTGCGTGCAGCCGGTCTCCGCCCCGTCGCCGCGTCGACGGGCGAGCAGGGACTCGACCTCGTCCGGGCCCAGGACCCGGTGGCGGTCGTCCTCGACATCCACCTGCCCGGGATGGACGGGTGGGAGGTCCTCACCGAGCTCAAGAACGACCCGGCCACGGCCGACGTGCCCGTGGTCGTGGTCAGCGTCGAGCCCGAGCGCGGCCGTGGCTTCGCCCTGGGGGCCACGGAGTACCTCGTGAAGCCCGTGAGCGGTGAGCACCTCCTCGCCGCCGTGACGCGGCTGCTGCCACCGCCACGCGCGGACGAGCAGAGTCCTCGGCTGCGCGTCGTCGTCGTCGACGACGACCCCCTCGCCCTCAAGCTCGTGCGCAGCACGCTCGAGCCGCTGGGTTGGGAGGTGCACACGTGCGCGGGCGGCCAGCAGGCGGCGGACCTCGTGCGTGCGGTCGCCCCGTCCGTCGTCGTCATCGACCTGCTCATGCCCCACGTCGACGGCTTCGCCGTCATCGACGAGCTGCGGCCGCACCGCGACTCCGATGGGCCGCCGATCGTCGTGCTCACCGCGAAGTCCCTGACACCACAAGACCGCTCGCGTCTCGAGGGGCGCATCGCGTTCGTCGCCGAGAAGGCCGGCATCGACCTGCCGGGGCTCGCGCGCCGGCTCGCGACGGTCGCCGCCGAGCACGTGCGGGAGGGGGAGGGGCCGTGAGCGAGCTGCCTGTCGTGCTCATCGTCGAGGACAACCCGCGCAACCTCAAGCTCGCGCGGGACGTGCTGGAGTATGCCGGCTTCTGCGTCCTCGTGGCCACCACCGGTGAGGAGGCGGTCGAGCAGGCGAGGACCAGCCTGCCGGACGTCATCCTCATGGATCTCCAGCTGCCCGGCATCGACGGTTTCGCCGCCCTCGAGCTGATCCGGGACCACGAGCCGACCGCGCACATCCCGATCGTCGCGCTCACGGCGTTCGCGATGCACCGCGACCGCGAGCGGGCCCTCGTCTCGGGCTTCGCGGGCTACCTCGAGAAGCCGATCAGCGTCCGTGAGTTCCCGGCGCAGGTGCGCCGTCACCTGCCCCGACGGGAGGCCCCGGAGCCGTGACGCCCCTCGACGGCGATGCCATGGTCCGGCCGCTCACGGGCGTGCGGGTCCTCGTCGTCGACGACCTCGAGCAGAACCGCAAGCTCATGCACGCCGTCCTCGAGCCGCGGGGCTTCGTCGTGCGCTCGGAGGCGTCGGGGCAGGCTGCCCTCGAGGCGCTCGCCGAGTGCGAGGTCGACGTCGTCCTGCTCGACGTGCTCATGCCGGTCATGGACGGCTACGAGACGTGCGAGCGCATCAAGGCCGACCCCCGCACGGCGATGCTGCCGGTCGTCATGGTGACGGCGAGCGGGACCCAGCAGCGACTGCGCGCCCTCGAGGTGGGCGCCGACGACTTCGTCACCAAGCCGTTCGACCAGGCCGAGCTCGTGGCGCGGGTCCGGTCGCTGGCGCGCGTCAAACGACTGCACGACACGGTGCTCGAGCAGACCGTCGCGCTCGAGCGCTGGAACGCCGAGCTCGAGACCCGGGTGGCCGAGCAGGTGGACGACCTCGACCGGCTGGGCCGCCTGCGCCGGTTCCTGTCTCCGCAGATCGCGGGCCTCATCGTCGAGTCCGGCGACGAGTCGTTCCTCGAGAGCCACCGACGCGACATCACCACCGTCTTCACCGACCTCCGGGGTTTCACCGCGTTCGCGGAGACCGCCGAGCCGGAGGAGACGATGTCCGTGCTGCGCGAGTACCACGGCGCCCTCGGGGAGCTCGTCTTCGCCTACGAGGGCACGTTGGAGCACTTCGCCGGCGACGGGCTCATGGTGTTCTTCAACGACCCCCCGCCGTGTCCGGACGCACCCGAGCGGGCCGTGCGCATGGCGCTCAACATGCGCGACCGCGTCGACGACCTCGCGTCCGGGTGGTCCCGGCAGGGGCACCAGCTCGGCTTCGGGGTGGGCATCGCGCAGGGCTACGCGACGCTCGGTCGGGTCGGCTTCGAAGGACGCTGGGACTACGCGGCGATCGGGACCGTCACCAACGTCGCGGCCCGCCTCTGCGCGGCCGCTGCCGCCCGCCAGATCCTCATCAGCCCCCGCGTGCGTGCCGGGATCGACGAGCGCTTCGAGACGCGCTCGCTCGGGCCGGTGGAGCTGCGCGGCATCTCGCGGCCCCTCGAGGTCCACGAGGTCATCGGCACCACCGACCGGGAGGACGACCCATGAAAGCGACGACCCAGGCCCCGATCGTCCCGACGGTGGACGGCGGTGGCCTCGACGCGCTCGACGAGGTGGCGCGCGGCCGACTGTTCGACGACCTGCAGCAGGCCCTGCCCGATGTCTGGCGCCGCTTCGGTCAAGCCGACCCACGGGAGTCGGTGGTCGTCGTGCCGTCGATGAGCGTCGACAACCTCACGCAGTCGGCGGGCGCCATGAACCAGGCCATGGAGGAGCGTTTCCTCTTCATGCTGCTGCTCCTGCGTCAGCCGCGCCTCCGGATGGTCTACGTGACGTCGATGCCGATCAACGAGCACATCATCGAGTACTACCTGTCGCTGCTCCCCGGCGTCATCCCGAGCCATGCCCGGGCCCGACTCGACCTGGTCTCGGTGGGTGACTCCTCCCCGCGGCCTCTGACCGACAAGCTGCTGGCCCGCCCCCGGGTCCTGTCCCGCATCACCTCCCTCGTGACGGACCCGGCACGGTCGCACATCGTCCCGTACACGAGCACGACGCGCGAGCGTGACCTGGCGCTGATGCTCGGCATCCCCATGTATGCCGCGGACCCGCGCCTCTATCCGCTGGGCACCAAGACCGGCTGCCGACGGATCTTCGCCGAGGCCGGCGTCGACCATCCCTTCGGCGCCGAGGACGTCCACACCGTCGACGAGGTCGTCGACGCCGTGCTCGAGCTGCACGCGTCGCGGCCCGGCGCGCAGTGGGCGATGGTCAAGCTCGACGAGGGTGTCTCGGGCTCCGGCAACGCCCTCGTCGACCTGACCGCCGTGGACGCGGCGGCCGAGGCGGCCGCGGCGGCCGCGGCGGCCGTGGATCCGGGCGGCGAGACAGGCGCGCTGCGTGCGGTCGTCACCGAACGGGTGCTGGGCATGCAGCTCGAGGACGCACGCATCGAGACCGGTGCCTACCTCGGGCGGCTGGACGAGCGCGGTGGCATCGTCGAGGAGCGCATCGTCGGTGACGAGGTGCGCAGTCCGAGCGTGCAGCTGCGCGTGACGCCCCTGGGGGAGCTGGAGATCCTCTCGACCCACGACCAGGTCCTCGGTGGCCCGACGGGCCAGATGTACCTCGGTGCGCGGTTCCCGGCCGATCCGGCCTACGCGACGACGATCACGAGGGAGGCGGAGAAGGTGGGTCGCATCCTCGCGGACAAAGGGGTGCTCGGGCGGTTCGCCCTCGACTTCGTCGTCGTCCGCCAGGGCAAGCAATGGCAGACCCACGCCATCGAGATCAACCTGCGCAGGGGCGGTACGACGCACCCGTTCCTCACGCTGCAGTTCCTGACCGACGGCACCTATGTCCACGAGGAGGGGCGCTTCGTCACCCCGTCCGGCGCCGAACGCCACCTCGTGGCGACCGACCACCTCGAGGACGAGACGCTCCGGGGCATGGGTGTCGACGACCTCTTCGACCTCGTGGCGCGCGCCGGCCTCCACTTCGACCAGTCGCGCCAGACGGGCGTCGTCTTCCACATGATCAGCTCGATCACCGAGTGCGGCCGCGTCGGCATGACCGCCATCGGGGACACGCCAGACTCCGCCCAGGATGTGTTCGACCGGGCGGAGTCGGCGTTGCTCGCCGAGGCGCGTGCGTCGCTGGCGCCGCTCCCCGTGCCCCTGCGGGGGCGCCTCGGCGAGGGTCTGCGGTGACCGTTCAGGGAGCGATCGAGGCCGAGTGGATGAGGGCACCCACGAACGCCTGGTGCCACGTCAGGCGGGCCACGACGGAGCGGGCCGAGGCGCCGCCGCAGTCGCACTCCCACGTCCACCCGCCTCGGGGCAGGCGCGTCACCCGGGGGTGGTGGTGCGCGAGGTCCGGGTGGACCCGTCGTCGTGCCGTTGTCGTCGTCATGGAAGTGCCTTCCCTCGGTGAGGGGTTCGCTGCCCCTCGTGCTGCAGATGTCCCGGTGCGGTCACGTTCTGGTGTCGTCTCCCACGACGGTCCCGCCGCCGCCGGCCGCTGTCTGTGCGCGCGGCGACACCCCGGCAGTGCTCGCCGGCACCGGGACCGGACGGCAGGGCGGCCGTGACCCTCGACCTCGGGCTGCTGTCCGACCTCGCGCCGGCCGAGCGTCGGGAGGTCGTGGCGTCGATGCACCGCCACACGTACGACGCGGGCGACGTGGTCTTCCACGAGGGGGACGCCGCCGACACCGTGCACTTCGTCGTCGAGGGCCGGGTCGTCGCCCGCCGGTCGTCGGAGCAGGGGGACCGGCTGGCCTACGCCGTCATGGGCCCGGGCCAGGCCTTCGGCGAGCTCGCGATGATCGTGCGCGCCGGCCGGCGGACGGCGACGATCGAGGCGGTCGAGCGGACCGTGACCCTGTCGCTGTCCTTCGCGGACTTCGAGCGGCTGTGCGACCGCCACCCTGAGGTCAACCGTCTCCTCGTGCGCCTCCTCGCAGCCCGGGTCAGCCGACTGACCGACGCGCTCATGGAGGCCTTGCACACGCCCGCCGAGCTCCGTGTGGTGCGCAGCCTCGTGTCCTTGTGTGGGGTGTATGCCGTTGCCGCACCGTCACGCTCCCCGGTGACGGTGCACCTCAACCAGTCCGAGCTGGCCGAGCTGGCGGGGGTCACCCGGCCGACGGCCAACCGCGTCCTGCGTCGCCTCGAGTCGGCCGGGGCCGTGGTCCTCGACCGTGGCCGCGTCACCGTCGTCGACCCGCAGGCCCTGCGCCGGTCGGGGACCCACGCCCTCGGGCCCGGGCCGGCCTGACCTCCGCACGAGACACGATGGTGTCTCGGGTCGCGGCCAAACCGACGTCAGCCGTGGATGAACCGCTCGAGGACGCTCGCGAAGCGGTCCGGCTGCTCGAGGTGCGGGAAGTGGCCGGCGCCCTCGAACAGCACGACCTCGGCGCCGGGGAACACCTCGTGGGCGCGCTCCGCGTGGCCGACGGGGATCATCCGGTCCCGGGTGCCCCAGATGACGAGGGTGCGGATGTGGTCTGCGGTCGTCAGCTGCCCGTGCGCGTTGACCGTCTGGCCGCCGGGGTCGATGACGCCGCGGGTCGTGGCCAGGAAGGCCCGACGGCTCTCGGCGTCCGAGAGGGACGTGAAGCCCTTCCACGCGGCCGAGACGTCGGCGCTCGGTCGCCAGCCGAGGCCGCGAACGGCGCGCCCGACGGTCTCGACGCGGCCGCGCACCCAGGCCGAGGCGATGACCGGCAGCACGAGCTCGGCACCGGGGAGGGTCGCCGAGCGCAGCAGTGGGCTGACAGATCTCCCGAGGCCTCCGCTGGAGACGAGGACGAGGGCTTCGACGCGCTCGGGGAAGAGGTAGCAGAACTGCATGGCGATGCCCCCACCGAGGGAGTGGCCCACGAGCGTGACCTTCGCGATGCCGAGCCGGTCGATGAGGTCGCGCAGGATCGCGGCGTGCGACCCGAGCGAGTAGTCGCCGACGGGCTTGGCCGAGGCGCCGTGCCCGAAGAGGTCGGGGATGACGACCCGGTGCTCGGTGTCGAGGCGGTCGACGAGGTGGGTCCAGTTCTCGTGCGAGCCGAGCAGGCCGTGGATGAAGAGGATCGCGGAGCCGTGGCCGGTGTCGACGTAGGAGAGGTCGTGGCCGCCGAGGTTCGCCACGCTCGGCGGGTATCTCAGCTCGGCCTCGTCCCGAGGGTCCTGCGTCCTGGTCATGGTGCGCCGTCCTCCCAGCAGGTGCGTGCGGCCGGGGACTGCGGTCGACCGCGATCCACACCCCCAGCCTCTCTCTCCTCAGGGGGCGTGGGCGCTGCCTGAGATACACGTCACCGCTCGCGGGCCTGCTTGGTAGCGTCGCGGCGCATGATCTACCACCTGGCCGAGCAGGCCCACTGGCAGCAGGCTCTCCGGGACGGCACCTATGCGCGTTCGACGCGCGGCCGCTCGCTCGCCGAGGAAGGCTTCGTCCATGCCTCGTCGGCGGAGCAGTGGCCCGTCGTGCGGTCGCGCTTCTACGCCGACGTCACGGAACCCCTCGTGCTGCTGCACATCGACGAGTCGCGGCTGTTGTCGCGCGTGGTCCGCGAGGTCGGGGACCCGGCGACGGGTGAGACGTTCCCGCACGTCTACGGCCCCGTCGACGTCGACGCGGTCGTCGACACGACGCTGCTCGAGCCTCCGCACGCCTGACGTGTCGAGAAGGCCACGCCCGGTCGGTTCCGTACGTCGAGTGCTCCCGTCATGCGCTCCGTCAGTCGGGTCGGATGCGGCCACGACCCGACTTGACCTCGGAGCGGCGCTTCTTGCCCTCGATCCGCCGCCGCTGCGAGCCGCGCGTCGGTTTCGTGGCCCGTCGGGCCGGCGGCGGGGGAGCCAGGCCGTCGCGCAGCAGGTCGACGAGACGCTCGCGGGCCGCGGCCCGGTTGCGCAGCTGTGAGCGCTGCTCGGAGGCCACGATCGTGAGCCGTCCGGCGACGAGCCGACCGTCGAGGGCGGTGACGAGGCGCTCGCGCTGGGCCGGCGTCAGGGCGGTCGAGGTCTCCGGGTCGAAGACGAGCTCGACCCGGCTGTCCGTCGTGTTGACGCCCTGACCGCCGGGGCCGGAGGACCGGCTGAAGCGCTCGACGAGCTCGCCGGCGGGGATGACGAGACCGCGCCGCAGGCCGGGACCGGCTGCGATCACGAGGTCACCGCCGGGCTCGTTCACACCCCCAGTGTCCCAGCGCTGGCCGGCTCGGCGTCCACACGTGTGAGGTCGTGCCCGTTCGAGCGCTCACTCGACTGGGAGGGTGGAGCGGCGTGGGCGACTCAGCGCGGCGGCATACGCAGGGCGCCGTCGAGGCGGATGACCTCACCGTTGAGCATCGGGTTGTCGACGATGTGGCGCACGAGGTTGGCGTACTCCTCGGGGCGGCCGAGGCGCGACGGGTGCGGCACCTGCTTCTCGAGGACCTCCTTGACCTCGCCCGGCAGGCCGGCGAGCATCGGCGTCTCGAAGGTGCCGGGAGCGACGGTCATGACGCGGATCGCCTTGTCCGCGAGGTCTCGAGCCGCCGACAGGGTGAGGCCGACGATGCCGCCCTTGCTCGCGGCGTACGCAGCCTGGCCGATCTGGCCGTCGAAGGCGGCGATGCTCGCCGTGTTGACGATGACGCCTCGGTCGCCGTCGACGGCCTCGTTGCCGAGCATCGCCGCTGCCGCGAGACGGAGCACGTTGAACGAGCCGACAAGGTTGATGTCGATGACCGTCTTGAACGTGTCGAGCGAGAGCGGCCCACCCCGCCCGATGACGCGGCCCGGTGTCGCCACCCCCGCACAGTTGACGGCGATGCGCAGCTCGCCGAGCGCGGTGGCCCGGTCGATCGCGGCCTGCACCTGGGCCTCGTCGCGCACGTCGGCCGCGACGAAGACGGCGCTGCCTTCGCGCTGCGCGTTGAGCTCGTCGACGAGCGCCGGGGCCGTGGAGCCCTCGAGGTCGATGATGACGACGGTGGCGCCGTCGGCGACGAGGCGGCGAGCGGTGGCACCGCCGAGGCCGGAGCCACCACCGGTGACGACGGCGACGGTGGACGAGTTCAGCTGCATGACAGGCCTTTCGGGCGTCGGGAGGTCAGCGGGAGCAGATGCCGGTCGGCGTCAACGGGCGAGGAGCTGGCGCGAGATGACGAGGCGCTGGATCTGGTTGGTGCCCTCGAAGATCTGGGTCACCTTCGCCTCGCGCATGTAGCGCTCGAGCGGGAAGTCCTCGGTGTAGCCGGCGCCGCCGAGCACCTGGACGGCGTCGGTGGTCACCTTCATGGCCGCGTCGGTGGCGATGAGCTTGGCGACGGCGGCCTCCTTGCCGAAGCCGCGGCCGGCGTCCTTGAGGCGGGCCGCGTGGAGGTAGGTGGCACGGGCCGAGGTGACCGCGGCCTCCATGTCGGCGATGAGGAAGGCGAGTCCCTGGAAGTCGGCGATGCGTCGGCCGAACTGCTGGCGCTCGGTCGCGTAGTCGGCGGCGGCGTCGAGGGCGGCCTGGGCCAGGCCCGTGGCGGCAGCGGCGATGCCGAGGCGTCCCGCGTCGAGGGCCGACAGGGCCATCTTCATGCCGTCGCCCTCGCGGCCGACCAGCCGCGCGCCGTCGACGGGGACGCCGTCGAACATGACCTGGGCGACGGGGTCGCAGTGCAGGCCCATCTTGCGCTCGGGCTCGGCGAAGGTCAGGCCTGCGGCGTCACCGGGGACGATGAAGGTCGACAGGCCCTTGCCGCCGTCGTCGGACGTGCGGGCGAAGGTCGTGTAGTAGTCGGCGTGCCCGGCGTGCGAGATCCACGCCTTGGTGCCCTTGAGCGACCAGCCGTCGTCGGTGCGGGTCGCCCGCGTCGTCATCGAGGCGATGTCGGAGCCGGCCAGGGGCTCGGAGAGGCAGTAGGCACCGAGCTGCTCGCCCGAGAGCATCCCGGGCAGCAGGGCCTCCTGCTGCTCGCGGGTGCCGAAGGTCGCGACGGGGTAGGCCGTGAGGCTGTGCACGCTGACGCCGACGGCCACGCTCATCCAGACGGACGCGATCTCCTCGACGACCTGGAGATAGACCTCGTAGGGCTGGTCGGCCCCACCGAACTCCTCGGGGTAGGGCAGCGACAGCAGGCCCGCCCGGCCCAGGGTGCGGAAGGTCTCCTCGGGAAAGGTGCGGGCGCGTTCGGCGTCGTCGACCTTCGGCGCGAGGTCCTTGCGGCAGATCTCTCGCGTCAGCTCGATCAGGTCGGTGGCTTCGTCGGTCGGCATCAGCCTCGTCGCTGGCATGGATCGATACTAGGACGTCCGAGCATTTCGTCCAAAGTGTGAGACGGACCCGGTGGTCGAGGGGTTAGCCGCTTGTTAGGCCGCGTCGGTTCAGTGGCTCGTACAGGGCACCACCTCATCGCTCGGAAGGACACGAGATGTTCAGGAGATTCGCAGTCGGACTGGTCGCCGTGCTCGGCGTCGCAGCCGCCCTCGTCGGCACCGCGCCGAACGCCAACGCCACGGCCCGCAACGGGGTGTGCGAGTCCGGCGAGTTCTGTCTCTACTACAACAGCGGCAACGCCGGGTCGCGCGTCGACCTCGTCAACTCGCAGCGCGACTACGGCACCGGCTCGGGGTGCATCGAGTTCGTCAGCAGCGGCTCGGGCCAGGGCCAGTGCGTCAAGAACAACACGGCGTCGGTCTGGAACCGCACCGGGACGTCGGTCTTCGTCTTCTACAACAGCGACTTCGGCGGCGTCTACGACGAGGTGCCCAACGGCGCCCAGGTCGACCTCAACTCCAACGTCAAGAACAACAACGCCTCGCAGATCATCGGCGACGCGTCGCTGCGCTTCCCGCTCTCGGTCAACCAGGCCGACATCAAGAACCGCACGCCGCACTGGTGCTGGGACAGCAAGGTCAACTGCCACCACGACTACAACGCTGCCGACATCTTCGCCGCGACCGGCACCTCGGTCCTCTCGCCGGTCAACGGGACGGTCATGACGAAGAACATCCGCGCGGGCAGCACCGGCTGCGACAGTGTCGGCAGCACCGTCACGGTCAAGGACGGCTTCGGCCGACTCTGGTACTTCGCCCACATGGACGACAGCCCCGCGCCGGTGGTCTCGGTCGGGCAGTCGGTGACCAAGGGCCAGCGCATCGGCTACGTCGGCACGAAGTACCACGCCCTCTGCACCGACTCCCACCTGCACATCGACATGCGGGTCGGCGTCGACTCGCGCGTCTCGTGCAGCGCGGCCGCGTGCGCGAGCTACGGCTTCGTCAACAACCAGCCCCTGCTGCGCAACGCCTTCCTCGCGCTCCCCTGAGCGCCCGACCGGTGGCCGGGACCGCTGAGGTCCCGGCCACCGCCGTGCCCGGTTGGCCCGGGTCGTCTGCGGAGCCACCACCGACGGAGCCCACGTATGCCGCCCGGCCGGCCCCGCGGCACACGCCCCGGAAACCCCGGCGACGCGGGCACCGCGTGGGCCCTACCGTCGAAGGGTGCTCGCGCTCCTGCGGCGTCCGCTGCGCGAGGCGGACGCGACGTCCACCTTCTACGTGCTGACGGCCGTGGCGGCCTTCGCCTTCGCGGCGTGCTTCACCCTCAACCTCGTGTTCCAGTACCGCGTCGTCGGCCTCGACCCGTTCCAGATGGTCCTCGTCGGCACGGTCCTCGAGGCGACGTGCTTCGTCTTCGAGGTGCCGACGGGGATCGTCGCCGACCTGCACAGCCGCCGCGTCTCGGTGATCATCGGCTTCTTACTCGTCGGAGTCGGCTTCGCCGTCGAGGGCGTCCTCGCGACCTTCGCCGCCGCGGTCGTCGGCAACGTCATCTGGGGCATCGGCTACACCTTCACGTCCGGTGCGCTGCAGGCGTGGATCACCGACGAGGTGGGTGAGGAGCACGTCGCTCCTGTCTTCACGCGCGAGACCCAGCTCGACCTCGCCTTCGGCTTCCTCGGCACGCTGGCCGCGGGCGGTCTCGGTCTCATCGCCCTCCGGGTGCCGATCGTCGTGGCCGGCGTGACGCTCGTGCTCCTCGCCGTGGGCCTCGCGGTGGCGATGCCCGAGCGCCACTTCCACCCGACGCCCCGCGGTGACCGTGAGACCTTCGGACACCTCAAGGACCAGTTCGTCGCGGGTCTCGCCGTCGCTCGCGGGCGGCGGGTCGTGCGCGTCTTCCTCCTCGTCAGCGTGCTCGTCGGCCTGTCGAGCGAGGTCTTCGACCGGCTCTGGCAGGTGCGTGTGCTCGACACCTTCGCGATGCCGTCGTTCCTCGGCAGCGATCCCGCCGTGGCGTTCACCGTGTTCGCGCTCATCGGGTCGGTCATCTCGCTGCTCGCGTCGGGTGCGAGCAGCCGCTGGCTCCCCGCCCGGGTGGTCGAGGAGAACCCGGGACTGCCGGTCGCCCTCGCTGCCGCGGCGCAGGTCGTCGCCGTCGTCGGGGTCGCGCTGCTCGGCAACCTGTGGCTCGTCCTCGCGGCGCTGTGGCTGCACAACGCGAGCAGCGCCTTCAGCGCGCCGATCCAAGCGACATGGCTCAACCGCAACCTCGAGTCGTCGTCGCGGGCGACGGTGCTGTCGATGAACAGCCAGGCCAACGCGATCGGCCAGGTCACGGGCGGGCCGCCGCTCGGGGCGCTCGCGACGCGGACGTCGATCCCCGTCGCGCTCCTCGTGGCGGCGGTCGTGCAGCTGCCGTCCGTGCTGGCCTTCCTCCGCGTCCGCCGCACCACAACGCCGTCGAGTGGGCGGTCCGTCACACTCGAGTGGCCTCCCGGCCCCACGCGTACCACCCCCGACATGGGGCCAGAGTGACGCAGCGGCCACTCGAGTGGAAGAGGGTGGAGGGTCAGGCTCAGCGCGGGTAGGTGCGCACCTCGGTGGCCTTGACGGCCGCCCAGACGTCGTGGCCGACCTGCAGCCCCAGCGCCGTGACCGACTCGAGCGTCACCTCGGCGGTGAGCGGCACCTCGCCCACGAGACCGATGCGGGCCGACTGGCCCTGCATGGTCACGGACGCGATGCGCAGGCGCCAGGCGTTGCGCGGCGACCCTTCCGGGTGGTGACGGTGCAGCGACACGGCGCTCGGTGGGACCGTCGCCCACACGGCCCCTTCGGTCGGGCTCGTGGTGACGATCAGCCCACCGTCCGCGGTGTGCACGTGACCGTGCGAATCGCCTTGTGCGGCATACAGATTGAGCCCGACGACGGTGCCGACGTAGGCGCTCCGGGGCTCGCTCAGCACCTCGGCGGGCGTGCCGAACTGCGTCACCCGACCGTCCTCGACGAAGACGAGGTGGTCGGCGAGCGTCAGCGCGTCGAGCGGGTCGTGGGTGACGAGCACCGTGACGCCGTCGTATGCCGTGAGGCGGGCTGCGAGGTCGCTCCGTGTCCGTGCGCGCGTGTCGGGGTCGAGGGCCGCGAGCGGCTCGTCGAGGAGCAGGAGCGCCGGGTCGGTGGCCAGGGCGCGGGCGAGGGCCACGCGCGCCTGCTGTCCCGACGAGAGCTCGCGGGGGCGCGAGGCGGCTCGGTCGGAGAGGCCGACGCGCTCGAGCTCGGTGCGGGCGCGGTCTCGCGCCTCGTGCCGCCCGACGCCGCGGCTGCGCGGGCCGTAGGCGACGTTGTCGAGGGCGCGCAGGTGGGGGAAGAGCAGGCTGTCGGCGAGCATGAGCCCGACGGCGCGCTGCTCCGGGGCGAGGCGGTGCCGTCCGTCGTCCCACACCTGGCCGCCGACCCGGACGTGGCCCTCGGCGAGGTGCAGCACGCCGGCGAGTGCGAGGACCGTGGTGGTCTTGCCGCTGCCGTTGGGGCCGAGGACGCCGATGACCTGGCCGGGCTCGGCGGTCAGGGCCACGTCCACCTCGATCTCGCCGCGGGACAGGCGGATCCGCGCATCGAGTC
The DNA here is from genome assembly GCF_056403915.1 of Terrabacter sp. P2_E3. Taxonomy (NCBI): domain Bacteria; kingdom Bacillati; phylum Actinomycetota; class Actinomycetes; order Micrococcales; family Intrasporangiaceae; genus Terrabacter; species Terrabacter sp. P2_E3. Next base: position 52,158 of record NZ_JBFUEN010000002.1, read on the forward strand.
CGGCGCCGACGCGGCTCGCGGCGCTCATCGGAGCCACCGCCCGCGCAGCACGCCGAGCACGAGCACGCTGACCGCGAGCAGCATGATGCTGATCGAGACGGCCACCTGCGGGTCGCGCTCGAGCTCGACGTAGACGAGCAGCGGCAGGGTCTGGGTGCGACCCTGGAAGTTGCCGGCGAAGGTGATCGTGGCGCCGAACTCGCCGAGCGCCCGCGCCCACGCGAGGGCGAGTCCGCTCGCGATGCCGGGCAGCACGAGCGGGATCCCCACGGTGCGCAGGTAGCGCACGTCGCTCGCCCCGAGCGTGCGGGCCACGGACTCGAGCCGGGGGTCGAGTCCGCGCATCGCACCCTCGACGGCAAGGACGTAGTAGGGCATCGCCACGAAGGTCTCGGCGAGCACGACGGCCACCGTCGTGAACGGGATCTGGATGCCGAAGGGCGTCAGGTACTGGCCGATGAGGCCGTTACGCCCCCACGTCATGAGCAGGGCGACGCCACCGACGACGGGCGGCAGGACCAGGGGCACGGTGAGCAGCGCGCGGACCCAGCTCGTGGCCCGGTGCTCGGAGCGGGCGAGGAACCAGGCCAGGGGAGTGCCGAGCAGCAGGCACAGGACGGCCGTGACCGACGTCGTCGTCAGCGAGAGCCGCAGCGCCGGCAGGACGGTCGGGGTCGCGAGGTCGGACGGGATGCGGGCCCAGTCCGCGCGGAGCAGCAGCGCCACGAGCGGCACGACGAGCAGGAGCAGTGCGAGCGCCGCCGGCACGCCGAGCGCGACGCGCGAACGCCACCGGGCGGCATACCTCATGTCAGGTCATCCTGCCGGTGGCCGGACGGGGCGCCGCTCAGGGCGCGCCGAAGCCGAACGACTGCACGGTGGCCAGGCCCTCGGCGCTCAGCAGGTAGGCGACGAAGGCCTGGGTCGCCGTGTCGTCGGAGAGCGTGATGACGGGGTAGGAGAGGCTCGTGTTGAACTGCGCGGGGATCTCGACGCCCGTGACGGCGTCCTTCGCCGCGACGACGTCGGAGTGGTAGACCACGGCAGCGTCGGCCTCGGCGAGCTTGACCTTGGAGAGGGTCGCCTTGACGTCGACCTCCTTGCTCACGACGTTGGGCACGATCCGGGCCTTGGCGAAGGTGGCCTGCGCGGCCTTGCCGCACGGCACGGTGTCGGCGCAGAGGACGACCTTGACGCTCGGCTTCGCGAGGTCGTTGATCGAGGCGACGGCGCCGGGGTTGCTCGGGGGGACGGCGATCTCGAGGACGTTGGTCGCAAAGGTCTTCGTGTCCTTGACCATGCCCTGGTCGAGCGGCTTGGCCGCGGCCGTGCCGGCGAGGGCGATGACCGACGCGGGCGCACCGTTGTCGACCTGCTGCACGAGGGTCGCGCTGGAGCCGTAGGAGGTCTCGACGGTGACCCCCGGGTGGGCCGCCTCGAAGTCCTTCTTCAGCTGGTCGAACGACTCGGTCAGCGACGCAGCGGCGAGGACCGTCACGGTGCCCTGGAGGGAGGCCGCCGAGGCACCGGACTTCCCCGGTTGCCCGGTGCCGTCGGCGGACGGGGTGGAGCTGCCGCAGCCGGCGAGGAGCAGGGCGGTGGCAGCGGCGAGGGCGGCGACGGTGGGCGCGAGGGTGTGGCGGGGGCTTCGGGTGGCTCGCGGGGTTCGGGGGGTTCGGGGGGTTCGGGGGGTTCGGGGGGTTCGGGGGAGCGGCGTGCTCATGCGGGGACCTCCACGACGACGTGGGTCGACTTGACGCTGGCGACGGCGACGGAACCGACCTCGAGCGCGAGGTCGTCGACGGACTCGCTCGAGAGCAGCGAGACGATGCGGAACGGCCCGCACTGGAGCTCGACCTTGGCCATGACGGTGTCCTTCGTGATGGCGGTGACGATGCCGCGCATCCGGTTGCGGGCGGACGCACCCCCGATGGTGCCGACCGCAGCCGGATGCGCGAGCTCCTGGGCCACGGCTGCGAGCTGGGCGCCGTCCACGGTCCGGCGGCCGGCGTCGTCGGTGGACCCGTCGAGGCGGCCGGAGTCGACCATGCGACGCACTGTGTCGTCGGAGACGCCGAGGAGGGAGGCGGCCTCGGTGATACGCAGATGCGGCATGACCGTGACCCTACACCCGCACCTGCGGACATGGAGTGCTTGCGTATGCCGCGTGCGCGACTCGACGGCGACCGCTCGGTGGGTGGGTCGCGAGGCTCGTCGGAAAGGGGGTTGACGGGGGGACGTTCGTGAGTTTTAATCAATGCATTAGTTGATCAAGGAGTTAGTTGACCATGATTCTCTCGCCCGTCTCGGATGCGGACCTCGACCGCGCCTTCGCGGCCCTGGCCGATCCCGTCCGGCGCGCCATCATCGCCCGCCTCAGCCGGGGCGCGGCGACCGTCAACGAGCTCGCCGAACCGTTCGAGATCAGCAAGCAGGCCGTCAGCAAGCACATCCAGGTGCTCGAGCTGGCCGGCCTGGTGAGCCGGACCCGCGACGCCCAGCGCCGCCCGGTCCACCTCGAGGCCGCTCGCCTCGAGGCGATGACGGCCTGGATCGACCGCTACCGGCTCGCCGCCGAGCAGCGGTTCCGGTCGCTCGACGCCGTGCTCGAGCGCAGCACCCCACCCGCAGCACCTGCGGCAACCACGCAGAACACCGACAAGGAGCAGCAGTCATGACCAACTCACTCACCCTCGACATCCCCGCCGGCGTGCCGTGGATCGACTTCACCCGCGAGTTCGACGCCCCCGTCGAGGCCGTGTTCAACGCCCACCGCGACCCCGAGCTCGTCCGCCAGTGGCTCGGCCCGCGGGGCTACGAGATGCAGATCGAGCGCTGGGACTTCACGTCCGGCGGCGGCTACCGCTACACCCACCGCGACGGCGACAACGTCTACGGCTTCCATGGCACGTTCCACACGGTCCGCGACAACGACTTCGCCGTCCAGACCTTCGAGTTCGAGGGCGCGCCCGACGAGGTCGCCATCGAGTTCATGCACTTCGTCGACCTGGGCGACGGTCGCTGCCGGCTCGAGGGCCGCAGCATCGGCCGCACGGTCGAGGGTCGCGACATGATGGTCGAGAGCGGCATGGAGCAGGGCATGGCCCAGGGCTACGAGCGGCTCGAGGAGCTCGTCGCCGCGTCGGCCTCTGCATCCGCATCCGCGTCCGCCTCGGCCCAGGGCTGAGCGCCGTGGACTGGACGCTCGAGGTCGTCATCGTGCCGGTCAGCGACCTCGGGGCCGCGATCGCCTTCTACCGCGACCAGGTCGGGTTCGCCCTCGACCACGACACGAGGAACGAGCACATGCACGTCGCGCAGCTCACGCCGCGCGGGTCGGGGTGTTCGATCGTCATCGGCGACCTGCCCTCGCAGAAGGCCATGGCGCCGGGGTCGCTGCACGGCATCCAGCTCGTCGTGTCCGACGCCGCCGCGGCGCACGCGGAGCTCGTCGGCCGGGGCGTCGAGTGTTCCGAGGTCCAGGTCATCGACCCGCGCGACGGGGGTACGTTCTTCGGCTTCTCCGACCCGGACGGCAACTCGTGGGCCGTCCAGGAGCTCAAGGTCCGGGCCGAGAAGCCGCTCATCCCGCACGAGGCCCGCGGCCGTTTCGGCGAGGGCGTCGAGCTCTGACCGCCGGCCGGCGGCACGACGACAGGGTGTGCCGCCGGTCAGCGCAGGACACGTCACGACACGACACAGACCCGTCACCGAGGAGGAGCCATGAGCAGGACCGTCTTCGACCTCAGCCTGTCCCTCGACGGGTTCGTCACCGCCGCACCGCAGACCGCCGAGGAGCCGCTCGGACCGGGCGGCGAGCAGCTGCACGGCTGGCTCGTCGACCGGGACTACCTCGAGCGTGCCGTCACCGACCTCGGCGCCGTGGTCGATGGCCGCACCACCTACGACCACGCGATCCCGGGCTGGGGCGCCGACGGCCCGTCGGGCGACGCCCGACGCCCGGTCTTCGTCGTCACCCACGAGGCCCCGGCGCCCGGCTCGGTGCCCGAGGGCGGCGTCTACACGTTCGTCACGGGCGGGATCGAGTCCGCTCTGGACCAGGCCCGCGCCGCGGCCGGTGGTCGCACCGTGACCGTCATGGGCGGGGCGGACCTCGGCCGCCAGTGTCTCGCGGCCGGGCTCGTCGACGAGGTCTCGTTGCACGTCGCCCCGGTGCTCTTCGGCCGTGGCACGCCGATGTTCGCCGGTCTCGACGTCGGCCACGTCGACCTCGAGCTGCTCGAGGCGGTGGGCACCCCGGAGACCGTCCACCTGCGGTACCGGGTCGTCCGTCCCGTCCACTGACGCCGAACGACGCGTTCGGTCGTGAACTCAGCGTTCTGCCGCTGAGTTCGTGACCGAACGCGGCGTTCGAGTACGGAATGAGCAGGTGCGCGCACGCCGACCCGGGTTCCACTCGGAGGCGTCCGGGCGGCATACTGACGGGCATGAGCAACGTCCCCCAGCAGCGGCTCCTGCAGACCGCGATCCCCGGCCCCAAGTCGGCCGCGCTCCAGGCCCGCAAGACGGCGGCCGTGTCCGCCGGAGTCTCCACCGGTCTGCCGGTCTACGTCGAGCGCGCCGGCGGCGGCATCCTCGTCGACGTCGACGGCAACCAGCTCATCGACTTCGGCTCCGGCATCGCCGTGACGACCGTCGGCAACGCCGCGCCGCGCGTCGTCGACCGCGTCACCGCGCAGGTGCAGGACTTCACCCACACGTGCTTCATGGTGACCCCCTACGAGGAGTACCTCGAGGTCGCCGAGGCCCTCAACGACCTGACGCCCGGCGATCACGACAAGCGCACCGCGCTCTTCAACTCGGGCGCCGAGGCCGTCGAGAACGCCGTCAAGGTCGCCCGCCACTTCACCGGCCGCAACGCCGTCGTCGCGTTCGACCACGCCTACCACGGGCGCACCAACCTCACAATGGCACTGACGGCCAAGAACATGCCCTACAAGCACAGGTTCGGACCCTTTGCGGGCGAGGTCTACCGCGCGCCGATGAGCTACCCCTACCGCTGGCCCGGTGGCGCGGCCGACTGCGCCAAGGAGAGCTTCGACGCGTTCGTCACGCAGGTGCACGCGCAGGTGGGGGAGGACAACCTCGCCGCCGTCATCCTCGAGCCGATCCAGGGCGAGGGCGGATTCATCGTCCCCGCACCGGGATTCGTCAAGCAGGTCGCCGACTGGTGTGCCGACAACGGCATCCTCTTCATCGCCGACGAGGTGCAGACCGGCTTCTGCCGCACCGGTGACTGGTTCGCGAGCGAGTACGAGGGCGTCGTGCCCGACCTCATCACGACGGCCAAGGGCATGGCCGGCGGGCTCCCGCTCGCCGGCGTCACCGGCCGTGCCGACGTCATGGACTCCATCCACGGCGGTGGCCTCGGCGGCACCTACGGCGGCAACCCCGTCGCCTGCGCCTCTGCCCTCGGCGCCATCGAGACGATGAAGGAGGAGGACCTCTGCGGCCGCGCCAAGCAGGTCGAGGCCCTCTTCGTCCCGCGCCTGCAGGCCCTCGCCGAGAAGTACCCCCAGATCGGCGACATCCGCGGCCGCGGGGCCATGCTCGCCGTCGAGCTCGTCAACGGCGCCGGCGACCTCACGCCCAACGCCGCTCTGACCGGAGCCGTCAACCAGGCCTGCCACGCCGAGGGCCTCGTGACCCTGACGTGCGGCACCTACGGCAACGTCTTCCGCTTCCTCCCGCCGCTCGCCGCGGGCGACGAGCTGCTCTCCGAGGGTCTCGACATCTTCGAGAAGGCGTTCGCAGCCTCCGTCTGATCCTGCGCCGAGGGCGTATGCCGTCCGGTTGCCGTCCAGCGCAACCGAGCCGAGCGGGATACGCCTCCTGAAGCAGTGAGGCCCGCCTCCCCAAAGGGGGCGGGCCTCACTGTCTCACAGGGGGATCCGCGTCAGCGGAGCCACACCTTGACCGTCATCGAGGTGCCGCTCTGGCCCGTGATGCCGATGTTGACGCCGTTGTTCTGGACCTTCACACCCGTGGTCGGGGTGCTCGAGTACCAGTACGGCTTGCTGTCGTCGAAGGCCGGCTGGGCAGGCTTGCCCGTGATCCGGTAGCCGACGCTGTTCTTGTGGTACGTGAACGAGTCGGACGTCTCCAGCGAGAACGGAGCGTCGTAGCCGGCGATGCGCGGACGCAGCACCGTGCCGTCACTCAGCGGCACCGGAGCCGGGTTCGCATCGATCGGCAGGATCTCGCCCTCACCCGGGTGCACGCCCGTGTTGTTGTCGGCCTGCGAGAGGTCCCAGTAGCTGATGAGCAGCCCGTCCTGGTACGGGAAGTGCTCGACGAAGTCGGGCTTCGTGTTGAGCCAGCCGAAGTTGTACGGTCCGCTCTGCAGGTACTGGTCGAACGAGACGTAGTCACGGTGCGACGCGATGTAGTAGTTGCTGAACTGGCTCGTCGTCTCGGCGCCCACGGCAGAGAAGCCGTTCAGCGTCCAGCCCTCGTCGCCGGTCTCGGCGCCCGAGTCGACGATCGTGGCGCCACCCGAGACCACCTTGACGGCGTCGACGAAGAAGCCGCGCTCCGTGTACGCCGGGTCAGTGGCGTAGCGGAAGCGGAGGCTCACCGTCTTGCCCGCCCAGGCGCTCAGGTCGAACGTCGCCGGCACCCACTTGTCATCGGTCGTGCCGGTGATGCCGTTGTTCTCGTCACCGGTGATGTTGCCCTTGACCGTCGTCCAGCCGGAGCCGTCGTTGACCTCGACGTAGGCGAAGTCGCAGGTGCAGTCCTCGATGAAGTAGTTCGTCTGGAACGTCAGCGTCGAGGTGCCCGCGGCCAGCGTGACGTCCCGCGACATGGTCGCGTTCGTCGCGTCGACCCGGCCGCCGTACCACGTCTTGCTGCCCTCGTAGGGGGCGGCGAGCTTCGTGACGACGTTCTTCTTCGGAAGGCCCACGATGACGGCCTGCTTCTTGGCCGAGTTGTACTCGTGCGGGCCGAGGTCGACCGTGGTGCCGGTCGACGTGACGCTCGGGATGTACTTGTAGTCGAGCCACCCGAGCTGCAACTTCTCCCACGCGCCGAAGTCGCTGCCGCGCGAACCGATCGACTTGTCCTTGGCGCCGGCCTGACGGCTCTGCGCCATCATCGACCACCAGTTGACGCCGTTGTCGGCGCCGGTGGCTGAGTCGTAGAGGTCGGGGAGCCCGAGGTCGTGGCCGTACTCGTGCGTGAAGACGGACATGCCGCCGTTCTCGGGCTGGATCGTGTAGTCGCCGACCCAGAGGCCGGTGTTGCCGATCTGCGTGCCACCGTTGAGGTTGCCATCGGGGCCCTGGCTGCCGGCCGTGTTGTAGTACGCGAACCAGCGGTGCGACCAGATGGCGTCCTCGCCCTGGATCGGGTCACCGTCGGCCTGGTCGCCGCCCGCGTGCACGATCTGGAAGTGGTCGATGTAGCCGTCGGGCTCGTTGAAGTTGCCGTCACCGTCTGCGTCGTAGCGGTCCCACTGGTCGTAGGTCGCCAGGGTCGACTTGATCTGGGCGTCGGACTGGCCCTTGGCCTTCTGGTCGGCGACCCACTGGTTGACGGCGTCGCGAACGAGGGCCCACGTGTTGGTGCACACGTGCGAACCGCAGGAGTCGCGACCGTAGCGAGCCTCGTTGTAGGGCACCTTGACCCAGTCGGAGACCTGTCCGTCGATGCTGTAACGGCCCGAGCTCTGGCGCTCGTACCACTGCTTGACGGTCTCCTGGGCACCGCCGGCGCCGATGGTGCCGCCGTTTCCGAAGTAGAGGTTCTGGAAGTAGTCGCGGCTGGAGTTCGCGTTCCAGTTCGTCGAGTTGTCGAGCGTGCGGTCGGGCTGCGGGATCGCGTTGTGCAGCGGGCCGTCCCACGTCGTCGGACCAGGCGTCGCCGGGTCGGAGTCGACGTCCGGGTAGGCGGGACTGCGCTGGTTTCCGAACTCGGCGAGGACGACGAAGATCTTGTCGGTGCCCTCACGGCCGACCTCGACGTACTCGTCGGTCGTGCCGCCCCCGGGCTTCTTCGCGCCGGAGATCTTGGCGATCGTGCTCGCGCCCTTCTTGACGGTCGTGGCCTTGCCGTCGAGCACCTCGGTGACGGCCCGCTTCTTGAGGGCTCGCGCCTTCTCCTGCTGGGGGCTCGAGAGCTCGTCGGACTGCGCGGGTGCGGCGGTGTCGCCCGCCTGCACGGTGTTCGGGCTGGTGGTGGGAACGGCGCCGACCATCGGCACTCCGACGGTCACCCCCATACCCGCTGCCAGGGCGAGGCTGAGCAGCCCCACTGACGTCCTACGCACGGATCCTCCTCGTTCGACGGCTCGTTGGCCGTCGGTGCGCATGACGTGCGGCCCCGGTCGGGAGCCGCACGTTGTGTGATGGATGGAGAGCCGGCACCCCCGCACGCGACCCGAGGGAGACCTAATCACTTCCGACCTACCTCGCACTAGAGGTCAAAGCGGAAAAGTTCAGGAGATTCTCAGGGCGTTCTGGACATGTTCCGAAGAACCCGCGGTAAAGCGTCGCCTCCGGTGCAGGACGTGGCTGCAGCCGTCTGGGAGATGGCTGGGAGCCTGCTGGACGTGGCAGGGGTTGGACGTCAGCCGAACGGGGTCACGTCGGGGCGCTTGGCCTGGCGGTGGTCGCCCGAGCTGCGGCCGGTGAGGCGGCGGTGCACCCACGGGCCGACGTACTCCTTGGCCCACTGCGCGTTGGCCTGGAGCGCCTCGCGGCGGCCGATCGGGGGAGCGGGCTCGAGCGGTGTGGCCCAGTCGGTCTCGGCCGGGGTGTGCCCGAGGGCCTCGAGGGCCGCGAGGGCGACGCGGCGGTGGCCCTCGGTCGTCATGTGGATGCGGTCCTCGCTCCACATCCGCCAGTCGCGCAGCGCGTGCAGGCCCCACTGGTCGATGACGTGGGCGCCGTTGCGCCGGGCGATGCTCCAGATGTTGGCGGTGTGGATCGCGGCCCGGCCGCGGGTGGCCTTGACGAGTGGGGCGTCCGCGGGGTCGACGGGGGTCGCCATGAGCACGTCGGCGCCGGTCGCCCGGATCCGGGCCACGGCGGCCTCGAGCCGGGCGGCGAGGCCGTCGAGGTCGGCCTTGGGCCGGAGGATGTCGTTGCCGCCACCGACGATGCTGACGAGGTCGGGCTGCAGAGACAGGGCGTCCTCGAGCTGGGGCCCGACGACGTCGGCGAGCTTGCGGCCGCGCACGGCGAGGTTGGCGTAGCCGAAGTCGAGCCCGTCGGCACGGGCGATCTCCGAGAGGTGCGACGCGAGCCGGTCGGCCCAGCCGGCGAACTCGCCGTCGTGGCCGAACGTCGGGTCGTCGTCGCACATGCCTTCGGTGAAGGAGTCGCCGATGGCGACGAAACGGGTCCAGACCGTCGGCCCGGAGACCTCGGGGGTGGGCTGGGTCATGTCAGCCTCCAGTCGATGGGAGCCGCGCCCTGCTGGGCGAGGAGGTCGTTGGTGCGGCTGAAGGGCCGCGAGCCGAAGAAGCCGGAGCGGGCGGAGAGCGGCGACGGGTGGGCCGACTCGATGCGCGGCACGTCGCCGAGCATCGGCGCGAGGGACTGCGCCTGCCGTCCCCAGAGGATGGCGACGAGCGGCCCGCCGCGCGACGCGAGAGCCGAGATCGCCTGTGCCGTCACGGTTTCCCAGCCCTTGCCCTGGTGGCTGGCGCTCGCCCCGGGGCGGACCGACAGGACCCGGTTGAGCAGCATGACGCCGCGCTCGAACCACGGCGTCAGGTCGCCGTTGCCCGGCGTCGGCAGGCCGAGGTCGGTGCCGAGCTCCTGGTAGATGTTCTGCAGCGACCGGGGGACCGGTCGCACGTCCGGCGCGACGCTGAAGCTGAGACCCACCGGGTGGCCGGGGGTCGGGTAGGGGTCCTGGCCGACGACGAGCACGCGCACGTCGGGCAGCGGCAGCGAGAAGGCACTCAGCACGCGGTCGCCGGCAGGCAGGTAGCCGCGGCCGGCCGCGACCTCGGCGCGCAGGAACTCGCCCATCGCGGTGATGGTGTCGGCCACCGGCTCGAGCGCCGGGACCCACGTCGGGTGGACGAGGTCGCTGAGGGGCTGGGCTGGCACGGCCTCACGCTACCCCCGCCGGGTGTGCGACAGAATCGACCCCGATGAACCTCACACTGCGCGGACCCGCCCTCGTCGACGACACCGTGCTGCCCGACGTCCTCGTCCACGTCGAGGGCGAGCGCATCACGGCGGTCACCCCCGTCACCGCAGGCGACGGACCCCCACCGGGCGACGGCGCGACCGAGCGGGTGAGCGGGACGATGGTGCCGGCATACGTCGACATCCATTGCCACGGCGGCGGCGGGACGGCGTTCACCGACCTGCGCGACGACGCCGCGGCCGCGGCGGCCGAGCACCACCACGCGCACGGCTCGACGAGCCTGCTCGCGAGCCTCGTCACGATGAGCCCGCGCGACCTCGAGCGGGGCGTCGCGATGCTCGCCGAGCTCGCCGACGACGGGGTCGTCGACGGCATCCACCTCGAGGGTCCGTGGCTGGCCGAAGCCCGCTGCGGCGCGCACGACCCGGCGCTGCTCCGCGACCCGTCGCTCGCCGAGGTGGAGCGGCTCATCGAGCTCGGCCGCGGTCACCTCCGCCAGGTGACGCTCGCCCCGGAACGCGCCCACGGCCTCGACCTCGTCCGCTGGCTCACGACGGCCGGCATCCACGCTGCGATCGGCCACACGACGGCCACGTACGCGCAGGTCGAGCAGGCCGTCGCGGCCGGCGCCGACCTCGCCACACACCTCTTCAACGGCATGGACCCGTGGCACCACCGCAAGCCGGGCGCCGTTGCCGCACTGATGCGTTCGGCCGCGCGGGGCCACGTCACCGTCGAGCTCATCGGCGATGGCGCGCACCTCTCGGACGACACCGTGCGCACCGTCCTCGACCTGGTCGGCGCCGACCACGTCGCCTTCGTCTCCGACGCCATGGCCGCGGCGGGGGTGGGGGACGGCGCGTACGTCCTCGGTGGCCTCTCGGTCGTCGTCGACCGCGGCATCGCCCGCCTGGCGCGCGACCCCGACGGCACGAGCCCCGGCTCCATCGCGGGTGGCACGAGCCACGTCGCCGACATCGTCGCCCGCGCCGTCGCCTCCGGCGTCCCGATGGCGTATGCCGTCCGGCCCGCCACGCGCACACCCGCCCGCGCGCTCGGGCTGGCCGACCGGGGCTCGATCGCGGTCGGGTCCCGGGCCGACGTGGTCGTCGTCGACGACGCCGCCCGCCCGACCCGGGTCATGAGACGAGGGCGGTGGCTGGAGCCGTCGCTGCCCTAGGCTCGGCCGGTGACTTCTCCCCGCTGGTCCACCGCCGTCTTCGACCTGGACGGCACGCTGGCCGACACGATCAACCTCATCGTCGAGTCCTACCAGCACGCGTTCCGCACGGTCCTCGGGCACGAGGAGGACCCGGACGTGATCCGCTCGTGGATCGGGCGCCCGCTCATCGGAGCCTTCCGCGACCACTCGCCCGAGCACGCCGACGAGCTCTACGCGACGTACCTCCAGTGGAACGCCGACAACACCGAGCGGCTCATCCGGGGCTACGACGGCGTCGTCGACGTCCTCGGTGACCTGCGCGCCGCCGGTATCCACGTCGGGGTCGCCACGTCGAAGCGACGCGAGTCGGCGCAGCAGGCCATGGACATCCTCGGCATCAGCGAGCACGTCGACGTCCTCGTCGCGATGGAGGACACCGAGCGGCACAAGCCCGACCCGACTCCGCTGCTGCTCGCGCTCGACCGGATGGGCCGGGGGTCCAATGACGCCGTCTACGTCGGAGACGCCGTCGTCGACGTCCTCGCCGGCAAGGCCGCGGGCATGGACACCGTGGCGGTGACGTGGGGTGCGGGCCTGCCCGACGCACTCCACGGCGTGCGGCCCACCGCCGTCGTCGCGTCCGCCGACGAGCTGCGCACCGCCCTCCTCGGCTGACCTCCCGCCCCACCCGTCACGCGGCCCCCGGGCGGTCGGTCGCACCCGGCCGCAGGGCCTAGCATCTGTGCGTGCACAGCTTCGACAAGGATGCCGACCACGTCGCCGTCGACAAGGTCCTCAGCTACGCCCGCGAGCGCCTGCTCATGGACCCGATCCCGCTCGACGGGGCGCAGCCGGAGGCCTACCTCCGGGCGGCCGCCGGCCAGACCATCACCGCCGGTGGCCTCGGCTCGACGCGGGCGATGGAGCTCTTCGAGCACACCCTCGCGCCGGCCTGCCTCTCGACCGACCACCCGCGCTACCTCTCCTTCATCCCGTGCGCCCCGACGCGGGAGGCCGCGGCCTTCGACGTCGTCGTCGGCGCCTCGTCGATCTACGGCGGGTCGTGGATGGAGGGCGCGGGCGCGGTCTACGCCGAGAACCAGGCGCTGCGCTGGATCAGCGACCTCGCGGGCCTGCCGGCCGAGGCGGGCGGCGTCTTCGTCCCGGGCGGCACGGTGGGCAACCTGTCGGCGCTCGTCGTGGCTCGGCACACCGCCCGGGCGAAGGCCAAGGAAGCGGGCACGGGCGCGCGTCCCTACCGGATCGCCGCCACGGACAACGCCCACTCGTCCGTCGTCTCGATGGCGGCCGTCATGGACGCCGAGGTCTGCGGCGTGCACGTCGACGACAAGCTGCGCCTGACCGGATCCGAGCTGCGAAAGACCTTGGAGGAGAACGGTCCCGAGACGTTCTTCGCAGTCGTCGCGACGAGCGGCACCACGAACTTCGGCGTCGTCGACGACCTCGAGTCGGTCGCCGAGGTGTGCCGCGAGTACGGCCTGTGGCTGCACGTCGACGGGGCCTACGGTGGCGCCGGCCTCGCTGCACCGTCGGTGCGACACCTCTTCAACGGCATCGAGCACGCGGACTCCTTCATCGTCGACCCGCACAAGTGGCTCTTCGCGCCGTTCGACTGCTGCGCCCTCATCTACCGCGAGCCGGAGCTGGCGCGGGTCGCGCACACGCAGGAGGCGGGCTACCTCGACGTCATCACGAAGTCGGCCGAGTGGAACCCGACCGACTACTCCATCGGCCTGACGCGACGTGCGCGCGGCCTGCCGCTCTGGTACTCCCTCGCCGTGCACGGCACCGACGCCTACGTCGACGCCATCGAGAGCACCCTCGAGGTGACCCGCTTCGCCGCCGACGAGATCGGGCGCCGCGACTACCTCGAGGCGGTGCGCCAGCCCGACCTGTCGGTCGTCGTCTTCCGCCGCCTCGGCTGGGGCCCCGAGGACTACCAGGCGTGGACCGACCGGCTGCTCGCCCAGGAGTTCGCCTTCGTCGTGCCGACGACCTTCCGCGGGGAGACGCTGACGCGCTTCGCCATCGTCAACCCGCACACCACCAAGGAGGACGTCAACGCCATCCTCGATACGATGTCCTGACCCAGGTGGGTCGTCGGATCGTCGAGTACGGCCACCCGGCACCGACGCCAGGACGACACCGGACGACGCGATGGGGCGTCACGGGTGGGGCGCACGAGACTCGTGGGACGCATGTTCCGGGCGGTGCGACGGCCCCGCCGGCGACATGCCGCGCCACGCCTGAGCTGAATGACACCCTTGTTATTTCGGTCTAGGGTGTGACCGGAGCCAACGCACGACGCGACACGCAGCACGACTGCAGCGAGACGGGGACATGAGCACAGAACACGCCACGGCGCAGCCGCAGCGCCACGAGTCCGAGGACGGCCTCAGCGCGCGCGACCTCGAGATCCTGGCGTTCGAGCGCCAGTGGTGGAAGTACGCCGGCTCCAAGGAGCAGGCCATCAAGGAGCTCTTCGACATGAGCTCCACGCGCTACTACCAGGTGCTCAACGCGCTCCTCGACCGCCCGGAGGCCCTCGAGGCCGACCCGATGCTCATCAAGCGCCTGCGCCGGATGCGCGCGAGCCGCCAACGGGCGCGCACGAGCCGCCGCCTCGGCATCAACGTCTGACCGCTCTCGCCTGACGCGTCCCACCGGCTGGGCATCGCACCCCGGCCGAGCCGTGGTTGCGAGCCCTCGCGGCACGCGCGTGGTTCACTTCCCTCATGGCCGAGGTGACGATCCGCCGCGCGTCGGCCGACGACGCCCTCATCGTCGCCGCGCTGCACCTCCAGTTCGCCCGCGAGCTGGGTATGCCGTCCGAGACCGGCTACCTCGACCGTTTCGTCGACGCGTGGCTGGCCGAGCGGCCCGACCGGCCGACGTGGATCGCCGAGAGCCGGGGCGACCATGCCGGCATCCTCGAGACCCGGCGCATCCGCGCGCTGCCGTGGCCCGGGCGCAAGGACGTCTCGTGGCTGCACGTCGGCGGCCTCTTCGTCGCGCCGGGCTGTCGTGACCGCGGCGTCGGGCGGGCGCTGACCGAGGCGATGATCGAGTGGTCGCGCACGACCGACGTCAAGTGGATCCGGCTCAACGCTCCCGACGACCGGGCCCAGGAGTTCTACGAGCGGCTCGGCTTCAGCTCGCCGGGGCGCCTCATGGAGTTCGACCTCAGGGACCCGCAGTGAGCGATGCCCCCTTCGTCGTGGCCCCGGGCCCGACGAACTCCCTCGTCGACGTCGCGGGCCTCCGGGTCGGCCACTGCACCCGTGACGAGCCGGGCTGGCTCACCGGCGTGACCGTGGTGCTCGCCCCCGGCGGCGGCGCCGTCGCCGGCGTCGACGTGCGCGGCGGCGGGCCGGGCACGCGAGAGACCGACCTGCTGGCCCCGCGCAACCTCGTCGACCGCGTCGATGCGATCGTCCTCGGCGGCGGGTCCGCGCTCGGCCTCGCCGCCGCCGACGGAGTCGTGGACGCCCTGCTGGACGACGGGATCGGCTGGCCCATGGGCGAGCCGGGACACGTCGTGCCGATCGTGCCGTCCGCGATCCTCTTCGACCTGGGACGCGCCGGCACGTGGGGCCACCGTCCGCGCGCGGAGGACGGGAGGGCGGCATACGCCAGTGCGACGTCCTCGGCCGTCGCCCAGGGCAGCGTCGGTGCGGGCACCGGCGCCAAGGTCGGGGGCTTCAAGGGCGGGATCGGCTCCGCGAGCGTCGTGCTCGAGTCGGGCACGATCGTTGCCGCGCTCGTCGCCGTCAACGCCGTCGGCTCGGCGGTCGACCCGGCCACCGGGGTGCCGTATGCCGTGGGGCTGGGTCTCGGCGACGAGCTGGCCCACGTGGGTCGGCCGAGTGCCGCCGAGCTCGAGGCTGCGCAGGCCCGGGCCGAGGCGCTGCCCGCGAACGCCGGCCGGCCGGGACTGGCCACGACCATCGGGGTCATCGCGACGGACGCCACCCTGTCCAAGGCCCAGTGCCAGAAGATGTCCGGCATCGGGCATGACGGCTATGCACGGGCGCTCAAGCCGGTGCACACGCTCTTCGACGGCGACACCCTCTTCACGCTCGCGACGGGCGAGCGTCCGGCGCCGGACCCGGCCGAGCAGACCGTGCTCATGGAGGCCGGTGCGGACTGCGTCGCCCGGGCGATCGTGCACGCGCTGCTCGCGGCGACGTCGGTCGACCGGACGGCCGACGGCGGCATCGCGCTGCGCTCCTGGTCCGACGCCTTTCCCTCCGCGCTCTCGCGCTGAGGTCCGCGACCGGGCGCTCCTGCTGCCTGCAGCTGCGCAGGTCGTGGAGTTCTTCCGGCACCTGGTGCCGGAAGAACTCCACGACGTGTCCGTCGGTGTCCACATCCCCCGCGAAACGCCGGGGGTTGCCCACAGCTGCGGCCCTCTACCTCGTGGGTGGCCGGAGCCGCAGCGACCCTCGAGGAATGGACCTGGCGAGTGCACGCGACGTGCTTCACGCGCAGGACGGCGTGATCTCGAGGACGCAGGCCCTCGAGTGCGGCCTCGACGACAGCGACCTGGAACGGCTGTTACGCCGACGGGAGCTGGCGCGGATCCATCCCGGTGTCTACGTCGACCACACCGGGCAGCCGACCTGGACGCAGCGAGCCTGGGCCGGCGTGCTCTTCCACTGGCCGGCTGCGCTCGCCGGGGACTCCGCGCTTCGAGCGCACGGCCTCAGGTCGGCTGCGGTCGAGGTCGCGGCTGCGTCCTGGCTCGACCGCGAGATGACTCGCGGGCGGGTCGCCCTGGAACCCGTCCAGGTGGTGGTCGACGCAAGCCGGCGGGTCGCTCCACCTGCCGGGGTGGTCGTGACCCGTCGACATGACTTCGAGCGCCGGGTGCAGCTCCATCTCTCGCCGCCGCGCCTGCGGCTGGACGAGGCTCTGCTCGACGTCGCCTCCGCCTGTGCTGACGAGGCCACGGCCGTCGCCGTCCTGGCCGACGCCTGCCAGCAGCGGGTGACGACAGCGGCCCGACTGCACGACGAGCTGTCGGCGCGAGGTCGATTGCCTCGTCGGCGCCTGCTCCTTCCGATCCTCGACGACGTGGCCGCGGGCACGATGTCGGTGTTCGAACGGCGTTACCTGCATGACGTCGAGCGGTCGCACGGCCTGCCGACCGCGAGGCGGCAGGTCAAGGTCGTCACGAGGCGGGGCGTGACGTACCGCGACGTGGAGTACTCCGACTTCGCCGTCGTCGTCGAGCTCGACGGGCGGTTCGTCCACACGGGACCGCGGCGCGAGTGGGCCGACCTCGAGCGTGATGTCGATGCCGTCGCCCGCGGCGAGTCCACGCTGCGACTCAGGTGGCCCCACGTCCTCGAGCCCTGCCGGGCGAGCGTGCTCGTCGGACGGCTACTCCGGTCCCGCGGCTGGGACGGAGAGCCCAGCTCATGCGGCCGCGACTGCCTTGCGGGCCCAGGTCAGCGGCGCCCGGCGTGAACTGCGTGTCGTGGGAGCGGTTCGTGGAGTTCTTCCGGCACCACATGCCGGAAGAACTCCACGAACCGGCCACGGAAGGCTTCCGGCGCGGCGGGCGTCGGGGTGGGTGTCGCGTCAGGGGGTGGGTGGGGAGAGGTGGTCCCAGCCGCGGCGGATGGCGGAGTCCAGGTGGTCGAGGGGGTAGGGCAGGCGCGGGTCCGGCGCGTTCAACGCCTTCGTGAGCGACGCCGCGCCGAGCCGGCGCTCGCGGATCACGGCGGCGACGACAGCGATCTCGTCGCGCTGGCGGGCCACGAAGGCGCCGTCCACGGGGTGTCCGTGTCCCGGCACGACGACCGTGCGGTCCTCGGCCAGGACGAGGTGCGAGGTGAGGGTGTCGGCCCACTCGAGCGGCCAGCAGTCGTCGCCGAAGGACGGGTGGGCGCTCTCCTCGACGAGGTCGCCGAGGAACATCGCGTCGGTGTCGGGCACGAGCACGGCCACGTCTCCGTCGGTGTGGCCGCGGCCGGCATACGTCATCGTGACGACGCGGTCACCGAGGTCGATCGTCGCGTTCGAGCCGAAGGTGCGGTCGGGCCCGCGGACCACGGTCGCCATGACCTCGGCGGCGTCGCGCGCGGTGTAGCCGTACTCCGGGCCGTCTCCGGGGTCGGCCCGGAAGGCGGCCTTGATCCGCTCGGCATCGGCGTCGATGGTGCGCCCGACGTTGTCGTGGGCGTGGACGATGGCGGTCTCGAAGGCGGTGTTGCCGAAGGTGTGGTCGAAGTGGACGTGCGTGTTGACGACGTGGCGGACCTCGATGTCACGGCCGAGGCGTCGGATGTCGTCGAGGACCTGGCTGCCCTGGATGCCGCTCGCCCGCGTGTCGATGACGACGGCACCGTGACGACCGAGCACCAGGCCGACGTTGACGTCCCACTGCCGGTAGCGCGCGACGAAGACCCGGTCGGCGACCTCGACGAAGCCGGTCGTCGCCGCGGGACGGTCCCCGGCCGGCGGCGCGCTCACCCCGCGTACCTCGGTGTGATCCACGTCTCCCCGAGCATGGGACCACCGTAGCGGCCACCCTCTGAGGAGGCGTCTCCCGCCCGATTCCTCTACGTTTGTGGACCATGTCGACCGAGAACCACACCTCCACTCCCGGCTCGAAGTCCCGACGCAAGGTCCTCATCGCCGCCGTCCTCGCGGCCGTCGCACTGCTCTCGACCGGCGCCGTCGCCTACTGGTCGGGCGACAGCTGGAGCGACGAGGCGATGTCGTCCAGCGGCTTCCCCGGCCTGCCCGGCGGTGACTGGACGAGCACGACCTCTGACGACGGCTGGGGCTCGGCCGACACCTCCGCTGCCGCGACCGGCACGCCCACCGCCGCGACCGGGACCACCCGCCCCGGGACCACGCGCGCCCCGGCGACCGCCGTCGTCGAGCCGGCCTCCGACCCGACCTCGTCGGTGCCGACCACCTCGGCTCCCGCCCCGTCGTCGAGCCGGGCCACGACGCCGCCCGCGCCGTCCTCGACCGTGGCCCCGAGCCCGTCGTCGACGCCCACGAGGGGCAACCCGAACCCGAAGCCGAAGCCGACCTCGACGAAGAAGCCCACCCCGACGCCGACCCCCTCGCCGACGTCGAGCGACGGCGGCTGCTTCCTGCTCATCATCTGCTGACCTGCCCGACCGGGCCGACGCGACCAGGCGTGGGAGCCTGTCGCCATGGACTGCGTCTTCTGCTCGATCGTGGCGGGGGAGGTGCCGGCCGACGTCGTGCTCGACGAGCCGGACCTCGTCGCCTTCCTCGACCGCCGCCCGGTCTTCAAGGGTCACGTCCTGCTCGTGCCGCGACGACACGTCGACACCCTCCTCGACCTCCCGGCCGAGCTGCACGCCACGGTGCTCGGGGCCACCCAGCGCCTCGCCGCGGCCGTCGTCGGGGCGCTCGGCGCACAGGGCACGTTCGTGGCGATGAACAACGTCGTGAGCCAGTCCGTGCCGCACCTGCACGTGCACGTCGTCCCGCGCACCAAGGGCGACGGGCTGCGCGGCTTCTTCTGGCCGCGGACGACCTATGCCTCGGAGCAGGAGTCCGCCGAGCATGCCGCCCGGATCGCCGCCGCGCTGGCACCGGCCGTGGACGCCTGACCCGAGCGGACGGCATACGCCCCAGCCCGTGGGGCCAGACGTTTGCACTCTCACCCCGAGAGTGCCAATAATGGCGTTAGCACTCTCCCTAGGGGAGTGACAGAAATGGGCCGTATGCCGAGGGGCTGGGTTCGCAGCTACATGAAGCTGGGGAGACCGGTCCCGTCCGTCGCGGGCGTCATGCGGGCCACCACCAACGATTCGCGTGGAGGACCACCCGAATGGCCAAGACCATTGCGTTTGACGAAGAGGCGCGTCGCGGGCTCGAGCGGGGAATGAACATCCTCGCCGACGCCGTCCGCGTGACCCTCGGCCCCAAGGGCCGCAACGTCGTCCTGGAGAAGAAGTGGGGCGCCCCCACGATCACCAACGACGGCGTCTCGATCGCCAAGGAGATCGAGCTCGACGACCCGTACGAGAAGATCGGCGCGGAGCTCGTCAAGGAAGTTGCCAAGAAGACCGACGACGTCGCCGGTGACGGCACGACGACGGCGACCGTGCTCGCCCAGGCGATGGTGAAGGAAGGCCTGCGCAACGTGGCCGCCGGCGCCAACCCGATGGCGCTCAAGCGCGGCATCGAGAAGGCCGTCGAGGCCGTCACCGCCCGCCTGCTCGAGCAGGCCAAGGAGATCGAGACCAAGGAGCAGATCGCCTCGACCGCCAGCATCTCGGCGGCCGACGAGGAGATCGGTGCTCTCATCGCCGAGGCGATGGACAAGGTCGGCAAGGAAGGTGTCATCACCGTCGAGGACTCCAACACCATGGGCCTCGAGCTGGAGATGACGGAGGGTATGCGCTTCGACAAGGGCTACATCTCCGCCTACTTCGTCACCGACACCGAGCGCATGGAGGCCGTCCTCGACGACGCCTACGTGCTCGTCGCGAACTCCAAGATCGGCAACATCAAGGACCTCATCCCGCTCCTCGAGAAGGTCATGCAGTCGGGCAAGCCGCTGCTGATCATCGCCGAGGACATCGAGGGTGAGGCCCTCGCGACGCTCGTCGTGAACAAGATCAAGGGCACGTTCAAGTCGGTCGCCGTCAAGGCTCCCGGCTTCGGCGACCGCCGCAAGGCCATGCTCACCGACATCGCCATCCTCACCGGTGGCCAGGTCATCTCCGAGGAGGTCGGTCTCAAGCTCGAGAACGCCACCCTCGACCTGCTCGGCCGCGCTCGCAAGGTCGTCGTCACCAAGGACGAGACGACCATCGTCGAGGACGCCGAGGACCGCTCGCAGATCGAGGGCCGCATCGCCCAGATCAAGGCCGAGATCGAGAAGTCGGACTCCGACTACGACCGCGAGAAGCTCCAGGAGCGCCTCGCCAAGCTCGCCGGCGGCGTCGCCGTCATCAAGGCGGGCGCGGCCACCGAGGTCGAGCTCAAGGAGCGCAAGCACCGCATCGAGGACGCCGTCCGCAACGCGAAGGCTGCCGTCGAGGAGGGCATCGTCGCCGGTGGTGGCGTCGCTCTCATCCAGGCCGCCAAGGCGCTCGACGAGCTCGTGCTCGAGGGTGACGAGGCGACCGGCGCCAACATCGTGCGCGTCGCGACCGAGGCCCCGCTCAAGCAGATCGCGATCAACGCCGGCCTCGAGGGTGGCGTCGTCGCGGAGAAGGTGCGCGGTCTCGAGGCCGGTCACGGTCTCAACGCCGCGTCGGGTGAGTACGTCGACCTGCTCGCCGCCGGCATCATCGACCCGGTCAAGGTGACGCGCTCGGCGCTGCAGAACGCAGCCTCGATCGCGGCGCTCTTCCTCACGACCGAGGCCGTCATCGCCGACAAGCCCGAGAAGCACGCGCCGGCCATGCCCGGTGGCGACGACATGGGCGGCATGGGCGGCATGGGCTTCTGAGCCCATCCGTCTGAGCAGCACCGCAGCACGTCGCAAGGGCGGCTCCTCCTCACGGGGGAGCCGCCCTTCGTCGTCCGCGGCCCGACGCCCGGCGGCGCCGGGAGAGCGTATGCCGGGTGCCGGGGAGGGGTCAGCGGGCGAAGAGGGCGCGGGTCGCGTTCTCGTGCTCGGCGTAGGCCGTCGACGCCTTGAGGGTGAGGCGGCCGACGTCGGCCAGGGCCTCGGTCATCTGGGCCTGGATGCGCTGGTAGTCGTGCATGACGCGCTCGAACTCGACCTTGGCCGGGCCCTGCCAGTCCGCGCCCATGCCGGCGAGGCGCCCGCGCAGCTCGGCGGTGCTCGACGTGATGGTGTCGGCGAGCCGGTTGATGTCGCCGGCCGCGGCGGCGATGCGTTCGGTGTCAACGACGGAACGGGACATGGGTGCTCTCCTCGATCGTGGGCCGACCGGACGGTGGCCGCGTTCGTCCGAGGCTAGGTCGGACGGGGGAGAGGCGGCCGGCGTCGTCCACAGGGCACCGGACGGCACGCGTCGGCGGCCTGGCCTAGGCTTCGAGGCATGACCGTGTGGATCGACCAGCCGATCTGGCCCGCCCACGGTCGGCTCTTCGCCCACCTCGTCAGCGACACCTCCTACGACGAGCTGCACGCCGTCGCACATGCCGCCCAGCTGCACCCGCGGTCGTTCGACGGCGACCACTACGACGTGCCACAGGGGCGCTGGCAGGACGCCGTCGACGCCGGCGCGACGCCGACGACCGGGGTCGACCTCGCGCGCCGGCTCAACGCGTCCGGGCTGCGGCTGCGCAAGCGCAAACGTGACCGGGGGGTGCGTCGCATCCTCGACGTGTCCTTCCCGA
Organism: Terrabacter sp. P2_E3; assembly: GCF_056403915.1. Lineage (NCBI taxonomy): Bacteria > Bacillati > Actinomycetota > Actinomycetes > Micrococcales > Intrasporangiaceae > Terrabacter > Terrabacter sp. P2_E3. Next base: position 73,786 of record NZ_JBFUEN010000002.1, read on the forward strand.
ACGGCGCGAGCGATGTCGACCTCGTCGCCTCCGACGACCCGCTCGACCCGGCCCGGGTGCTCGCGGCGATGGTCTTCGTCCGCGACCGCCGGGGCGACTTCGTCGTGGTGCACAGCGTCCGTCGCGGCGAGTGGGGCTCCCCCGGGGGGTGGCGCGAGGACGACGAGACACCGGTCGAGAACGCCGTGCGCGAGACGTTCGAGGAGACCGGCTTGCGGCTGCGCCATCCGGACGTGCTCCCTTGCGGCTACGAGCGGTTCACGCCGAAGACCGAGGACAACCTCTTCAGTCGCGAGAAGCCGTTCCTGCAGGTCTTCCGCACCCGGCTCGACGACGTGCGACCCGAGCTGACCGACGGCGACGACGGCATCCACGAGACGCGCTGGGTCACGCCGCAGGAGTACGCCGAGCTGTGCGGCCACCTCTTCTGGTGGGCCCTCGCGGTCGAGGTCTTCCCCGACCTGCGCGGACTCGCCCGCCCGCTCTGAGACGCACGTATGCCGCCCACCGAGGTGGACGGCATACGTGGTCTGTCGTGGTGGGTTCGCCTGTCACGCAGGCGGACCCGCGCGCTCAGCGCTGGTTGGTGAAGTTCAGTGCGACGTCGAGGTCGGCGTCGCGGAGCATCCGCTGGACGGCCTGGAGGTCGTCGCGGGACTTGCTCGAGACGCGCAGCTCGTCGCCCTGGATCTGGCTCTTGACGCCCTTGGGCCCCTCGTCGCGGATCAGCTTGTTGATCTTCTTCGCGTTCTCCTGGGAGATGCCCTCCTTGAGCGGCGCGTCGAGGTGGTACTCCTTGCCCGAGAGGCGCGGGCCTGCCTCGGGGACGTCGAGGTGCTTGAGGCTGACCTTGCGTTTGACGAGGTGCGTCTGCACGACGTCGAGCACTGCGAGGCAGCGCTCCTCGGTGTTCGCCTTCATCTTGATGACCTCGCCGGCGAGGTCGACGGAGGCGCCGACGTTCTTGAAGTCGTAGCGCGTCGCGATCTCCTTGCTGGCGCTGTTGACCGCGTTCGCGATCTCCTGCTTGTCGAACTTGCTGACGATGTCGAACGAGGAGTCGGCCATCGGTGGGGTCCTTCCGGATGCTGTTGTCTGGTCTGTCGGGCGGGTGCGCTGAGGCGGTCCGGACACGACGAAAGCGTCGCCAGAGGCCCGATTTCGGACCGCGCCCGATCTCTTGCTATCCTTCCAGACGCACCAAGGCAGGTTGTCCGAGCGGCCAATGGAAACGGACTGTAAATCCGTCGCGAGAGCTACGAAGGTTCGAATCCTTCACCTGCCACCCAGTGCTCGGAAGGGCCCCTGACCAGCGGAAACGCCGGTCAGGGGCCCTTCTGCCGTCTCGAGGTGACCCTCAGGAGGTGACCGGACTCCAGCGTCGGTTGATGACGAGGTCCTCGAGGCTGGCCAGTCGGCGCGACAGCAGCCGTTCCGAAAACTCGTCCGGTTCGGTGGTGAGCGCCAGCAGGATGTCCGAGACGACGAAGCAGCCTATGCGGCGCGTCTCCTCGCACGGCCCGGTGCATCCCGTGGGGCAGTCCTCACGTGACGGGCGAGAGCACGCGCTCGATGACAGGGAGGGTACGCAGAGCGCCGACCAGCCTCGTGAGGGGCAGTCGCACGAGGAGCCAGCCCAGGCCGGCCACCGCTGCGCCGAGGAGCAGGCCTGCGACGACGTCGTGGGGGTAGTGCGCGCCGACGTACACCCGGGTGGCCGCCATGAGCACTGCCGCTGCCAGCGCAAGAGCGCCCAGGCGCCTCGACACGAGCAGCAGCCCCACCGCGGCGGCACCGGCCATGACGGAGTGGTCAGACGGGAAGGACCAGTCCGTCGTCCGGTCCACGAGGGTCAGTGCGGCGGGGTGCACGGCGTACGGCCGGGCCTCGGCCACGAGAGCGGCCACCGGCTGGTTGACCGCGACGGCGAGCAGGGTTCCTGCTCCCGCCCACACGGCAGCCGCGAGGTCCCGGTCGCTCGCGCCCCGACGTCGCCAGACCCCGAGCAGGATCAGTGCGGCGAACATGACCAGGCCGTACCGCGCGTAGGCGACGGCGGGTGCGTGCAGACCCGTGGACGCGCGGGCCAGGTCGTTGATCCGCAGGAACAGGGCGTCACTGAGGTGGAGCAGGTGGGTCACGGACGTCCTTCGGAGTGGATGGAGCGGCGGCGGCCGCACGAACCCACAGCCTGACGACGAGATCTCGGAGGCATCTCAGAGACGCGCGGCAGCCTCGACGACTGGACCAGGTGTCCGCCCCAGTCCGCGCCAGCAGGGGAGCAGGAGTCGTCATCGCGCTCGGTTCCGGCGCGGCGGTGCCTGTGGGCCCCACCGGCGAACGACTCATTCCCCGGTGGGGCCCCCCGCGAGTTCGGCCACGATGTCGAGATGGCCCGCGTGCCTCGCGTATTCCTGAAGCAGGTGGAGCAGCACCCTGTCCAGACGTGCGGGTGGCTGACCGTCCCATCTGGGGCCGGGGCGACCCACATCGGTCAGGTCGTGGGACCTGGTGACGGCGTTGCTACGTGCGGCCTGGCTGCGGAAGGCGGCCAGCAGATCCGCGAGCGACTCGTCGTCGTCCACGAACCATCGCCCATCACGGCTGTCAGCCCATGGGTCAGCAACGTGTGCGCCTTCAAATCCCCAGTCGAGCCATCGATGCTCCACGTACGTCAGATGCTTCACGAGCTGGACCGGCGTCCAACCTGACGGGAGCCGGCTCGTTCGCTGCTCGTGCTCGGACAGGCCCTCGACCCGTTCAGCGACCTGGTCGCGAAAGTAGTCGAGGTAGCGAAGCAGGACCTCGGCCGATGACGACGCGGGCTGTGTCGGTTCGGGAAAAGGCGTACTCATTCGGGATCCATCTCCTGCGTCTCGTCGTGCTGATGGTCGTGGCGGCCGGGAGTGCGGTGCACTGCACTCCCGGTGCACTCTGTGTCTGCCCACATCTCGCCCGCAGAAACCATTCTCGATCGCGAACGGCCTGGGCTCGACCAGCCCCGAGATCCAGATGTCGCCGAAGCCCCACCAGCCGGCCGCTCGCGTCGATAGCCTCAAGCGTCCGGGACGGGGGCCGTACCTCAACAACCAACAGAGGTGGAGTTCATGGGCAGGTTCCTGGGATCGAGAGCGCGTCGCGCTGCGGTGATCATGTCGGCCGTCGGGGCAATGGGGGCAGTGGGTCTGAACGCCCCGCAGGCGGTCGGCGCGCCGAACGCCGGCGCATCAGCGAAGCAGTCACAGCTGGGCAAGCATGATCGCGAGCTGCTCGCCACCGCGCGAGCCAATGGCTCGCGGACGGTGACGCTGCTCATCGCGGCCGTGCCGGGGCAGAACAACACGGTCACGACCGGCCTGCGATCGCTCGGTGCGGTGATCAGCAAGGCCGACAGCGACGTCAGCTACATCCGCGCCATCGTGCCGATCGACAAGGCTGAGGCAGCAGCCAATGTGACCGGCATCGTGGCCGCGGACCTGGACGAGGTCATTCCACTGGACGACCCGAGCCCGCAGGGAGCGCAGTCGCCTTCCCCGCAGACCCCTCCTGGCGCGGGCACCCCTCGGAACAACGCGTACATGCCGATCGGTGACACGGGCGCCGCACAGTTCACCGCAGCCCACCCCACGTGGGACGGCCGCGGCACCACGATCGGCATCGTCGACTCCGGCATCGACCTCGACCACCCCGCGCTGGCGACGACGACGACCGGTGAGCGCAAGATCACCGACTGGGTCACTGCGACGGACCCCTTCACCGATGACGACCCGACCTGGCTGGACATGTCCACCCAGATGACCGGCCCCAGCTTCACCTACGGCGGCGTGGCCTACGTCGCCCCACCGGGAAGCTACCGGGTCTCGGTCTTCAACGAGGGTGACCCGCGGCTCGGCGGAGAGGTCGGCAGCGACGTCAACCGCGACGGTGACAGCACTGACACGTTCGCGGTCCTGTGGGACGCGGCAGCCGGCACCGTCCGTGTCGACACCAACCAGGACCACAACCTGGGCAACGACCAGGTCCTGACCGACTACGCCAAGAAGTTCGACGTCGGCCACTTCGGCACGGACAACCCGGCGACGCCGGAGCACGAGTCCATGCCGTTCGTCGTCCAGACCGACGGCAAGAACAAGGTGGTCAACATCGGCATCGTGTCCGGTGAGCACGGCACCCACGTCGCCGGCATCACCGCGGCCAACCAGATGTTCGGCGGCGCGATGTCCGGCGCGGCCCCGGGCGCCACGCTGAAGTCCGTCCGGGTCTGCATGTTCATCACCGGGTGCACCTCGCACGCCCTCATCGAGGGAATGACGTTCATCGCCAAGCAGGGCAACGTCGACGTCATCAACATGTCGATCGGTGGGCTGCCGGCGCTCAACGACGGCAACAACACCCGTGCGATCCTCTACAACCGGCTCATCGAGCAGTACAACGTCCAGATGTTCATCTCGGCCGGCAACAACGGCTCGGGCCTGAACACGATCGGCGACCCTGCCGCTGCGTCCAAGGTGCTCGCGGTCGGGTCCTACATCAGCAAGGAGACGTGGCGGAAGAACTACGGCTCCGACTCCGCCTACGTCGACAACCTGCACGGCTTCTCCTCACGCGGACCCCGCGAGGACGGCGGCTTCAAGCCTGAGATCGTCGCGCCGGGCGCTGCCATCTCGACGACCCCGATGTGGGAGACCTCGTCCCCGGTGGCGGGCACCTACGACCTCCCGGCCGGCTACTCGATGCTGCAGGGCACCTCCATGGCGTCCCCGCAGGCCGCGGGAGCAGGCGCGCTCCTCGTGAGTGCCGCGAAGCAGTCAGGAGTGCAGGTCAAGCCGGCACAGCTGCGCGAGGCCCTGACCTCCTCTGCCCGCTATCTGGACCCCACGCGATTCGGCGCCTACGAGCAGGGCAACGGCCTGATCTCCGTCGGTGCGGCCTGGGACCTGCTCAAGACCAACCTCAAGCCGGTCGACATCAGCTCGTCGGTCGCGGTTCACTCGCTCCTGTCGGGCTTCCTCGCGACGCCCGGCCGCGGCGAGGGGATCTTCGACCGTGAGGGAGTCGCCCCTGGCGCCTCCTACACGCGCACCTACACCTTCACCCGGACCTCGGGCGGCGGCGGCAGCCGCACCTACAACCTGAGCTGGGTGGGCAACGACGGCACCTTCGCGTCGCCTGCCTCGGTGGCGCTGCCCCTGAACACCCCGACCCAGGTCGCCGTCTCCGTCAACCCCCTCCATGCGGGTACGCACTCGGCGATCCTCAAGCTCGACGATCCGTCGACGGCGGGCATCGAGAAGGCGACCCTCAACACCGTCGTGGCCGCTGAGTCGTTCACCGCAGCGAACAACTTCTCGGTGGCTCGCTCGGGCAGCATCGGCCGGAACCAGGTGACCAGCTACTTCTACGCGGTGCCGGCCAACACTCCGGCGCTCAAGGTCGATCTTGTCGGCGGAGGCAGCACCCCCGGCGCGGGACAGATCCGGTTCCTCCGGTTCCACCCCTACGGAGTGGCGATCGACGACAACTCGTCGCTCAGCTGCTACACCCCGACATCCGGGACCTGCGCCACGGGTGCGGCCACCAGCCGCACGACGAGCAACCCGCAGGCCGGGGTCTGGGAGGTCACCGTCGAGGCGCGGCGCACCTCCGACGCCGAGAACGCCCCCTACACCCTCACGGCGTCCATCCTCGGAGCGACGGTGTCGCCCAACCCCGACACCATCGCCTCAGCGGCCCTCGGAGTCCCGCTGGCTCGCAGCTACACCCTGACCAACGGCTTCGGCGCCTTCACCGGCCGGGCCATCGGCACCACGCTGGGCAGCGCGAAGATGCTGAGGCCGACGATCGCGGCAGGTGCCCAGCAGCAGGTTCGGGTCTCCGTCACGCCCGGGTCGACGTCCCTGCGGGCCACCATCGGGTCGGCCGGCGACACGGGCGCCGACCTCGACCTGTACGTCTACAACTGCACGACCGGCACCTGCGTGCTCGCCGGTCAGTCCGCCGACGGTGACAGTGAGGAGTCGGTGACCATCGCCAACCCGGCGGCTGGTCTCTGGGTGACCCTTGTCGACGGCTTCGCCGTCCCCCAGGGGTCGACGACGTTCGACTACGTCGACGTGTTCGGCAACCCGGCCTTCGGTTCGGTCGCCGTCACGGACGCGAACGCCCTCCGACCCGCGGGGTCGTCGTGGACCGTCCCCGGCACCGTGACCGCCAACACGGCGCCCGCCGCCGGTCGGGTCCTGCTCGGCACGGTGCAGGTCCGCACCGACACCGGCATCCTGGTCGGTAGCGGCAACGTCATCGTGAATGCCGTGAACCCGTAGCCTCCGCGCTCGGACGCGACATAACCACGGAGGGCCTCCCCGGGACGATCCCTGGAGGGGCCCTCCGTGGTCCGTGCCCCCCGACGGCGGTCGAGCGCATCCGCGGGGCAACCCTCAAGAGCGATGGGTGGGGTTGTCGGGTCACTGCGGAGGGTCCCAATGCGACCGGGTGGTCGTAGGGTTGAGGCATCGCGGGACTGCTGGCAGCAGGGGACTGCCGCCACCCCCGCTGTGTGGTCGCGTGGGCCGCTTCGCACGAAGAAGTCGGCCCGTTTGCTCCTCCCGGGATTCGCCGGGTCGGGCCTGGTGTCGAGCACGGCTCGGCGACGAAGAGGAGCGACCCGATGGATGCCCAGTCAGTCGATGTTGAGCGTCGCTGGGCCGCTGAGAAGCGCGACTTCGTCGGTGACCGCCGTGACGAGGTCGCTGATGAGCGAGACGTGGCCGGCGACGTGCGAGACCTGAAGGCCGACGCGCGAGAACGAGCGCTGGACCAGCGGGAACGGGAGCTGGCCGCCAAAGAGGCCTAGCTGGGTGTGCCACGCGACTCCGCTGGGGCAGTGACGAATCGGGACGATGCGGACGCCCGCGAACGGGCCCGCCAGGACCGAGACGGGTCAAGGGCCGAGAGACATGCCGCGGCTGGAGCGCGGGAGGATGCCACGGATCGACGGTTGGAGGCCACCCCCACGACGCGCCTGGCCTCAGCTTTCGCCGACATCGCCGAGAACCTCTATGCAGCCGACTCATACGACGCGATCCTCCTGCGCATCGCAGAGACGGCAGTCAGCACGGTCGCAGGGTGCCAGATGGCCAGCGTCACGGTCGGTGAGGGCGGGACCTATCGCACGGCCTCGACGACGGACGCGAGTGCGTCGGCCGTCGACCAGGCGCAGTACGACGCGCGAGAGGGCCCGTGCCTGGATGCCATGGCCGCGCCGATCGTCTACGCGAAGTCATTCCCTGACAACCGCTGGCCCACGCTCTCGTCGCGTCCGGCTGATCTGGGCGCGCACTCGGCCGCGTCGTATCGCTTGGCAACGGTGAGTCAGGCAGCACGGAGCAGCGGAGCCTCGCTGAACACCTATGGCGCCGAGCCGGATGCGTTCAGCGAGGAAGCGCAGCAGATCGGGCTGATCCTGGCGGCGCACGCCTCGATGGCGTCAAGGGTGGTCCGCGAGCGAGACGGCCTTGCGGATGTGGCCGAGAACCTGCACAAGGCACTGCTGAACCGGGATGTCATCGGCCAGGCCAAGGGAATCCTCATGGAGCGGCTCAAGCTCACTCCCGAGGACGCCTTCGACGCATTGCGTCAGGCGTCGAACCAGCTGAACGAAAAGCTTCACAGGGTCGCGCTCACACTTGCGGAGACCGGCGAGCTCCACAGCCCGGCCAGCCCCGAGTGACGCCCACCAGTCTGCACGCCGCCAAGGCTCCGACGAGGTGGTCGCGACGGTCGACGCACCGCGGGTGATGCCGGCGAGGTCCTACCGGGGGTCGTTCTCGCTGACGCCGAGCCGGACCTTGCCCTTGCTCGGGCACTCGTCGGAGTGCGCGAGCGCGTCCTTGCGGGCCTTGTCCCGGGCCCGACGGGCCGGGCCCGTCCAGTCGCAGCTCTTGCAGTAGCCCAGCACGAACGAGCCGTCCTCCTGCGTCGAGTCGGCGTCGACGCGTTCGAGCGTCGCCTGGTGCTTGTTGCCCTCGCCGTCCTTGACCGTGAGCTCGTCACCGCGGCGCTTGAAGAACCGCGGACCACCCCCAGACTTCGCCATGGCGACATCGTCGCCTGCTTCGGCGCCGAGGCCAAGTCGCTGCCCAGCGCGCGGATGCCGCCCGGGCGGACCAGGCTGCCGCCGGGGCAGGACGACCTGCGAGGGCCGTGTCGCGGCGATCAGGGAACGAATCAGAGAATTCTGCGAATCACGCTCTTGCACAAACGAACTCGTCGGTGCTACAACATTCCTACAGCGCATGCCACGACGTGTGAGATGCGGTCGTGGCCACCATGGAGCATCTGGACATGATGGAGGTGACGACGATGCTGATGCGCACTGACCCCTTCCGTGAGACCTTCCGGGACCTCGACCGGGTGGCCCAGCTCGCCCTCGGGACCAGCGGCACGCTGGCCAGGCCCTCGGCCATGCCGATGGACGCCTGGCGAGACGGAGACACCTTCCACGTCGAGCTGGACCTGCCGGGCGTCGACCCGCAGTCCATCGACCTCGACGTCGAGCGCAACGTCGTGACGGTCAAGGCCGAGCGTCCCACCCGCGCGAGCGATGCCGACCTCGTCGCCGCCGAGCGGCCGCGTGGCGTGTTCAGCCGCCAGCTCGTGCTGGGCGACAGCCTCGACACCGAGCACATCCGCGCGAGCTACGACGCCGGCGTGCTGCGGCTCGCGATCCCGGTGGCTGAGCGCGCCAAGCCGCGCAGGATCGCGATCTCGCACGACGCCGACGACCGGAAGACCATCACCGCCTGAGGGGACGTGGCGGTCATGGACACACGCACCGAGGCGGTCGCCGACGTCGACGAGGTCTTCATGGCACTCGTCTGCGACGACGACGAGCTGCTGCGTGCCGAGTTCGACGCGATCGTCAGCGCCGGGTGGCCGCCCGTCGGCACGTCCTCCCGACCCGACCACCCCGGAGCTGCTCCTCGCGAGCGCACGCGCCTCGAGGAGGGCCGCCGCGTGGCGACGCAACGCGCCGTGCGGCGGGACGGCGGTCCCGTCGACCGTGGCCGGGAGCGCGCTCCGCCACCGTGAGTGGGCGCCGAGGGCTCGTTCCGCTGCCGGCTCACCGGGTGGCCCGTGCCACCCGGTGAGCCGGTTCACGACGTCAGCGCCGGTGCCGTCTCGAGCGCGTGGCGGGCGCTCGTGGCCGCCCGTCGAAGCGCCTCACCCACCGGTTGGGTCCGGTGCTCGTCGGAGAGGATCTCGACACCCCACGGTCCGGTCCAGCCGGCGCTCCGCAGGGCGGTGATCATCGCCGTGAGGTCGAAGTCGCCCTCCCCGCAGTAGCGCCGGCGGTGCACGGTGTCCTCGAAGAGCGTGCCCACCACGCACTCGTCCGCGTCGTTCAGCTCGACGCCGATGATGCGCTCGAGCGGCACCGCTGCGAGGTCCGCGGGAGGGGTGCCGGCCCGTGCGACGTGCCAGGTGTCGATGATGACGCCGCCCGCCGGATGGCCGGCCGCCGTGACGAGCTGCAGGCCCTCGGCCAGCGACGCGACGTTCGACCACGGGAAGAACTCGATCCCGAGCCGCGCGCCCACGTCGTGGGCCTGGGCTGCGAGCTCGGCGAACCGGGCGGCCCAGAGTCCGCGGTCCCACGGCCCGTCGTCCCCGTCGGGGGTGACCTTGAGGTGCCGGGCGCCCAGCACCTCCGCCGCCTCGAGCAGGGCGTGCCGGACGCGACAGGACTCCTGCTCGTGGGCTCCGACGTCCCACCACCAGGGGATGCCCTCGAGCTCGAGGTGAGTGATCCCGTTGTCGGCGAGCAGGTCGCGGATCCCGGTGAGGCCGTATGCCGTCACGGCCGCCGGGAGGTCGTCGGACAGCAGGCCGAAGCCTCGGAAGCCGGCCGCTGACGCGGCCTCGACCCGCTCGCGCAGGGAGAGCGGACTCCGCAGGTCGGCGCGGTCGGAGGCGGCGTCGCCGGCGCTGCTCCAGCAGGTGGCGAGCAGCTCGTCGGGTGCCGGAGCAGTCGTCATCGGAGGTCCTTCGCGACGTCGGCGTGCGCGGGCCGGGGGCCGAGACCGACGGCGTCGTAGCACTGGTCGATGAGTCGCATCGTCAGCACGGCGTCGTCGGCGTCGGTGCGGGCCGGGGTTCCCGTGCGGATCGCAGTCGTCAGCGCCTCGAGCTGGTAGGTGTACGACGACCGTCGACCCAGGCGCTCGGTGCGGGTGCCGGCGGCGGTGGTGACGACGAGGCGGTCGTCGTCGTGCGGGTTGACGAAGTCGGTGATGACGGCCTCGCCCGCGGTCCCCACGAGCCGGTGGCTCATCTCGTGGTGGTCGCTGGCCATGGTGCAGCCGGCCGTCCCGGTGACGCCGCTGGGAAATGCCAGCTCCGTGGTCAGCCACTCGTCGACGCCGGGGTGGCCGGCGCGCTCGCCGCCCGTGGCGCCGACCAGGGTGGGCTCGCCGCCCGCATACGGGGCGAGCAGGCGCATCGTGTGCAGGCTGTAGCAGCCGAGGTCCATGAGCGCTCCGCCGCTCAGCTCGAGGGACCATCGGGGGTCGGAGGCGGCGGGCGCCGGCATGTCCATGACGGTCTCGACGTGACGCAGCTCGCCGAGCTCGCCGCTCGCCAGGATCTCGTGGAGCCGCGAGACGAGCGGGTGCCAGAGGTAGCGGAACCCCTCGAAGAACTGCTGCCCGCTCAGCCGGGCGGCCGTGGCGACCGTCTCGGCCTCGGTGACGTTGCTCGCGGAGGGCTTCTCGGTGAAGACGTGCTTCCCCGCGGCCAGCGCGGCGATGTTCCACGGGCCGTGCAGGCTGTTGGCGAGCGGGTTGTAGACCACCTCGACCTCGGGGTCCTCGATGACGTCGAGGTAGGAGTCGTGGACGCGTTCGACGCCGTGGGCGCCGGCGAACGCTTCGGCCCTGGAGCGATCGCGAGCGGCGACGGCGACGAGTCGGGCACCGGTGATCCTCGAGGGTTTGACGAGGGCGAACTCGGTGATGCGTGCCGCCCCGAGGACGCCGACGCGGAGCGGCTCCGTCGCGAGTCCCTCGTCGTCCGAGCCGATCATGGGAGCCGGACCTCGTCGATCCGCACCGGGCGGTGCTCATGCAGCGACAGGGTGGCGGCCTCGGCGATGTAGGCCACGGCGAGGGCGTCGTCGACGGTGCACGGCGAGGTGCGTCGCCCGGCGACGACGTCGGTGAACGCCTGCAGCTCGGCGCGGAAGGCGGCGGTGAGCCGGTCCATGAAGAAGGTGGCCGGCGGTCCGGAGGGCCAGGTGGCTCCCGGCTCGAGGTTGCGCAGGGGAGTCGTGTCGCTCCATCCGGCGGCGACGCTGTCCGCGGTCCCGTGCAGCTCGAGGCGCACGTCGTAGCCGCGGGGGTTGTAGCGGGTGTTCGACACGACCGCCGTCGCTCCGTCGTCGAAGGTCAGCAGGGTCGCCGCGGTGGCGACGTCGCCGAGCTCGGCGAAGACGTCCGCGCCCCGGGCGCTCCCGGTGGCGTAGACCTCGACGACCTCCCGGCCGGTGACCCATCGGACGGTGTCGAAGTCGTGCACGCTGCAGTCGCGGAAGATGCCGCCGGAGGTCTCGATGTAGGCGCGGGGAGCGGGGGCCGGGTCCAAGGTCGTCGACCGCACCGTGTGGACCCACCCGAGCTCCCCGGCCTCCACGGCCTGGCGGGCAGCGCTGAAGGCCGGGTCGAAGCGGCGCGGGTAGCCGACCTGGACCCCGGCACCGTGCTCCGTGACGTAGCGGGCGATCGCCGCCGCCTCGGCGAGGTCGGCCGACAGCGGCTTCTCGCAGAAGACGGGCACGCCGGCATCGACTCCGGCCCGGATCAGCTCCGTGTGCGCGTCGGTGGCGGCGGCGATGACGATGGCGTCGACGCCATCGCCAAGCAGGCTCGCGGGTGACTCCGCGACGTCGGCGCCGACTCGATCCGCCACGGCCCTCGTCACCTCCGCCACGACGTCGGTGACGACGAGGGAGTCGACATCGGGAAGCTGGGACAGGGTGTCGGCGTGGAACGAGCCGATCCTGCCGAGACCGATGAGGCCGAGACGCATGGGATCTCCTGGGGGCGGGGTGTGGGTGCGACGGCACCCGGTCCGCCGAGGCGACCGAGGACGTCGTGGTCCCGGTTGATGACCTCAGCGTGCGGGACAGGGCGGCCGCACGGCACCGTTCGGACCCGTCAAAAAGACCTCAGCCGAACGGGTCGGGCGTCAGTGCGCGTGGATGCGCGGGGGGATGTTGTATGCCGTCACGACCTCGACGTTGGCCGCGACCGACGTGGGTGCCCCGGGCACGAGGCGGTGGGCACGCATGACCTGACGGACGCCGGCCCGCATGTCGGCGTGGAGGTCGTGGTGGAGCACGGCGGTGAGCACCCCGGAGCGCAGCAGGTCGAGGTTGTCCTCGTCGAGGTCGTGGCCGATGAAGACACCGGGCGGCCGGCCCGCCGCGACGAAGGCCGCCGAGATGGCCCGGTTGCCGCCGCCGACCGAGTAGGCGGCGCGCACCTCCGGCTCCGACCGGAGCACGTCGGAGACGAGCGCGGACATCGTCGCGTCGAGCCCGTCGCTGTCCGTGATCGTGTGGACGCGCCGGTCGGGTGCCAGACGACCGAGGGCGACCGTGAACGCCTCGGCCCGCTCCCGCTCGCCGAAGAAGAACGACCGGCTGAGGCTCAGCAGCACGTCACCGGGCCGGTCGCCGAGCACCTGGGACACGAGATAGGCGGCGGTGGCGCCGGCCGCGGCGTTGTCGAGCCCCACGTACGCCACCCGAGCGCTGTCGCGGACGTCGGTGACGAGCGTGACGACGGGGATGCCGCGGTCGGCGAGGCGGCCCACGGCCGCGGCCACGGCCGGGTCGTCCGGCGCCTTGAGCACGACGCCGTGGCAGACGCGCCCGCGCCGGCCGAGGCTGTCGAGCACCTCGACGGCGGCCGCGACGTCGGCGTTCTCACGCAGGTGGAAGCGCGCTCGGACCGCGGCCGGGCGCAGCGCGGGCAGCTCGTCCTCGAGCGCCGACCGGACCGCCGTGCTGAATCGGGTCGGCGCCTGGACGACGACGTCGAGCAGGAGCGTGCGGGCCGCGAGGCGCAGCTGGGTCTGCTGGCGATCGAGGTCGAGCACGGCCTGCTCGACGGCGCGCACGGCGCGCGCGCTCGCCCCAGCCCGGCCGTGGAGCACCCGGTCGATCGTCGCCTCCGACAGTCCCGACTGCTCGGCGATGTCGCGGACGCGGTGCGACCGCGCGCGGTGCTGGGCCATCCCCGGAGCGTAGTCCCCAGGGGACGCGTCTGAGGTGTTTCTGAGGTCATCCGGTAGGTCGCCGCCCCCTCCGTGGGCCGCATCCTTGAGGCACGGCCAGCGCCGCTCCGGGCGGCGCACGGTCGGACCCCGATCACCGTCGATCCGCCCGAGGAGGGCACCATGACCATCACGCCGACCAGCTCGCGCACCGGCTGGATCCGTCCCGAGGACGCCCAGCTGTCCGACCTGCTCGAGGTGCTCGCCGAGCGGACCGACCTCGCCGACTACCCGCACGCAGCCCGCGTCGAGCAGGAGGTCCTCGTCTACGACTGGGCCACGCTGCGGCATACGGCCGCGGACGACGTGACACGGCGTGACGTCCAGGCCGAGCTGACGCGGGCCTTCTCCGACGGCCCCGGAATCGTCGTCCTGGCAGGCGCTTTCGAGGCCGAGACCCTCGACCGGGCGACCGCCGCCTTCGAGCGGATGATCGCCGAGCAGCGCGCGAGCGGCACGGCGGCGGGTGACCACTTCGCCAAGCCGGGCGCCAACGACCGCATCTGGAACGCCCTCGAGAAGCTCGCCGTGGCCGACCCCGGGGCGTTCGTCGACTACTACGCCAACGACGCCATCGCGCTCGCCGCGCAGGCCTGGCTCGGGCCGGGCTACCAGGTCACCTCACAGCTCAACGTCGTCAACCCCGGGGGCGCCGGGCAGACGGTGCATCGCGACTACCACCTCGGCTTCCAGTCCGCCGAGACGTGCGCCCGCTACCCGTCGCACGTGCACGTCCTCTCGCAGGCGCTGACCCTGCAGGGCGCGGTCGCGCACGTCGACATGCCCGCCGAGTCCGGTCCGACGCTCTACCTGCCGCACAGCCAGAAGTACACGCACGGCTACGTCGCCTACCAGCAGCCGGAGTTCCAGGCGTACTTCGTGGCCCACCACGTGCAGCTGCCGCTGTCGGCCGGCGACGCCGTCTTCTTCAACCCCGCTCTGCTCCACGCCGCCGGCACGAACCACACGACGGACGTGCGCCGGATGGCCAACCTGCTGCAGGTCAGCTCGGCCTTCGGCCGGGCGATGGAGACCGTCGACCGGGCGCGGGTCGTCGAGGCGATCCACCCGGCGTTGGTTGCTGCGCGCTCTGCCGGGATGCAGCCGCGGGAGATCGGCAACGTCGTCGCCGCGAGCGCGGAGGGGTACGCGTTCCCGACGAACCTCGACCGTGACCAGCCGGTCGACGGTCTGTCGCCGCGGACGCAGGCAGAGCTCGTCACCGAGGCGCTCGCCGCCGACCAACCGCTCGACGAGCTGCGGGGCGCTCTGACGCGCCAGCTGTCCGGCCGCGACAGTCACTGACGAGGGGGCGCAGTAACCTGAACCCCACGCCCTGACCGTTCGACCCCACAGATCCGGAGACCCCAGCACCGTGACGTCGCAGCCCGACTGGAGAAGCGGAACCCGACACCCCACCGGCGGCTACGACAAGGTGATCGTCGCGCGCGGGGACACGCTCTACTTCATCGCGGCGCGGCTGCACCGGCTCGACGGCCCGGCCGTCGAGGCCGAGGACGGCTCCGTGCAGTACTGGCTCTACGGCAAGCGGGTGACCGAGCAGGAGTTCCACGACCGTCCACAGGCCTAGCGGTCGACGGTCCGCCCGCTGGCGAAGCGCAGGGGTCCGGCCGCCCGGACGAGCGGTTAGCGGTGGGCGTCGTCGTACGCGGTGACCACGGCCTGGGGGATCCGGCCACGCGCGGGGGCCTGGTGTCCCGTCTCGGCCGCCCAGGCCCGGATCAGCGCGTTGCGGGACTCGCCCACCGCGGGCAGCACCGTCGTCGACCGCGCGGGCGCCGTGTGCGTCCGGCGCTCGTCCCCGGCCCGCCGAGCCCGGGCCACCCAGTCGTCGAGCGTCGAGCGGAGGGCGTCGGCGTTCGCCTCCGAGAGGTCGATCTCGAAGGAGTCCCCGTCGATGCCGAAGGTGACGGTCTCGGCGGCCTCGGTGCCGTCGAGGTCGTCGACGAGGGAGACGATGGTCCGGCGCATGGGATGAGCCTAGTGGGCGCCCCAGGGGTGGACGGAGGCACTCCCAACCGTGTGTAAGGTAAGGCTTACCTACTCAGGCGCGCCGTCCGACGGGACCGGCGCGCCCCTCCGGATCCACGAAGGCAGCTCACATGACCTCCCGCCCCCGCACCACCATCGGCGTCGCGCTCGCGGCCGTCGGCGCCCTCGCCCTGACGGCCTGCGGCTCCGGCTCGTCCGGCAGCGGCTCGACCGACGGAACGGGCAGCATCACCGTCTACAACGCGCAGCACGAGAGCCTGACGAAGGAATGGGTCGACGCGTTCACGAAGCAGACCGGCATCAAGGTCACCGTCCGCAACGGCGACGACTCGGAGATGTCCAACCAGATCGTCCAGGAGGGCGCGGCGTCGCCGGCCGACGTCTTCCTCACCGAGAACAGCCCCGCCATGACCCAGGTCGAGAACGCCGGCCTCTTCGCCGATGTCGACAAGGCCACCCTCGACCAGGTCCCGGCCGGGTTCCGCCCGTCCACCGGCAAGTGGACCGGGATCGCGGCCCGCTCGACGGTCCTCGTCTACGACAAGCGCACGCTGCAGGAGAACCAGCTCCCCGCCTCGATGCTCGACCTCGCCAAGCCCGAGTGGAAGGGCCGCTGGGCGGCCTCGCCGTCGGGCGCCGACTTCCAGGCCATCGTCTCGGCGCTGCTCGAGCTCAAGGGCGAGACCGTGACGAACGACTGGCTCACCGCGATGAAGACCAACGCCAAGGCCTACAAGGGCAACAGCACCGCGATGAAGGCGGTCAACTCCGGCGAGGTCGAGACCGCGCTGATCTACCACTACTACTACTACGGGGACCAGGCGAAGACCGGCGAGAACTCGGCCAACGTCGGCACCCACTACTTCAAGAACGAGGACCCGGGCGCCTTCGTCTCCGTCTCCGGTGGTGGCGTGCTCAAGGCGTCGAAGAACGCCGCGGCCGCCCAGTCCTTCCTGAAGTTCGTCACCGGCAAGGCCGGGCAGGAGGTGCTGCAGAAGGGCACCTCCTTCGAGTACGCCATCGGCTCCGACGTGCCCTCCAACCCGGCGCTCGTGCCCCTGAAGGACCTCCAGGCCCCGACGGTCGACCCCGCCAAGCTCAACTCCGCCACGGTCACCGATCTGATGACCAAGGCGGGTCTGCTGTAGTTCTCGGGTGACCACCGACCTCACCGCACCCGGCGCGCACCGCGCGACCGGCACCGGCACGGCTCCCACGCCGGGCCCGGGCACCCGCCCGGGCCCGGCGTCCGGGCGTCGGCGACCACCCGCCCTCGCGGTCATCGCCGTGCTCATCGCGCTCTTCTCGCTCGTGCCCCTCGGCTACGTGATCGCGATGACGGTCGCCACCGGGTGGGACACCGCGGTCAGTCTCATCTTCCGGGCGCGCGTCGGTGAGCTGCTGCTCAACACCATCCTGCTCATGGCCGTCTCGGTGCCGCTGTGCCTCGTCCTCGGCGTCGGTGGCGCCTGGCTCGTCGAGCGGACCGCCTTGCGCGGCAACAGGTTCTGGGCACTCGCGCTGGCCGCGCCGCTCGCCATCCCCGCGTTCGTCAACAGCTACGGCTGGGTGTCCGCCGTGCCGTCGCTCGCCGGCCTGTGGTCGGGCGTGCTCATCTCGGTGCTGTCGTACTTCCCGCTCGTCTACATCCCGGCCGCGGCGACCCTGAGCCGCCTCGACCCGTCGCTCGAGGAGTCCGCGGCCTCCCTCGGGCTCGGCCCGTGGCAGGTCTTCCGCCGGGTCGTGCTGCCCCAGCTGCGGCTCGCGATGACGGGCGGCGCGCTGCTCGTCGGACTGCACCTGCTCGCCGAGTACGGCGCCTTCGCGATGATCCGCTTCGACACCTTCACGACGGCGATCATGGTGCAGTACCAGTCGACCTTCAACGGCGCCGCCGGCAACATGCTCGCCAGCGTCCTCGTCGTCCTGTGTCTCCTGCTGCTCGTCGCCGAGGTCCGCAGCCGCGGCACCGCGCGCTACGCCCGCGTCGGCTCCGGCGGGCAGGCGGCCCCGGGGCGTATGCCGCTCCGCCGGCTCCACGTGCCGGCGCAGCTCGCGCTCCTGCTCCTCGTCGTGCTCGCCGTCGGGGTCCCGATGTGGTTCGTCCTCCGGTGGGTCGTGCTCGGCGGATCAGAGATCTGGGCGTCCGACGAGCTCGTCCCGGCCCTGCTCCAGACGCTGCTCTACGGCGTGGCCGGTGCGGCGGCGACGACGCTCGTCGCCTTCCCGATGGCCTTCCTCGCCGTGCGGCGACCGAGCTGGTTCACCCGCTCCCTCGAGCTGTCCAACTACATCACGAGCTCGATGCCCGGCATCGTCGTCGGCCTCGCCTTCGTCACCGTGAGCATCCGCTTCCTGCCGGCGTTCTACCAGACGGCCGTCGTCCTGGTCGCTGCCTACGTGCTGCTCTTCCTGCCGCGTGCCCTCGTCAGCCTCCGCTCGGGGCTCGCGCAGGCGCCGCGGGAGCTCGAGGAGGCCGCGCAGGCGCTCGGGGTGCGTCCCCTCGGTGCCTTCGTCCGGGTCACGCTGCGGCTCACGGCGCCGGCCGCGGCCGGGGGAGCGGCCCTCGTCTTCCTCGCCATCGTCAACGAGCTGACGGCGACCCTCCTGCTCGCCCCGAACGGCACGCGTACCCTCGCGACGGAGTTCTGGGGCAAGAGCAGCGAGATCGACTATGCCGGCGCCGCACCGTACGCCCTGCTCATGGTCGTGCTCTCGGCGCCGATGACCTACCTGCTCTTCCAGCAGTCGAAGAAAGCGGCCGGACAATGACCACGACACCCCCGTCGACCTCCCCGCACGCGGCGGTCGACTACCACGACCCGTCGGCCCGGGGCCGTCTCGAGGTCACGGGACTGACGAAGAGCTTCGGCCCGCAGCAGGTGCTGCGCGGCGTCACGCTGTCGGTCGACCCGGGCAGCACGACGGCCATCGTCGGTCCGTCGGGCTCGGGCAAGACGACCCTGTTGCGGCTCATCGCCGGCTTCGAGCGCGCCGACGCGGGCTCGGTCACCCTGAGCGGGCGCGCGCTCGCCGGTGAGGATGCCTGGGTGCCCGCGCACCACCGCGACGTCGGCTACGTCGCCCAGGACGGCGCCCTCTTCCCGCACCTCACCGTCGGGCAGAACATCGCCTTCGGCATCGACGCCTCCGACCTCACCGGGGGGCGCAAGGCCGTGCAGGCGCGGGTCGTGGAGCTGCTCGAGATGGTCTCGCTCGACAGCGCACTGGCGGCGCGGCGACCCCACGAGATCTCGGGCGGGCAGCAGCAGCGGGTGGCGCTCGCGCGGGCCCTCGCCCGCGAACCCGAGCTCATGCTCCTCGACGAGTCCTTCTCGGCCCTCGATGCGGGTCTGCGGGTCGCGACCCGGCGCACCGTGGCCAAGGTGCTGCACGACGCCGGCATCACGACCGTCCTCGTGACCCACGACCAGGCCGAGGCCCTGAGCTTCGCCGACCAGGTCGCCGTGATGCGCGACGGTCTGCTCGCGCAGGTCGACAGCCCCCTCGAGGTCTACACGCGACCCGTCGACCGGGCCACGGCCGAGTTCCTCGGCGACGCCGTGATGCTCGAGGCGTGGGTCGACGGCGACACGGCGACGTGCTCGCTCGGGGCCGTCCCGCTCGCGGCGACGACCCTCCGCGGCCGGGTGCAGCTCATGCTCCGACCGGAGCAGATCCGCGTCGACGAGCACGGTCCGATCCGCGGCGTCGTCGTCGACACCGACTACTTCGGTCCCGAGAGCACGGTCCGCCTGGAGCTGACCTCGAGCCGCGAACCCGGGTGTGAGACGTCGGCGCTCGCGCGAGAGGGCGAGATCATCAGCATCCGCCACTCCAACGCGTTCATCGCCGCCAAGGGCACCGAGCTCCGGCTGCGCATCGAGGGCGAGGCCATCGCCTTCCCGGCACTGGCACCTCCGCCGCCGGCCTGACGCGTCGGTGCCGGACCGGCGCCCGAAGTCCAGCCCTCAGGGCATCGGCACCGGGACGTCGGTGCCGCCCTGCGGGGTGATGCGTCCACGGACCTGCACCACGCTCGGCATCGGGACGAAGCCACCTGCGAGCAGGGCCTCGCCCTGACGGAAGCGGGCGGCCTGGGCGAGCAGCCCGCGAGGCACGAACCCGAAGACCGACGCCAGCTGGTCGAGGTCGTCCCGCGAGTTCATCCGCATCAGAGTCAGGTTGTCGCACTGGGACACGACGCCCGGGTGCACCTTCGAGGGACGCTGGGTCGACAGGAGCAGCCAGAGGCCGTACTTGCGGCCCTCCGCGGCGATCTGGATGAGCCGGTCGCGCACCGCGACTCCGAGGGGGGTCTCGGGCTCCGGTGGGCAGAGGTTGTGCGCCTCGTCGACGACGATGAGGAGGGGGCGGCGTTCGGTGCGCCGGGCCCACAGGTCGTCGAGGACGGCGAGCGCCACGGTGAGCTGCTCCTCGGGACGGTCGTAGCCACCCAGGTCGACGACCGTCGCGGCCGGTCGGCGCTCGATGACGTCCGTGACCGCCGTGGCGCCGAACGCCCAGGTCCTCGTCCACTCGGTGAGACCGAGGTTCTCGAGGCGCTGCGCCAGGGCTTCGGCGTCCGGATCGCCGAGCGAGCGCAGGTACGGGACGATCTGGCCCGCGTCCACGGTCTGGAAGTCTCCTCCGAAGAGGCGCAGCAGGGCGTTGTACTCGGCCCGGTCGACGACCGGGTCGAGACGCAGGACCGCGGCCTTGGCCCGGGACGTGAGCTCGGTGAAGCGCACCCGCAGCGGGTTCTGCTCGTCGTCGGGCCGCAGGATGACGACCTCACGGTCATGGAGTGCGTCGGCGTGCTCGTCCTCCGCGCCGGCCTGGACGGCCTGCTCGTGGAGGCGCACGAAGTCGCTGTTGGGGTCGAAGACGACCATGGGGAGGCGGGTCGTCAGGAGGATCCGCTCGAGCAGCACGCCGAGGGCGTACGTCTTGCCGGAGCCGCTCTGCCCGCACCAGAACGTGTGTCGGTTGAGGCGGTTGGGCACGAGCGCGACGCCCACCGACTCCTGGCCCGCGAGGTGGCCGAGGTGCAGCCGGGGGTCGCCGCCCGACAGCAGCCGCTGCACGGTGTCGGGCCGGGTCGGCCGGACCGGCACCTCGTGCCGCGGGGAGTCCGCGGGTCGCCCCGAACCGGAGCCACTCCCGACCTGCACCAGCGTGCCGGTGGCGGCGAAGCCGGCGCCCGACGCCTCGTCCGTGACCTCCTCGACGAACGCGAGGATGCCGTCCTCGCCGTCGAGCTCGAGGTAGTCACCCGGCAGCGGGCGCTCGCTCCCGGGCCCGCGGGCGACGAAGGACCGGCCGTCCGTGGACTCCAGATGGGTCAGCGCCGCAGGCACGGAGCTCGGAGCGGTGGGCGGGTCGACCTCGACGTTCGCAGTCATGGATCCATGATGCTCACGCCTGACGCCCCTTGGGCACCCCTTGGCGCAGAAGGCCGCCCGACGTGCCCGAAGATCACCCTGGAGGGGTGAGCGCAACCAGTCCCCACGTGACCATGCTCGAAGGTGGGCGGGTGCGACGTCAGGTCCACCTGCAGCCGGTCAGTGCCGGGGAGGGCTCATGGAGCAGTCGGACTTCGTCCACACCGGGCAGAAGGTCGGCCTCGTCATGGCCTCCTTCGTCACCCCGTCGACGCTCGCGCCGTCGCTGTCGAAGCGCTCCTGGCAGGACCAGGGGATCATCACCGGCTTGTCGACGGGCGCCCACTACCTCGTCGCGCTCTCCTCCCAGGACGTCATCGACGTCGTGGCGAGCGCCGCAGCCACGTGGGCCGTCTTCCCGGACAGCTGGTCCGTCGAACGCCGCCGGTCGGCGGCAGCCCTCGGGTGCGAGCTGGTCATGGCGCCGCTGGGACTCGGTCTCGCGGCGTATCTCGACCGGCGCGGCGTCGCGACGGCGAGGGACGGCCTCCTGCGGCAGGGCGCCTGGCGGATGGGCGCCACGGGCCTGTGCGGATCGGTGCTCATCGGGGCGACGGCCGGGGTGCGTCGGCTCGACCGCGCCGTCGGTGCCGACGGGCGCCTCGCGGCCCTCCCGCTGTCGATCCCCGTGGGTCTGGCCACGTCGGCCCTCATCGAGCGCGTCCAGCGCGAGTCCGGCTCGGAGGCCGGACTCGACACCGCGGACGACGTGCCCACCCTCCGGGGGCTCGCAGCCGGCGGCGGCGTCCTCGCGGTGCTCTACGGCGCAGGCTGGGTCGAGCGGTGGACCGCCGAGCAGGTGCGCCGGCTCGCCCCGGGGCAGACACCGGGCGCCGGGCTCGCCTGGCAGCTCGTCTCGCACGCCGCCTTCATGGCCGGCGCCGGCATCGCCGTCAGCGCCCTCTGGACGCGCGTCATGCAGCGGATCGAGGCCGTGACGACGACGGTGGACCCGTGGATGCAGGCGGCACCCGGCGTCTGGACCGACCCGATGACGAGCGGTGACCCGGCGAGCCTCGTGTCGTGGGAGTCCTTGGGGCGGGAGGGCCGCCGGCACGCCGTCACCTATGTGCGCCCCGCACCCGTCGCGCACCCGCTGGCGCTCCCGGACGGCAGGACCCCGCCGGACCTGTCGATCGCGACGGTGATGGGCGAGCCCGCCCGCGCGCACCCCGTGCAGGTCTTCGTCGGCCTCGACAGTGCGGCGACCCCGACCGAGCGCGTCGAGCTCGCGATCGCCGAGATGGACCGCACCGACGCCTGGTCGCGCTCGCTGCTCATGCTCGTGTCACCTACCGGGACGGGCTACGTCAACTACGTCGCGATCGCCGCCGCCCAGTACCTCACCCGCGGCGACGTCGCGAGCGTCACGATGCAGTACTCCAAGCGCCCGTCGCCGCTGTCGCTCGGCAAGGTCCGCGACGCGCGCGAGCAGAACCGGTTGCTGTGGTTGCACATCCTCCAGCGAGTGCGGGCCATGGCCCCGGACGAGCGGCCCGAGGTCGTGCTCTTCGGCGAGTCGCTCGGTGCGCACACGAGCCAGGACGTGCTGCTCGGCTGGGGGACCCTGGGGCCCCAGGCGCTCGGCATCGACCGGGCCCTGTGGATCGGCACCCCGGGGGGCAGCAAGTGGATGCACGAGGTCACCGGGGCGCCGCGCCCCGACGTCGACGCGAGCCTCGTCACCGTCGTCAACGACCACGAGCAGCTCGTCGCCCTCGGACAGGAGACCCGGGACCGGCTGCGCTACGTGCTGCTCAGCCACGACAACGACGGCGTGACGAAGTTCGGCCCCGACCTGCTCAACCGCAGACCCGCCTGGCTGGGACCCGACCGACCGCGCCGCGAGGACGTGCCGCTGCGGTCGCCACGCGGCATACCCGCGGGGATGCGGTGGCGTCCCGTGACGACCTTCTTCCAGACGCTCATCGACATGAAGAACGCGCAGGTGCCGGGCTCCTTCAGGGCCTGGGCCCACGACTACCGGGCCGACCTGCCTGAGTTCATCCGCGACGTCTACGACCTCGAGTGCACGGACGAGCAGATGCAGGCCATCCAGGACGCGGTGCGTGTGCGCGAGGAGCTGCGCGAGGGGGTCTTCGCCTGAGCGGCCCTCAGCACCAGCAGCATCCGCCCGATCCTGACCGCGAGAAAGCAATCTGAACGGAGGACGCCATGGCAGGCGCCAGTCCCACCGCCCCCACCCGCCGTGCCCGCACGCTCTGGGCCGCCGGCGCGAGCACCTTCGCCGCGACGATCATGCTCGTCGTGGGCCTGTTCCAGTTCGTCGAGGGGCTCGTCGCCGTCGTCAACGGCCCCGAGTTCTACGTCAGCACGCCGAGCTACGTCTTCACCTTCAACGCGACCGCGTGGGGCTGGTTCCACATGGTCATCGGCCTGGCGGCGGCCGTCGCGGGCGGCTTCATCTTCACCGGCAACCTGCTGGCCCGGTCGGTCGGCGTCGCGCTCGCGGTGCTGTCGGCACTCGCGAACTTCCTGTGGTTGCCGCACTACCCGCTCTGGGGGATCATCATCATCGCCCTCGACGTGCTCGTCATCTGGGGCCTGACCGCGGTCGACCTCAGCGACCTCTGAGCCGCCGGCCTCAGTCGTGGGGGAGCATCGCCGGGCCGAGCCGGAGCAGCTCGGCGCGCAGCGTCTCGTCGTCGACGTCGGCGAGCATCGGGTCGATCCCGGCCTGGGCGACGCCGGCCCCGACGACGGAGACGGCGATCCGCCGGCGCAGGTCGGGCGAGGGCCCGAGCAGCAGGGAGGTCAGCCGTCCGATGAGCGAGTTGAGGTCGTCGTGGCCGGCCATGATGCGCTCGACCTCGGGGTCGCGCATCAGTGCGGCGACGACCTGGCGGTGGCCGATCATGAGGTCGACGAGTCCCCGCAGCGCTGCGGTCGCGGCCGCGTCGGGGGTCGCCTCCGCCTCCGCGGCCGAGACGAAGGCCGTCATGTCGACGAGCGCCTCCTCGAGGACGGCCAGGACGATGTCCTCCTTGGCGTGGAACTGGTAGTAGACGGCCGCCTTGGTGACCCCGAGGTGGTCGGCGATCATCTGCAACGACGTCCCGGTGACGCCGTGCTCGGCGAAGAGCTCGACGGCAGCCTCGATGACGCGCCGGCGGCCGTGGCCCCGCGGGGCCTGGGGTCGCGCCATGGTCGCCTCCTCGTCGGTCGTCCACGCGGGTGTCGTAGGCCGTTGGCTGCGGGTCGCGGTCGGCGTCGCGTCGACGGGTGTGGCGTGGTGGGCGTCACCCTAGCGGAGCTAGCCGATCGGCTTGTCATTGAGTTAGCCGAACGGTTAACTTGAGCCACGCTGGTCAGTGACGCCCGGCACCGAAGCACCTCGAGACCCTTTGGAGTCACCCCGATGGCCACCCTGCTCTACCGGATCGGACGTTTCGCGTTCGGTCGTCGCGGCGTCGTCACGTCCGCCTGGTTCGTCCTGCTCGCCGTGCTCGCCGGTGTGCTGCTGACCCTCGGCAGCGCCCCGACCTCGAGCGTCACGATCCCCGGCACGGAGTCCCAGCGGGCGCTCGAGGCGCTGGCCAAGGAGTTCCCACAGGCGAGCGGGGCCTCGGGCACCGTCGTCGTCCGGGCACCCGATGGCCAGACCGTCGTCGCCCCGGCCGGCAAGGCGGTCGTCGACGACGTCGTCGCGCGGGCCGGAAAGGTCCCGGGAGTCGTCGGTGCCCTGAGCCCCTTCGACACCAAGGCGCTCAGCCCGGACGGCCGCTACGGCCTCGTCACGGTCCAGTTCGACCGGACGGCCGACGAGCTGACCGCCGAGCAGCGCTCTGCCTACGAGGCGCTCGGCGACGGCGCCCCGAGCGGCTGGGCCGTGGCCGCCGGCGGGGAGCCCTTGCTCGCGACGCCCGAGATCGGCTCGACCGAGGGCATCGGCGTCCTCGTCGCGCTCGTCGTGCTCGTCATCACCTTCGGCTCGCTCGTCGCGGCGGGCATGACGATGGTCAACGCGCTCATCGGGGTGGGCGTCGGCATGATCGGGCTGCTCATCGTCGGACATGCCGTCGAGCTCTCGAGCGTGACCCCGGTGCTCGCCCTCATGCTCGGTCTCGCGGTCGGCATCGACTACTCGCTCTTCATCACCTCGCGCTACCGGCACAACCTCGCCCTCGGCCTCGAGCGGCAGGAGGCGGCCGCGCGTGCCGTCGGCACCGCCGGCACCGCCGTCGTCTTCGCCGGTCTGACCGTCATCATCGCCCTCGCGGGCCTGTCGGTCGTCGGCATCCCGTTCCTCACCGCGATGGGCCTCGCCGCGGCCGGGACCGTGCTCGTCGCCGTCCTCGTGGCCGTGACGCTGCTGCCCGCGCTGCTCGGCTTCGCGGGCGACCGGGTGCTCTCGCGCCGGCAGCGCCGGGCCGACGCCGCCGGCACTGACCTCGACGAGAGGGCCGGCAACCGCGGCTTCGCCTGGGGACGCTTCACGGTCCGCCACCGTGTGCCGGTGCTCGTCGCGGGCGTCGTGCTCCTCGGCGCGATCGCCCTCCCGGCCGCCAGCATGCGCCTCGCCCTGCCCGACGACGGCACCGCGCCCGTCACGAGCAGCAAGCGCGTGGCGTACGACCTCATCTCCGAGGGCTTCGGCGAGGGCTTCAACGGCCGGCTCGTCATGGTCGTCCACGGCGACACCCCGCAGCAGGCCCAGCAGGCCACGGCCGGTGCGGCCAAGGCGGCGACCGGCCTGTCCGACGTGCTCGCCGTGGCGCCCGGGCAGACGAGTGCCGACGGGCGCACGACGATCCTCGCCGTCATCCCGAAGTCCGGCCCCACGGCTGAGGCGACCTTCGACCTCGTCCGCGACCTGCGCTCGGCTCTCGCCGTGACGGCCGGCACGACCGGAGCCGAGATCTCGGTCACCGGTGTCACGGCGGTCGGCGTCGACGTGTCCGACAAGCTCTCCGCGGCCCTACCCGTCTACCTGCTCGTCGTCGTCGGGCTCGGCTTCGTCCTGCTCATGCTGATGTTCCGGTCGCTGCTCGTGCCGCTCAAGGCGACCCTCGGCTTCCTCCTGACGATCGGCGCCGCGTTCGGGGCGACCGTCGCGATCTTCCAGTGGGGCTGGCTGTCCTCACTCGTGGGGCTCGACACCGCGGGCCCGCTCGTCAGCTTCCTGCCGATCCTGCTCATCGGCATCCTCTTCGGCCTCGCCATGGACTACGAGGTCTTCCTCGTCTCGCGCATGCGCGAGGACTTCGTGCACGGCGAGACCGCGCGCGAGGCGGTCGTCGCTGGCGTGGGCCACGGTGCACGGGTCGTCGTCGCTGCGGCGCTCATCATGATGTCGGTCTTCGCCGGCTTCGTCCTCGTCGAGGACCCGATCATCAAGTCGATGGGCTTCGCCCTGGCCTTCGGTGTCGCGGTCGACGCCTTCGTCGTGCGCCTGTCGCTCGTGCCGGCGGTCATGTCGTTCCTCGGTGACAAGGCGTGGTGGCTGCCGCGGTGGCTCGACCGGGCGATGCCAGACGTCGACATCGAGGGCGAGAAGCTCCGTCCCGCAGGCGGATCCGGCGGCCATGAGGGTGCCGCGCGACCGGCGGTCCAGACCGCTCCCTGACGTCGCCCGACCCCGTATGCCGCGTGTCGGAGGGGACACGGCATGCGGGGTCGTCAGCGGCTCGCGATGACGACGACGAGGACGAGGGCCGCGACCGCGAGGACCCCGGCGACCACGGCGGTCCTCGCCAGGGTCGCCGCGGCGACCGCGCGTCCGTCCGGGTCGTCCCGGGTGCGCACGAGTCGGCTGCCGTCGCGGTAGCGGCGTCGTGCCGTCAGCGCCAGGTCGACGCTCCACGCCAGGCCGAGGAGCGCGACGGCATACCCGAGCGGGCCGAGCTGCGGTGGGAGCACGCGCAGCGCGACGAGCGAGCCGACGGCCACCGAGAGCGCCGTGCGACGCCACGCGAGCGAGGTGCGCTCGGCCTGGAGCCCGGGGTCGGCCGGGGAGGTCACAGCAGCAGGCCGACGACGACGGCGAGCGCGACGAGCCCGAGCAGCAGTGCGATGGGCAGCTTGAGGCCCGACGACGGCAGCGGGGCGAGGCGGCGCATGGCGCGTTCGGTGCGCACCCACGAGAGCCACGCCTGCGCCGTGGCGGCGATCCCGGCGAGGACGAGCAGGAGCGAGATGGTCACCCGGAGCCACTCGGTGAGCGGCACCTGCAGGGCCTCGACGGCGAGCCCGGCCGCGACGAAGGCCAGTCCGGTCCGGATCCAGGCGAGGAAGGTGCGCTCGTTGGCGAGGCTGAAGCGGGGGTCGGGGTCCTCGCCGTGCTCGAAGACGGATCGTGGGAAGCGTCCGCGGTCCTGCGGCATGGGTGGGTCGCCCTCCTCGTCGTCGACAACCCCGCTCGTTAGCCGGGGGTCGATCCCGATCATCCTCCAGGGGCGACCGGCTCGCCTCCGCCGGCACGCGCGAGCCCGCTCTCGGTGGGGAGCGGGCCGGCGTGTCGTGGGTAGGGCTCAGCGAGGCAGGGGGACCGTGCCGGCAAGCGCGGCCTCGAGCTCGGCCTGCCCCTCGAACGAGTTCGGCCGTCCGGCCCCGGACTCGATGAGCGAGCGCAGGCTGCCGAGGACGTACTGGCCCCAGGCCGTGTGGCACACCTCGTAGCACTCCTGCTCGGGCGAGAGGCCGACGTGCGTGAAGCGGACGAGGGTCCGGCCCTGGACCTCGGAGAGGTCGAAGGTGACCGTCGTGCCGGCCCACTCCTCGGGGTCCTCGGTGAACGAGAGCCACGCGTCGAGCACGAGCCAGCTGACCCTGCGGGCCGGCTCGAGCTCGGTGATCCGGAAGGTCGACCGGTGGATGTCGGGCACGGAGTAGGAGAACTCCGCCCCGAGCCGGTCAGTGGGCCCCTCGATCGTGCCCGACCACCAGGCGCGGACGTCGGTGATCGCAGCGAAGGCCTCCTCGGGACTCTGGTCGACGGTGAACGACAAGGTGAGGTCGGTGCTCATGGTCCTGCTCCCATCCATCGGCGTCGTCATCGGGCGATGACGATCACTTGCATCATGCAAGTGACGATAGAACCAGACGCTTTCATGATGCAAGCACTTCTGTAGGATGGGTGCGTGCTCGGACGGACGTATGACCAGCAGGTGTGCTCCATCGCCCGCGCCCTCGAGGTGGTGGGTGAGCGCTGGAGCCTGCTCATCGTCCGCGACGCGCTCTTCGCCGGCGTGACCCGCTTCGGGGACTTCCAGCACAACCTCGGCATCGCCACCAACGTCCTGGGGGCGCGCCTCGAGGCCTTCGTCGAGGCGGGCATCATGGAGCGCCGTCGCTACTCCGAACGCCCCGAACAGTTCGAGTACGTCCTCACCGACAAGGGGCGGGACCTGGCGCCAGCCCTCGTCGCGCTGACGCGCTGGGGCGACCGCTGGGCCGCGCCGGGCGGCCCGCCGATCCTCTACCGCCACCGCACGTGCGGCGACGCGGTGGCCGAGGTTGTCGTGTGCGCGACGTGCGGTCCCGTCGACGCCGCCGAGATCACGGTGGCGCCGGGCCCCGGTATGCCGCCCGAGTACCTCGCCCAGCGCCGCCCGCGCCCGACCAGCTGAGCGCGGCGGTCGGCATGCTCCTCGTCGGCGCCGTGCTCGCGGCACTCGAGTTCGGGTGTCGGCGCCCGGCTCAGGGGGCCTCCCGCCCCGTCCCGCCCGCGGCCAGGAGGGGGCAGGTGCGTCACAGTTGCCCGCCGAGAGGCGGGGCGCGGAGGAGGATCGAAGGGGACCGGACCGAGGCGCCGCCGGCGGTCGGCCGGGTGAGTGGGCCACCGGCGCGTGGCCGGAGGGGTGAGGGTCATGCAGATCGAGGGAAGGGTCTTCGTCGTGACCGGGGGTGGCAGCGGCATCGGTCGCGAGGTCGTGCTGGGTCTGCTCGCGCGCGGTGCGCGCGTCGCGGCCGTCGACCTGCGCGCCGACGGGCTCGCCGAGACCGTGGAAGCGGCCCGGGCCGGTGACCGGCTGAGCACCCACGTCGTCGACGTGACCGACCGTGCCGCCGTCGAGGCGCTCGCGGACGCTGTCGTCGACGAGTACGACCGAGTCGACGGGCTGCTCAACGTCGCCGGCATCATCCAGCCTTTCGTGCCCTTCTCCGAGCTCGACCTCGCCGCGATGGAGAAGGTCATGGCGGTCAACTTCTGGGGCGTCGTCCACACCGTCAAGGCGTTCCTCCCGCACCTCGTGACCCGTCCGCAGGCGTGCGTCGTCAACGTCTCGAGCATGGGCGCCTTCGCACCGGTGCCGGGCCAGGCGGTCTACGGCGCGAGCAAGGCCGCCGTCATGCTCCTCACCGAAGGGCTCTGGGCCGAGCAGCGCGGCACGTCGGTGGCCGTGACGTGCGTCTTCCCGGGTGGGGTCGCCACCGACATCAGCGGGCACAGCGGCGTGCCGATGCCGGACGTCGCCTCCGCGGACGAGGACGCCCCGACGTCGATGACGTCACCGGTCGAGGCGGCCCGCCGGATCATCGTCGGCGGGGTCGAGGAGGGGCGCTTCCGCGTCGTCATCGGCAGGGACGCGCGGACGCTCGACCGGCTGACCCGACTCGCCCCCCGGCGCGCCACGGAGCTCGTCGCCAGGAGGATGGCGTCCCTGCTCGACCGCTGACTCCCGACGGACCTCTCCCACCGGACGGCCGACCCTCGCCCCGGGGCCGCCGAGTGCCTAGGTTGGACCCATGACCCAGGTTCCGACACGCACCCTCGGCGACGGCACGACCCTCCCCGCCACCGGCTTCGGCACGTACCCGCTCACGGGCGAGGACGGCATACGCGCCATCGTGTCGGCGCTCGAGGCCGGCTACCGACTGCTCGACACGGCGGTCAACTACGGCAACGAGGCGGAGGTCGGCGAGGCCATCCGCCGGTCGGGGGTGCCCCGCGACGAGATCGTCGTCCAGACGAAGGTGCCGGGGCGCGACCACGCGTACGACCGTGCCATCGCCTCCGTCGAGGGGTCGCTCGAGCGCCTCGGCCTCGAGCAGGTGGACGTCGCCGTCATCCACTGGCCCAACCCGAGCGTCGGGCTCTACGGCGACGCGTACCGCGCTCTCGTCGAGTGCCGCGAGCGCGGCCTCGTGCGGTCCGTCGGTGTCAGCAACTTCACCGAGCAGCACCTCGCCGACGTCATCGAGGCGACGGGTGTCACGCCGGTGCTCAACCAGGTCGAGCTGCACCCGCTCTTCCCGCAGGAGCGTCTGCGGGCGGTCCACGAGCGGCTCGGGATCGTCACCGAGGCGTGGAGCCCGCTCGGCAAGCGAAACGCCCCCTTCGGCGCCGACCCGGTGGCTGCCGCCGCGGAGGCGCACGGCGTCACCCCGGCCCAGGCGATCCTGCGCTGGCACGTGCAGCTCGGCGTCGTGCCGCTGCCGAAGTCGTCGGACGCCGAGCGGCAGCGCGCCAACCTCGACGTCTTCGGCTTCGAGCTGTCCCAGGCCGAGGTCACCGCGATCTCGGCACTCGCGCGCGCGGACGGGCGCCTCTTCGGGGGCGACCCGGACACGCACGAGGAGATGTGACGCTCGACCCGTCGCGCTAGGCCAGGAAGCCGCGCACGGCAGCGAGCTGCTCGACGTCGAGCCGGAACCATGCCCAGCTGCCCCGGCGCTCGCGGGTGAGGATGCCTGCGTCGACGAGGGTCTTGAGGTGGTGGCTGACCGTCGGCTGGGAGACCTGCACGGCCTCGGTCATGTCGCACACGCAGGCCTCGCGGCCGGGGGCGGCGCTGATGATGCTGAGCAGCTGGAGGCGCACGGGGTCGGCGAGGGCCTTGAGCAGCGCGGCCCGGCGGTCGGCCTCCGCGCGGTCGAGGACGTCGAGGGGGGAGGTGCCACAGGCGGAGACCTCCTGGGGGGTCGTGCTCAACGTGGTCACGCTCACGGGTTCACCTTCCGTTCACCGACATCGACGATGGTCCATATTGACACATGCCGATGCGGCTGCCAACGTTGAGGGATCGACCGTGGTCGATGCAGGCCAGCGACCACAACCCAGCGTTCGAAGGACACCGGTGACCGACCCGACCAGCCCCTCTGCACGCCTGGCATCCTCCGCGCACGATCCGGTCGCCGCACGGCTCTCGACCCTCGACCGGTTCCTGCCGGTGTGGATCGGGCTGGCCATGGTGGCCGGCCTGCTGCTCGGGCGTCTCGTGCCCGGGCTCGGCGACGGCCTGGCGCGCGTGGAGGTCGACGGCGTCTCGCTGCCCATCGCCCTCGGTCTGCTCGTGATGATGTATCCCGTGCTCGCCAAGGTCCGCTACGACCGGCTCGACTCGGTGACCGGCGACACGCGCCTCCTGCTCAGCTCGCTGTTGCTCAACTGGGTCCTCGGGCCGGCCCTGATGTTCGCCCTTGCGTGGATCTTCCTGCCCGACCTGCCTGCCTACCGCACCGGCCTGATCATCGTCGGCCTCGCTCGTTGCATCGCCATGGTCATCATCTGGAACGACCTCGCGTGCGGGGACCGGGAGGCGGCCGCGGTGCTCGTGGCGATCAACTCCGTCTTCCAGGTCGTCGCCTTCGCCGGGCTCGGGTGGTTCTACCTCTCCGTCCTGCCCGGGTGGCTCGGCCTCGAGCAGACCGGCATCGACGCGTCGACGTGGGACATCGCCCGGTCCGTGCTCATCTTCCTCGGCATCCCGCTGCTCGCCGGTTTCCTGTCCCGCCGCATCGGGGAGAAGCGTCGCGGGCGGGACTGGTACGAGACGAAGTTCATCCCGAGGGTCGCTCCCTGGGCGCTGTACGGCCTGCTCTTCACGATCGTCATCCTCTTCGCGCTGCAGGGTGAGGCCATCACCTCACAGCCGCTCGACGTCGTGCGCATCGCGCTCCCGCTGCTCGTCTACTTCGCCGTCATGTGGGGCGGCGGGTTCGGGCTCGGAGCGGGTCTCGGACTCGGCTACGAGCGCACGGCGACCCTCGCTTTCACGGCGGCGGGCAACAACTTCGAGCTCGCGATCGCGGTGGCCATCGCCACCTTCGGCGCGGCCTCCGGACAGGCTCTCGCCGGCGTCGTCGGTCCCCTCATCGAGGTGCCGGCCCTCGTCGCGCTCGTCTACGTGAGCCTGGCGCTGCGCAAGCGCTTCACCGCTCGACCCGGTGGTCCCTCCGTGCCGCTCGAGGCGCAGGCTGCCGGGTCCCGCCGTGCCTGACCTGCGGGGCCAGGAGCCGGCACCGTGCTGATGCCTCGCGTGCCGTTCCTCGACGACCTGCCGCGGTTCCTCTTCTTCACCGGCAAGGGCGGCGTCGGCAAGACCTCGCTGGCCTGCGCGACCGCGGTACGCCTCGCGGAGCAGGGCCGCCGGGTCCTGCTGACGAGCACCGACCCTGCCTCGAACGTCGGGCAGGTCTTCGGGGTCAGCGTCGGCAACACCATCACGCCCGTGCCGACCGCCCCCGGCCTCGATGCCCTCGAGATCGACCCGCAGCAGGCAGCTGACGCCTACCGTGCCACGATCATCGACCCGGTCCGCGACCTCCTGCCGGCGGCGGAGGTCTCTGCGATGACGGAGCAGCTGTCCGGGGCGTGCACGACGGAGATCGCCTCCTTCAACGAGTTCACGTCGCTGCTGGCCGACGAGACCACGACGGCGGCCTACGACCACGTCCTGTTCGACACCGCGCCGACGGGCCACACCGTCCGCCTGCTCCAGCTGCCGGGGGAGTGGACCACCTACCTCTCCGACGGCAAGGGCGACGTGTCGTGCCTCGGGCCGGTGGCGGGCCTTGACCGGCTGCGTCACGACTACGCGGGCGCCCTGGCCGCGCTGACGGACCCGACGCGTACCCGCCTCGTCCTCGTCACCCGACCGCAAGGGTCCTCGCTCCGTGAGGCCGCGAGGACGTACGGCGAGCTGCGCGAGCTGGGCATGACGAACGCCCACCTCGTCGTCAACGGCGTCCTGCCGGCGTATGCCGTCACGAGCACGCCCGGGGACGAGCTGGCCCACGCGGTCGGCGCGCGTGAGGACGCCGCCCTCGACGCCGTCCCCGGGGTCCTGGCCGCCCTGCCCCGGACCACCCTGCCCCTGCTGGCCGTCAACACCGTCGGCGTGCCCGCCCTCCGGGCGCTGCTCGGGCCGGAGGTGCCGTCGCTCCCGGAACCTGCCACCGAGATCGCCATGCTCCCCAGCGGATTCACGGATCTGCGTGGTCTCGTCGACGAGCTGGAGGCCGGCGGGCACGGGCTCGTCATGTGCATGGGCAAGGGCGGGGTCGGCAAGACCACGGTCGCTGCGGCCATCGCCCTCGAGCTCGCCTCCCGAGGCCACGAGACGCTGCTCACGACCACCGACCCGGCGGCACACCTGAACGAGACCCTGCAGGCCGAGGCCCCGCACCTCACCGTCGAGCGCATCGACCCCCAGGTGGCGATCGAGGGGTACCGCGAGCGGGTCATGGCTGGCAAGGGCAAGGCTCTGGACGACGCCGGCCGGGCCGTCCTCGCCGAGGACCTCAAGTCGCCGTGCACCGACGAGGTCGCCGTCTTCCAGCAGTTCTCCCACGTCGTCTTCCGGGCCCGGAAGCAGTTCGTCGTCCTTGACACGGCGCCGACCGGGCACACCCTGCTCCTGCTCGACGCGACCGGCTCCTACCATCGCGAGATCACCCGGCAGATGAGCGAGGGTGCACACTTCGTGACCCCGCTCATGCGGCTGCAGGACCCAGCGCGGACCAAGGTCGTCATCGTCACCCTTCCGGAGACGACCCCCGTCCTCGAGGCCGAGCAGCTGCAGGGCGACCTCGCCCGGGCCGGCATCACGCCGTGGGCGTGGGTCGTCAACGGCAGCCTGACCGCAGCAGCGCCGAGCTCGCCGTTCCTGCGGGCCCGCGCCCACGCCGAGGCGGAGCCGCTGACCCGCGTGAGGGGGCTCTGCCGTCGCGTGGCCGTCCTGCCGCTGCTCGCCCGCGAACCCGTCGGCGCCGCAGCGCTGTCCGAGCTCACCCGTCCCCTCACGGAAGGCATTTCGGTCGATGCGTTCTGACACTCGGGCCGCGTCGCCCGGCTGCTGCGCGACCTCGGAAGCCGACCCTCCCCAACCATCGACCCAGGAGCACCCGTGACCGACAAGCCCTCCGTCCTCTTCGTCTGCATCCACAACGCCGGCCGCTCCCAGATGGCCGCCGCCTACCTCGCCCACCTCTCCGGCGGTGCCGTCGAGGTGCGCTCCGCCGGATCTGCGCCCGCCGACGAGGTCAACCCCTCCGCCGTCGCGGCCATGGCGGAGGAGGGCATCGACATCACCGCCGAGACCCCCAAGATCCTCACGACGGAGGCGGTCAAGGAGTCCGACGTCGTCATCACCATGGGGTGCGGCGACACGTGCCCGATCTTCCCCGGCAAGCGCTACGAGGACTGGGAGCTCGCCGACCCGGCGGGCCAGGGCGTCGAGGCGGTGCGCCCGATCCGCGACGAGATCAGGCAGCGCATCCTCGGCCTGCTCGAGTCGCTCGACGTCGCCGCCGTCAACGCCTGACGCCTCTCGCATCCCACTGATCGGGGTGCCGCGCATCGGGGGGATTCCGCCGCCCGGCGGCGATCGTCGCGGGACACTGGGGCATGGCCACCGTGGCGTCCGTCGATCGGCAACGCCTCCACGATGATCTGGAGAGAGTCCGCGCCGACCTACACCAGATCGTCGCCGCCGCGGGCGCCCGGGAGCTCCGACGGCGCAGCAACGGAACCCGTTGGACCAACGGGCAGCTGTTGTGGCACATGGTCTTCGGGTTCCTCATCGTGTCCAGGCTGCTCCCGCTGGTCAGGCTTTTCGGGCGGCTGCCGGACGGCTTGAGCCGGGCCTTCGCAGCGGTGCTCGACGCGGGGACCCGACCGTTCCACTCCGTCAACTACCTCGGGTCCGTCGGTGGCGCGCTCGTCTTCCGAGGCCCACGGCTGACCCGCCGGCTCGACCACACCATCGCGCGGCTGCACCGCCGGCTCGACGCCGAGTCAGCCGAAGCGCTCGGCAGGCGGATGCACTTCCCGCTCGGATGGGATCCCTTCTTCCGGGACACGATGACGCTGGCCGACGTGTACGCGTACGGCATGCAGCACTACGACTTCCACCGGAAGCAGCTCACGATCGACGGGTAGCGGTGCCCCAGCGCGACAGGAGGGTCATCGAGCGCCCCGGGTCGGATCAGGTGCTGACCGGTGAGAGCAGGTCCGACATGACCCTGAGCGCCGACGGGGCCAGACGGTAGTAGACCCAGCTGCCCCGTCGTTCTGACTCGAGCAGGCCCGCCTCGCGCAGCTTCTTGAGGTGGTGCGACACGGTCGGCTGGGAGACGCCGACATCCTGGATGTCGCAGACGCAGGCCTCGCCGCCCTCGGCCGAGGCGACGTTGGAGAAGAGCCTCAGACGCACCGGGTCGCCCAGGGCCTTGAACATGGCAGCCACGCGCTCCGCATCCGACTCTCCGATCGGGGAACGGGTCAGCGGCGCGCAGCAGGGTGTCGCGGTGACGTCGAGGACGGGCAGCGGATTTGACATGCGTCTATGTTGACATCTGTCTATGCCGGTTGCAAGATGGGCGATGTCGACATCGACAACCATCGAAACAGCGTGGGGTCCCGCTCAGCCCGGGACGTCACCGACCGAACCGGAGGCCGTCCCGTGACCAGCACCCCCCAGGCACCCACCGACACCGCCGGCGCGTCGTCCCCGGTCGGCGCGACGGTCGCCGTCATCGGCGCCGGCCCGATCGGTCTGGCCGCCGCGGCGCACCTTCTCGAGCGAGCGCTCGAGCCGGTCGTGTTCGAGCGCGGAGACCGCGCGGGCGCCTCGGTGGCGTCATGGGGTCACGTGCGGCTCTTCTCCCGCTGGTCCGAGCTCATCGACCCCGCCGCCCGGCGACTGCTGTCCGGCCGGGGCTGGGCCGAGCCCGACGCGAACCACTATCCGACCGGCGCCGAGTGGGCCGAGGAGTACCTCCGACCGCTGGCCGAGGCACTCGGCGACCGCGTCCACTACGAGACCACGGTGACCGGAGTCGCCCGGCAGGGTCGGGACCGGGTCGTCGACTCCGGTCGCGAGGACCAGCCGTTCACGGTCCACGTGCGTCACGAAGACGGGCGCACGGGTCGGGTCACGGCCGGCGCCGTCGTCGATGCCTCCGGTACGTGGACGAGCCCCAACCCGCTCGGCAGCGATGGCTACCCGGCAGACGGGGAGCACGAGCCCGCCGTCGCAGCTCGCGTCTCCTACCGTGTCCCCGACGTCAGCACCGCAGACGACGTGGCGCGTTTCGGGGGACGACGCACGGCTGTCGTCGGGTCGGGCCACTCCGCCCTGACGGCGCTGGTCGCCCTGGCCACGCTCGCCGAGAAGGCGCCCGGGACGACGGCCGTCTGGGTCCTGCGCCGAGGGGCCGTCGGCAGCGCCTACGGCGGCGGGGACGCGGACCAGCTGCCGGCTCGAGGCGCCCTCGGCCTGCGCGCGCGCGACGCTGTCGCGGCCGGGCACGTCGAGGTCGTCACCGGCTTCCGGACGCTGGCGGTCGAGCACGGCGCCGGCGGTGCCTTGGCGCTGGTCAGCGAGGACGGGCGCCGCGTCGACGGCCTCGACGAGGTCGTCGGACTCACCGGGTTCCGTCCGGACCACTCGATCATGTCCGAGCTGCGCCTGCGCCTGGACGACCGGCTCGAGGCGCCACTCGGACTCGCGCCGCTCATCGACCCCAACGTCCACTCGTGCGGCACCGTCTACCCGCACGGTGCCGGTGAGCTGGCCCATGACGAGCAGGGGGTCTACGTCGTCGGGATGAAGGCGTACGGCCGTGCGCCGACGTTCCTGGCGCTCACCGGTTACGAGCAGGTCCGATCCGTGGCGGCCGCGCTGGCCGGTGATCACGAGGCGGCCTCCCGGGTCGAGCTGGCGCTCCCGGAGACCGGGGTGTGTGGCGGGGCGGGGCTGTTCGACGAGCCGGCCGCCACCACGGCAGGCGCCGACGGCGAGGAAGCAGTCGGCGGCTGCTGCGCCCCGGCTGTACCGCAGCTTGTCCAGATCGGCGCCCCGTCGGGCAGCGGGGGAGCGTGCGGACCCGCCGGATGCTGAAGCCTCTCGCCGGCCACGGCGTCGAGGTGAGCGCGGTGAACGCGGTGAGCGCGGTGTCATCGGGGGCCCACCCCGACGTCACCGTCCACGTCGCCACGCCATCAGGCCTTCCGCACCGTCCCCGCTGGGCGCTCCCGGCTCTGTGCGTCACCCAGATCATCGGCTGGGGCGTGCTCTACTACGCCTTCCCCGTCATCCTGCCCGCCCTCACCCGCGAGACCGGATGGCCCCCCACGACCACGACGGCAGCCTTCTCCGCCGCGCTCGTGGTCTCGGCCCTCGTCGGCCTACCGGTCGGACGCCTCATCGACGCAGCCGGACCCCGCCGGCTCATGACGGCAGGCTCCGTGCTCGGCGCGGCCGGGTTCGCCGCCATCGCCGTCGCCCCGAACCTGCTCGTGTTCACGGTCGGATGGATGCTGACCGGTGTTGCGATGGCAGCGACCTTCTACCAGCCTGCCTTCGCCGCCCTCACACGCTGGTACGGCCGTGACCGGGTCCGGGCCCTGACCATCCTCACCCTCGCGGGCGGCCTCGCCAGCACCGTGTTCGCGCCGATCACGGCAACGCTCACGGACCACCTCGGGTGGCGCCACGCCACCCTCGTGCTTGCCTGTGTCGTCCTGGTCATCGCTGCACCGCTGCACGCCGTGGGTCTCCGGGGCCCGTGGCCGCCGCACCCTCCCGACCAGACGTCGGAGCAGATCGCCGACGCGGCACCCGGTGCTCGCGCCATCACGACGAGCAGGCGCTTCCTCCAGCTGGCCGTCGCGCTGACCCTGTCCGGCTTCGCGATGTATGCCGTCGTGTTCGGGCTCATCCCGCTGCTCACCGAACGCGGCGCCTCCACGTCCCAGGCCGCGTGGGCGCTCGGTCTCGGAGGCCTCGGCCAGACCATGGGCCGCCTGCTCTACACGACTCTTGCGGCACGGACCAGCGCCCGGACGCGCACCGCAGTCCTCGTCCTCGCCGGGGGCGTGACGACCGCGCTCCTCGCATCCCTCGCCGGGCCGATCTGGCTCGTCACCATCGTGGCGATGGGCGCCGGAATGGTCCGCGGCAACCTCACCCTCCTGCAGGCGACCGCCGTCACGGACCGCTGGGGCACCCACGCCTACGGACGTCTGACCGCGACCCTGGCCGCCCCCGTCACCATCGCCGGGGCGCTGGCTCCGTGGGTCGGAGCCGCCCTCGCCGGACCGCTCGGAGGGTATGCCGCCCTCTTCTGGCTGATGGCTGCGGTCTCAGCCGTCGCGGCGGGTGTCGCCGTGACGGCCTGACCGACGCCTCGACCGTGACGACGGCACGTCAGTCGCGCGGCTCGTCGTCGTCGTCCCAGTGACACGTGCACGAGCACGTGTGGTCCACCGTTCCGTTCGCCGGGCACCTCTTGTGCCAGCCGTTCTCGCACTCCGCACTCATGGACATCGGCTCACCCCTCTGCGAGGTCTCCACTCTCCACCGGCTGGGCCCCCGGGGGCAGTTTACGCCCGGTGGGTGCGTCCCGGCCGCACGGCCCGGCAGCCGGTGGTCAACCGGTGGACGCACCCCCGACCAAACGCCTGAATCCTGAACGACGGCTGTGGGCAGGGGTACGGTGAAACCGGGCCGAGCGGCCGGTCACCGCGGTAGCCGGCGGTCGAGCGGTCGGCCCGAACGTGTCGCAGGCGTGACCCCTCACGAAAGTGCACCGTGATGACCCTCCCAGCACGTCCTCCCTCCCACCGACAGGCCACCGACCCCCCGGAGACCTCCGGGCGACCTCCAGCGTCCTCCGGCCAGGGCTGACGCCGTGCACTCGGGGACTGCGCGCACGACCGACGGCCACATCGACGGGCGCGGCTCCGCCGCCCTCCGGCGCTCGCCCAAGCACCGACCGCCCGGCCTCACGGTTCGCACGGTGCGACGTGCCACGATCCCGGCGCCGCTCCCACTGGACTCGGCGACCGAGCGTGCCAGCGGCACGGTCGTGCTCGTCGCCGGCTCCGTCGGCACGGGCAAGACGACGTTGCTCGCCGACTGGTCGGGCGCGTTGGAGCAGCGCGGCGACCTCGTCGGCTGGGCCTCGCTCGACCGTGAGGACAACGACCCCCAGGTCATGGGCGAGACGCTGCTCGGCGCCCTCCGGGCGGCCGTCGGCGCCCACGTCCCTGCAGCCGACGCGGAGACGGTCCCGAGCCGGGTCGGGCACGCGTTCGTGGCCCGTCTCGTCCAGCTCGCGGGTGAGGCTCCGGCGGACACGTGGCTCGTCCTCGACGACCTGCACCTCGTCCGCGACCCGCGGTGCGTCGAACTCGTCGAGCTGATCGTCCGCTGGGCCCCGGCGCACCTGCACGTCGTCGTCGGCACGCGTGCCGACCCGGGACTGCACCTGGCCCGCCTGCGCCTCGAGGAGCGACTCCTCGAAGTGCGCGAGCACCGGCTGCGCTTCTCCGTCGACGACACCCGTGAGCTGCTGTCCCGGCACGACGTCGCCCTCGACGACGGCCAGGTGCGCCACCTGCAGGAGCTCACGGAGGGGTGGGCGGCCGGAGTCGCCCTGGCGGCCGTTTCGCTGGCGCGCGGCCGCGACGCCGACGCCTTCCTCCGCGAGTTCGCACGGAGCCACCGCGCGATGTCGGGCTACCTCGTCGAGGAGGTGCTGGCGAGCCTCGACGAGGAGGTGCGTGACTTCCTCGTCTCGACCTCGGTCCTCGAGGACCTCACGCCCGACCTCGCCGCCGCCGTGACCGGGCGCGACGACGCGGGTGCGCTGCTCGAGGCGCTCTCGTCGGACAACGCCATGGTCACCGCCGACCGGGTCGGGCCGCCGACCTATCGCTACCACGTGCTGCTGCGCAGCTACCTCGGCGCGATGCTCGAGTCCCGCAGCCTCCGAGGTGCCCGGGAGGTCCACGCCCGCGCCGCGCGGTGGTATGCCGCCCACGACGTCCCGGGACGGGCGCTGCGTCACGCCGAGGCGGCGGGGGATCTCGACCTCATGAGCGACGTGATCCACCACCACGCGCTCCACCTGCTGCTCGACGGCCGGGCCGCCGACATCGATGCCGCCGTGCGCACGGTCCCGATCGGTGACCCCGTCATGACCGCGGTCGCAGCCCTCGCGAGCCTCGACCTGTCGGACCCGGAGGCCGCCCGGATCCAGCTCGTGTCCCTCGCGACGCAGCCCGACACATGGCTCGCGGGCGAGGCAGATGGTGCCCAGGCCGACGTCGAGCCGGCGCCCGACGGCACCGGGCAGGACGATCCCGGTGCGCTGCCCCTCGAGCGTCTGCTGGCGGTCGGCCTCCGCTGGCTCTCCTTCGTCGGTGACGACGTGGGCCGACGCTCGGTCGCTGACACGGCAGCGCGCCTCGGCGCCCAGCCCAGTGGCGACGAGAGGGTCGCCGACGGGCTGGCCGCCGAGCTGTCCTCCACCTTCCGGACGTGGTCGGGCAGCCGGTCCACGCGCGGCCACGTCGTGCCTCCCCTCGACGATCCCGTCGCGAGCCCTCTTGTGGGAGAGAGGCTTTCGGAGCGGAGTCGGCAGACGGGTCGCGTGCCCCATGAGCATGCGCGGGCAGACCTCGACCTGCTCGACGAGCTGACGAGCGGTGGCGTCCTCTTCGGCGCCGGACGTCTCGACGACGCCCGGACGGCCTACGGTGCGGCCCTCGGGACCGCCCGCCGTGCCGGGCACCTGCTGTCCGCCCTTCAGGCCATGGTCGGGCTCGCGTCGGTCGCGGCCGGCAAGGAGGACCTCGTCGAGATGACGGCATGGTCCGAACGCGTGCTCGCCGAGGCGCAAGGCACGCCGTGGGCCCTGTCGCCCCGGCTGCTGCCCGCCCATGTCTTCGCGGCGTGGGGCGCCCATCAGGTCCTCGACATCGCGACCGCGCGGGACCGCAACGTGACCGCCCTCGCGCTGATCGCCGAGGTCTCGTCGATGATGCCCGCGCCCGCGCCCGCGCCCGGGGAGGGGGAGTCCGGTGACGACGCCTACACGACCGCGGCACGCGGCCTCGAGCAGCTGGGTCGGCTCGCGCGGATGCTCGAGGCCGACCTCGATCTCGAGGAGGCCGCGGACGAGCCCGGTGCCCGGCAGGACGTGGTCACCCGGGTCATGGCCGGAGCCAGGGACGTGTCGCGACTGTCGATGACCGCGGACCTCGCCGTGGGCGAGCTGTCCCGGGCGCATCGGATCGTGCTGCTCGCAGGCTTCCCGCGACTCGCCCTCGAGGTCGAGCAGCTGAGCGCCGGGCTGCCCGGGTGCGAGGTCGAGGTCGCCGTCATGTCGGGGGTGCGCCACCTGTGGGACGGCGACGACGCCGCTGCCCGATCGGCGGTCGCGCCCCTGCTCGCGGTCGACCCGGCGGTGCTTCCCCTGCGCGCGGCGGTCACGGCGCACCTCGTCAAGGCGGTGGTGGCCCACCGCAACGCCCAGGCCACCGTCGCGCACGAGGGACTCGTCGTCGCCCTCACCCGAGCCGCTCCCCAGCACGCGCTCCGGACCGTGCTCGAGGTCGCGCCCGAGGTCGCCGAGATCCTCGCCGTCGGTGCGGGACGGTTCGGCGAGCTCGAGCCGTTCGCCCTCGAGCTGCGCGAGCACTCCCGTCAGGCTCCGGACCTGCGGCCGGAGCCGCTGCTCGACGTCGCCCTCAGCGCCCGCGAGCTGAGCCTGCTGCGCGAGCTGCCGTCGCTGCTCACCGTCGCCGAGATCGCCGACGCGCGGGCCGTGAGCCGCAACACCGTCAAGACGCAGATGCGCTCGCTCTTCCAGAAGCTCGGTGTCGGGTCGCGCCGCGACGCGGTGGCCGCAGCGCGCCGCCTCGGGCTCCTCTAGGTCGCCGGCAGGTCGAGGTCACCCGCCCGGGGTGACGCGACGACGCACCCGGACCGGCACGATCGGATCAAGAGCCTTCGGCATCCGGTCCGACCCGCGAAGGGGGCGGCGTGCGCTACGAGTTCATCCTGGCCGAGCAGATCCCCGAGGTCGCCCGCGCGGCCTTCCCGGAGCTCGACGAGTCGACCGTCCAGGTCGGCGCGCTGGGCTCGGTCATGTACGGCGACGTCGTCGACGCGCCGCACCTGCACGGCATCCTCGACCGCTTCCAGGACCTCGGCTTCACGCTCCTCGAGCTGCGGCGACTCCCGGACTAGCGCCGGTGACCCAGGAGCCCGTGGGGGACTCTGCGGTTGGCCCCCCTGAGCCATGGCGGTCCGAGCAGCCGCAGGAGCCGCCGTCGCGAGCCGAGCGGTCGCTGCGGTCATTGCGTCGGCGGGCGCTGCTCGTCGGTGCCCTGCGGATCGG
Source organism: Terrabacter sp. P2_E3 (assembly GCF_056403915.1). Taxonomy (NCBI): domain Bacteria; kingdom Bacillati; phylum Actinomycetota; class Actinomycetes; order Micrococcales; family Intrasporangiaceae; genus Terrabacter; species Terrabacter sp. P2_E3. The sequence goes on from NZ_JBFUEN010000002.1 coordinate 115,956, forward strand.
CCTGACGCTCGTCGCGCTGTGGTGGTTCTCCCGCGTCGTGCGACGCGTCAACTGGTCGGCCGTGTGGGACGCCGTCACCGGCCTGGCTCCGGTCCAGGTCGTGGCGTTGCTGTGCGTCGTCGCGCTGCGTCAGTGCCTCAACGCCGGCCCGCTCGCGGTCTTCGTGCCGTCCCTCGGACTGCGCCGGGCGGTGTCGAACGACCTGTCGGCCAACCTCGTCGCGACGGTCGCACCCCCACCGGGCGACGTCGTGCTGCGCCTCGCGATGCTCCGGTCGTGGGGGATCCCGTCCGCCGAGGGCATCGCCGGCATCTCGCTCAACACCCTGACCTACTACGTCGCGCGCTTCGGCGCGCCCGTCCTCGGGCTGGGACTGGCCGCGGTCGCGGGACAGGCCGAGCCGGCATACGTCTGGACTGCTGTCTCGAGCGGCGCGGTCAGCCTCGTCGTCGTCGCGGGGCTCGCCATCGCGTCGCGCGGTGAGCGGCCCGCCGCGCGTGCCGCTGGATGGGTCGGCCACCAGCTGCGGCGCGTCACCCCGCGGGTCGATCCCGCGGCGTGGTCGACCCGCGCCACCGAGTTCGTCCGGCAGGCCGGCGACGTGCTGCGCCGCGGCTGGGGCCGGGCCATGGCCTGCCAGGTCGGGCTGGTCCTCAGCGAGGCGCTGCTGCTCGTGCTGTCGCTGCGCTTCGCGGGCGTGCCGGCGCTCGTGGCCCCCACCGTCACCATCGTCGTGGCCCTGCTCGTCAGCTACCCCCTCACGGCGCTGCCCTTCGGCGGCGTCGGGGTGCTCGACGCCGCCGTCATCGCCATCCTCGGCCTGGAGCAGGGACCGTTCGAGACGAAGGCCGTCGCCGGGCTCGTCGTCTTCCGCGTGTGCTGGATGCTCGTTCCGCTCGCACTCGGAACCGTGACGGTCACGCGGTGGCGGCGCGCCCACGTCGCCGAGGCGGCAGCCGTCAGAAGCGCCACACGAGGGGAATGACGATGACGGCCACGACCAGCCACAGGAGCAGGACCGGCAGACCGAGGCGCCAGTAGTCGCCGAAGCGGTAGCCGCCCGGGCCCATGATCATCATGTTGGCGGGCGTCGCGATCGGGGTGAGCAGCGACGCGGCCCCGGCGACCGCGACGAGCATGAGGACCGGGAGCACCGAGACGCCGGTCTCCTGGGCCGCTGCGACCGCGATCGGCACGACGATGAGCACCGTCGCGGTGTTGCTGACGACCTGCCCGACGACCGCGGTGAGGCCGAAGAGCGCGACGAGGAGGAGGTAGGGCCGGCCCTCGCCCACGACGTCGATGAGCCCCCTGGCCACGAGGTCGGCCGCGCCGCTCGTCTCGATCGCGGTCGACAGCGGGATGAGGCCGCCGATGAGCACGACGGTCTGCCACGAGACGGCGCGGTAGGCCTGGTTGACGCTGACGACCCTCGTCAGCACCATCGCGGTGGCCGCGGCGAGGCCCGCGATCGCCGGCGGCACGAGTCCCAGTGCGAGCAGGACGACCATGACGAGGAGGACGGCGATCGCCCGGCCCGACCGTGGACCGAGCGGAACTGCCTGTCGCCGAACGAGATCCGGGGAGTCGACCAGGAGCACGTCACGGTCGTGCACGAGCTCCTCGATCGACGTCCACGTGCCGTGCAGCAGGAGGCTGTCCCCGGCCGTCAGCTCGTGCGGCGTCGCACCCAGGTCCTTCCCGAGCCGGCGGATCCCGAGCACGACGAGGTCGCTGCCACGCATCTGGCCGGGGAAGGACGTCTCACCGACGAGTGGCGAGCGTGGAGGGACGACGACCTCGGCCACGCCCACCTCGCGGTTCATGATGCCGGCCGACTCGACCGTGACCGGTCGCATCGCGACGGCGAGGCGCAGCTCGGGCACGAGGCGGCTCACGGCATCGCTCGCCCCGCTGACGACGACGACGTCGTCGTCCCCGACCGGGGTCGCTCCCGTCACGGCGTGACCGCCGGCACTCTGCACGCCGATGAGGGTCACCCCCGGGTATGCCGCGAGGTCGAGTCTCGACGCGGGCACCCCGACGACGGGCGACCCCGGGCGCACCCGGAGGCGGTAGAAGCCGTCGTGGAGCTCGTAGTAGGCGGCGAGCCGGCTCGCGTGCCGACCGAGGTCACGGACCGGCTGGGAGGAGGACCGGCGGGGCAGCACCCGTGGCCCGAGCAGGACCCCCAGCGTCACCGTGCCGATGACGAGGGGGAGGCCGACGACGGCGAAGTCGAAGAAGCCGAACGGCTCGACACCGGCGTCGACGGCAGCGTTGGAGACGATGACGTTGACCGGGCTGCCTGTCAGGGCGAGGAGGGATCCGGCGCTCCCGGCGAAGGCCATCGGCATGAGCATGAGCGAGGGCGACCGCCGGATCCGGGTGGCGAGCACGAGAACCATGGGCAGGAGGGCGGCGACCGAGCCGTTGAGGGTGATGACGGCGGTCAGGACCGCGCACAGACCGAGCACCGCGACCATGAGGCGCACCGCTCCGTCACCGACGACGTCGATGAGCCGTTGGCCCGCCCACGTCGTCACACCGGCCGAGTCGATGGCCTCGCTGACGACGAAGAGGGAGGCGATGAAGACGACGACCGGGTCGCCGAACCCGGACAGGGCCGTGTCCGCGTCGACGAGTCCCGTCGCGTAGAGCGCGAGGCAGGTGAGGACCGCCACCCCGCCCACGGGCAGGCGGTTCCAGATGAAGAGGACGACGGTCGCCGCGAGGACCACCAGGCTCGTCGTCGCGGGGCTCATCGCCCCATCGTCCGTGCCGGGAGGGGTGGTGCGGTCACCCACGACGGGTGAATCGGTCGCGGGGGCGGCGCGGCCATGCTCGGAAGGACCAAGACCAACGTCTCCGGAAGGAGTCGGCGTGAGCACTCCTGCCATGCGCACTCTGGATCCCATCCCGTCGACCCGGTCGTCCGTCACGGTCGACGTCGTCACCGACCTGCCCGGAGCCGACGAGGTCGGGGCGGTCGCGGTGCCGGTGGCGGAGGGCGCCGAGCCGCCGGCCGACCTCGGGCAGGACGCGGCCGCCCTCGGCGCCGCCGGCTTCACCGGCAAGCGCGGGCAGACGATCGTGATCCCCAGCGGTGGCCGAGCCCTCGTCGCCGTCGGCATCGGGGCGGTCGACGACATCGACGAGGCTGCGGTGCGTGACCTCGCCGCGACCTTCGCCCGGGCCGTGCCCCTGCACACCCGCCTCGCGGTCGAGCTGCCCGACCGGGAGATCGGCCTGTCGCCGGCCGACTTCGCCCGCGCCGCCACCGAGGGTGTCCTCCTCGCCCGATGGCGCTTCCGGATCAGCGAGACCGACGACGAACCAGTCCTCGAGCGGCTCGTCCTCATCGCCCCCGCCGAGCACTCCGAGGCCGTCGTCGAGGGCGTCCGTCGTGGTGAGGTGCTCGCGCGAGCGGCAGCGGTCGGCCGCGACCTCGCCAACTGTCCTGCCGCGGCGCTCACCGCGACCCGCATGGGTGAGGTCGCACAGGAGCTCGGCCCCGACGCCGGACTGGACGTCGACGTCGTCGGCCTCGACGAGCTCGTCGAGATGGGGTGCGGCGGGCTGCTCGGGGTCAACCTCGGCAGCGTCGAGGAGCCGCGCATGGTGCGTCTGCACTACGTGCCGGAGGGCGAGTCGCGCGGGCACCTCGCCCTCGTGGGCAAGGGCATCATGTACGACTCCGGCGGCATCAGCCTCAAGCCGAGCGACGAGTCGCACGCGCAGATGAAGAACGACATGACCGGTGCTGCCACGGTGCTCGCCGCCATGACCGCGCTGCGTGCCGTCGGCTGCCAGACCGAGGTGACCGGCTACCTCATGTGCACCGACAACATGCCCTCCGGCTCGGCGCTCAAGCTCGGCGACGTGCTCCGGATGCGCAACGGCAAGACCGTCGAGGTGCTCAACACCGATGCCGAGGGACGTCTCGTCATGGCGGACGCGCTCGCTCTCGCCGTCGAGCTCGACGTCGACGCCATCGTCGACATCGCCACCCTGACCGGTGCGTGCCTGCGGGCCCTCGGTGTCGACATCGCCGGTGTCATGGGCAACTCGGACGCGCTCGTCGACCAGGTCCGGGCAGCGGGGGCGGTGGTCGACGAGCCGGTCTGGCCGCTGCCGCTGCATCGCCGCTACCGGTCGCAGCTCGACTCGCCGATCGCCGACATGACCAACCTCGGCGGTCCGAACGCCGGCCAGATCACGGCGGCCCTCTTCCTCGAGGAGTTCGTCGGCGACAAGCCGTGGGCCCACATCGACATCGCGGGCACGGCACAGCTGCCGGAGGCCAGGGGCTGGCGCAACAAGGGGGCCACCGGCTTCGGGAGCCGGCTGCTCATCGAGCTCGCCTGCGCGTTCGAGAGGCCGGCCACGCCCGGCACGTGAACGCCGTCCGTGCCGCTCCGGCGCGGACCGACCCCGGCGAAAAGGGCTGGCCCCGCGGCCCGGGTCGCGGCGACAATCGTCGGGTGGACATCGACGTCGGGGTCACGGGTGGCGTCGTGCGCGGCGCCACCGAGGACGGCCTCGCCGTCTTCCGCGGCATCCCGTACGCCGCCCCGCCCGCTCCCTTCGCAGCCCCCGGACCGGTGCGGCCCTGGGCCGGCACCCGCCCGGCCCGCGCGTTCGGTCCACCGCCGCCGCAGTCGGCCGCCTTCGGCACGGACGCCCTGACCGACGAGGGCGACGACTGGCTGACCGTCAACGTCTGGTCGCCGGGGCTGGGGCGCCGGTCACCCGTCATGGTCTGGATCCAGGGAGGCGCCTACCTCTTCGGCACGTCCGGCCTGCCTGAGTACGACGGGGGCCTCCTAGCGCGCGGCGGGGTCGTCGTCGTGACCTTCAACTACCGGGTCGGCCTGGACGGTTTCGGCTGGGTCGACGGCACGCCGGCGAACCGTGGCCTGCTGGACCAGGTCGCCGCGCTCGAGTGGGTGCGCGACAACATCGGCGCCTTCGGCGGCGACCCCGAGCGGGTCACGGTCTTCGGCCAGTCCGCGGGTGGCGGTTCGGTGGCGGCGCTGCTCGCCATGCCCCGCGCCGCCGGGCTCTTCCACCGGGCCGTCGCGCAGAGCCTGCCCGGCACGTTCTTCACCCCTCGGTTGGCCGCCGACATCACCCGGGCCTGCGCGGCCGAGCTCGGACTGGACCCCTCCGAGCTGCCGGCGGCCGACCCCCGGACCCTGCCCGCAGCCGCCGATGCCGTGGCGGCGACGATGGGGCTGCACGCGGACCGCTGGGGGCGCGCGGCCCACGCACACGTCCCCCTGGCGCCGGTCGTCGACGGTGACGTGCTCCCGACGACCCCGTGGCTCGGGCTGACCGGGCGGGTCGAGCTGATGGTCGGCCACACGCGCCACGAGCAGCGGCTGCTCACGGCGCTGAGCGGGCAGCTGGGCGCGATCACCGAGGCGCAGGCCGTCGAGGCGGCCGAGATCTTCGGCCCCGACCCGGGGCGCTACCGCGAGAGCTTCCCCGACCCCGAGGAGCTCTACGACGTGGTGCGGTCGGACTGGCTCTTCCGGATGCCGTCCCTGCACCTCGCCGAGGCCCAGCTGGCCGCGGGTGGCCGGGTCCACCTCTACGAGCTGACCTGGCCGGCACCCGGCATGGGCGGGGTCCTCGGGGCCTGCCACGGGCTGGACGTGCCGCTCGTGTTCGGCACCCTCACGGCCGGTCAGCCGGCCCTGCTCATCGGCCACCCCACGGCGGAGGCCGAGGCGGTGTCCGAGCAGATGCGGAGCGCGTGGACGGCGTTCGCGACGAACGGCGACCCCGGGTGGCCCTCCTTCGACACCGGAGCGACGCGACTGTTCGATGCCGAGCCGGAGGTCACGAGCTATCCCGAGCAGGTCTCCCGCCGGATCTGGAGCGAGCCGCCTCAGGTGCTCGACCTGGCCCAGGTGTAGTCGGGTCCGGCGAGGCACGCCTGGGGCCCCGTGGGTGACGTCGCCGCCACCCGGTCACGCCGACGGAGGCGCCGTCCACCGTCGGCGGACGGGCATCTCCTCGTCGGTGTACTCCGTGGCCACGGCCTCCGCGACCGAGCACGCATAGTGGACCAGGCCGTATGCCGTCTGGCTCGGGCGCGCCACCACTGCGGGGTGCGAGGGAGCGAGCTCTTCCAGCGAGCCGCGTGCCATGAACTCCCCGTGGTCGCCGGTGTGGTCGTCCCACGGCTGCGCCGTGTGGAACGCGTACCGCGGGTCACGTCCCACCTCGCGGAGCCTCGGGCTGGTGTCGCGGAACGACACACACAGCAGCCCGGCCGCGAGCCACGGGGACACCGGGTGCACACGTGGGCCACCGTCGAGCCGCAGCGTGGCCAGGTAGACGATCCGACCCGCCATCCGCTCCCGAGCGAAGGCCGCGAGATCTGGTTCGGCGTCGGCGAACTCAGCCCACGTGGCCACGGCGGTCGCCGGCCCCTTCGTCGGTCCGGATCACGAGCGGCCGTCGACCGGTCGTGGGGTCAGTGGTCGGAAGAGTCATCGACCGTGAGCACGATGAGCGGGCTGTACCGGAGCATCTCCGGCACGTCCGTGCGCCGCCAACGTCTGGCGGCAGCCTCGATGAAGGGCCGGCGCTCGTCAGGGTCCGTGACGACGCGCGCCGTGGCGGGCACGTCGACGACGACCGACTGCTTCAGGTGGACCACGACGTGGGGGTCGGCCTCGATGTTGTGGATCCAGTCGCGCGTCCGGTCGGCCCGGGGCATCCCGGTGATGAAGAGCTGCCCGTTGTCATGGTGCAGAAAGATCTCGATACGCCGTCGTCGGCCGGTGCGCCGGCCTGTCGTCGTGAGGTCGATGAGCTGGCTGCGGGTCAACGCAGCCCGGGTGGCCTCACCCGGTGAGTGGTCGGGGTCCATGGCGCGATCCTCTCGACTGAGCTCGGCGCTCGCGGGTCTGGCGGGTCGGCCCCGGTCAGCTCGTCGCCGGTGCCACGGGGGAGACGGGCGAGACGGTCGGCAGACCGAAGCCGTCGACGAAGACGTTGACCGTGACGCTCCCGGCCTTCTCGAAGCGGAAGGTCACGGGCAGGAGCCGACCGGCCCGCACGTCGAGCTTGAGGTCGACCATCTCGAGGTGGAGGCCGCCGGGGTACTGCAGCGAGACCACCCCGTTGGCGGGGACGTCGACCTGGACGGGGCCCTCGGGCCCGTCGGTGCCCTGGCGCGTGATGACCTGGCTGGCGTAGGCGGTGCTCACGGCCACGAGCCGGTCCGCGGTGGCTCCGTCGTTGGCGAGCGTGGTGAAGAGCCCCGTGTTCGAGCCGGTGAGCAGCTTCCGGTCCTCCGGGGCGTCGATGCGCGTCGCGAGGAGCCGGAGGGAACCGACTTCGGCGTTGACGCTCGTGCCACGCGCCGGGTTGGTGATGCGCGCCTGCACGGGGTCCGGCTGCGAGGTGCACGCAGCGAGCGGGACGACGCTGACCGACAGGAGCGCGGCGACGACGATCGGGCTGGTCCTCATGGCCGTCACGCTAGGCGGGCCGCGCGTCGGGCGATTCCCCCGTCGAGGGTGATCCTCAGGCGGTGGAGGTGGTCGCCGGTGCGGGCGGACCCGGAGCCGCGGGCTCCGGGTCCGCCTCAGCACTGCGCGTACGGCGTCGTCGTCGGGCTCGGCGTCGCGGGGGTGCGCGGCGTCCGGGTCGCCGCGCCCGTGCCGCCCGCGGAACCGGGCGTCGTGGACGTCGGCGTCGGCGTCTTCGCCGGCTTCGGCGCGGCGATCCCCTTCCTGACGAGGGCGCGGACCTTGGCGTAGTCGGGGTCCCACGGCTTGATGCCGTCGTCGAGGGTCAGCGTCACACTGTTGACCTTGGCCTTCTGCACCCGCTCGACGAGGTCGACGAAGGCAGGCAGGCTCCGGGCCGGGATGTCGGTGTAGATGTTGTCGCGCGCGATGCGGGCCAGCTGGGGGTACTGCGCCACCATCTCGGCCGGGTTCACCTGCCCGACGATCGCCTGGACGACGCACCGCTGCCGGGCCTGCCGGAACGTGTCGCTGTCGGCGGCACGCGAGCGGGCGTACCAGAGCGAGTGCCACCCGTCGAGGTGCTGGCGCCCGGGCGTGAACCACGCCTTGACGCCGACGATGCGCTGGTCGGCGGTCACGCGCCCACCGATCGGCAGCGGGCCGCCCGTGCCGGCGTTCTTGACGTTGATGTCGAGCCCGCCCATGGCGTCGATGAGCAGCGAGAAGCCCTTGAGGTCGATGACGACGACGTGGTCGATCGTCAGCCCGACGATCTGCTGGACGGTGCCGCGGATCTCCTCCCGGCCCGGCACGACACCCTTGGGGTAGGCGCCCGGGTGGTCGACGGCATACGTCTCCGCCTCGCTGTAGAGGTTGGTGAGCATGCACTGGCCGGTCGCGCCGGGCTCGTTCTGGGCGCAGGACCGCTCGGGCGAGCCGAAGTGTCCGGACGGGTAGCGGGCGCGGAGGGGGCTGCCGGGGGCGAGCGGCGCCTTGAGCAGGTTGCGGGGCATCGAGATGAGCGTCGTGCGCCCGGAGTGTGTGTCGATGCTCGCGACGATCATCGAGTCCGTGCGGGTGCCGATGCGGTCGGAGCCCGCGTCGGAGCCGAGCAGCAGGAGGTTGACCCGGGCCTGCTCGGCCCACGGGTCGTCGCCCTCGACGACCCTCGCGCCCACGCCCGGTCGCGACGGCGGCGCCGAGAAGACGACCTCGACGGTGTCCTGGGTGATGAGGGCGTAGTCCGCGGCGGTGAAGGCCCCGCCGCCGACGACGAGCACCATGAGCGTCGTGAAGGCGGCGAGCAGGCCGGTGCGGCCGCGGTCGAGCGTGCCCGGTCGCGCCTGGACGGCCGTGAGGACGATCGACGCGCACCAGACGAGGCCCCAGAGCGCGATGACGACGACGGCTCCGCGGAGCAGGTCGGGCCTGGCGACGACCGTGAGCGCAGCACTCGTGACGCCCTGGGTCAGCACGGCGTACGCCGCCCCGGCGACCGCGGCCAGGGTGATGCCGAGGATGGTCCAGCCGACCCAGCGGCTGCGGGTCTGCGTCAGCCCGGCGCCCGGCAGGACGGTGCCGAGGGCGGTGAGACCGAGTGCGCGGCGGAAGCCGGACCCAAGCTCACGGCGCACCTGGCTGCGACCCCGCTCACCCGGCTCACCCGGCCCGGCCGCGGCCGGTTCCGGCGCGTCCTGCGGCCGCGGCTCGTGCGCAGCGCCGTCCGGCTGCATCCTGCTCCTCCCGGCCTGGCCACGTGCGCAGGTCACCGATCGACATCATGCCTCTCGGAGGCGCCCAGCAGAAGCACCTCGGCGAAAGGCTCATCCCGAGGGAGGGACGGGGACGTGCCGGGGTGCCGGCGGGGCGGCGGCCCCGCGGGTCACGACTGATCGATGCGCCCCGTCTCGACGACCTCGAGCGCGAGCACGTGCAGCTTGACGTTGCGCGCCATGCTGGCCCTCCGGAGCTCGTCGAACGCCTGCTCCCGCGTCACGCGACGCAGCGCCATGAGGATGCCGATGGCGGCGCCGATGTCACGGCTGTGGGCGAGGGCGGCCTCGAGCTGGAGGGCGCGTGACTCGGCGGCGTCGAGGCGCTCGAGCGCCTCGAGGAGGTAGGTCTCGACCGCGGTCAGCTGCTCGTCGGCGTCGTCGGACGCCCCGAAGACCGTGTCGACCCCGTGTCTGGGCGAGGTGCCCGCCACGACGTGTGGCTCCATGCGAAAACTCCTACTGGTACCCCGCCGGCGGCCTTTGCTCGACCGCGATTGGCGCGCGTCAAGCCTAGGGGACCGGTCCGACAGATGGGGTCGAGCGGGTGGGGCGTCCGGTTCGTCCGGTACGGCGGGACACGAGGCGGGCGACTGACGCGGCTCTCGCTGGGTACTCGTCACCCGGCGCCATCGTCGCTCTTCAACCAGCCAGGGGCGGCGGTGACGTCGCCGGCGGGACCGGCGCCGGAGGTGCAGCGAGACGGCACCCGCTCGGGGGATCGGGTGCCGCCTCACCCACACCATCGCGGCCCGCGTGCATCCGTTACAGCCTTCGGCTCGGCGTATGCCGTCACCTGCGTTCGTGGTGCTCCGCGCGTTCCGTGCCGTGCTGGGCGCCGTAGACCGCGGCCTGGGTGCGGCGCTCGAAGCCGAGCTTGGCGAGCAGGCCGGACACGTAGTTCTTGACGGTCTTCTCGGCGAGGTGCAGGCGGACGCCGATCTGGCGGTTGGTCAGTCCCTCGGCGATGAGGGTGAGGATCTCCTGCTCCCGGTCGGTCAGGGTCCCGGTGCGCGAGCCCGGTCGCGCCGACCCGACCCGCCCCGACGGGTGCTCACCGCCGCCGTCCGCGGAGTCGGCGCCCTGGGGTCGGCGGATCCGCTCGAGCAGGCGCTCGACGAGTGCCGGGTCGATGAGGGAGTGGCCGGCGGCGACGTGCGCGACCGCCTCGGTGAGGGACGTGCCGCGGATCTGCTTGAGCAGGTAGCCCGAGGCCCCGGCCATGACCGCGGCGAAGAGGGCGTCGTCGTCGTCGTAGGAGGTGAGGATGAGACAGCGCGTGCCGGGGCTGCTCACCTGGACCTCGCGGCACACGTCGATGCCGCTCCCGTCGGGGAGCCGAGCGTCGAGCAGCGCCACCTGGGGGGCGAGCGTCGGGATGCGTCGCAGGGCCTCGGCGGCGGTGCCGGCCTCCCCGACGACCCGGAAGCCGTCGTGCGACTCGAGCAGGTCGATGAGCCCTCGGCGGACGATCTCGTGGTCGTCGAGCAGGAAGACCGTGATCGGCGTCGTCACGGGGTCAGCAGGGCGGTCCATCTCAGCACCGTCTCCCTCTCGTCGGTCGTCATCGTGCAGTCCCCGCCGCGGTCGTGGGCGCGCTTCGTGAGGTTGTCGAGGCCGCGGTGCCGTCGCTCGGGCGGGCGCGTGGTCCGTCCGGCGCCGTCGGTGGCGTCGGCGGCGTCGGTGGCGTCGCGGTCTGCCGGTGTCCCCGAGCTGCCGCGGCGCGTGCCGTCGGCCCCCGCGCCCCGCGTGGCCGGGCCGTCGTCGGTCACCTCGACCGTGACGGCCTCCGCCGTGACGGCGACACGGACGGAGACGGCGGAGCACCGCGCGTGCTTGACGACGTTGGTCAGCGCCTCGCGGAGGACGGCCGTGACGTCGTGGAGCAGCACGGGGTCGATGACCGTCGCGACCGGCCCGTCGAGGCTCAGGGTCGGCTCGACGCCGAGACCTGGGGTCGCGGCGGCGACCACCTCGAGCAGCACGGCGCGGGCGTCGAGCGACGACGGGGGTTCCTGCAGCTCGAAGATCGAGGCCCGGATCCGTCGGATCGTCTCGTCGAGGTCCTCGACCGCTCGGCCCAGGGCCCCGCGGACCGTCGTGTCGGCGGTCCGCTCGGTGACCGCCTCGAGTGACAGGGCTGTCGCGAAGATGCGCTGGATGACGTGGTCGTGCAGGTCGCGGGCGATGCGGTGGCGGTCCTCGAGCACCGCGATGCGCTCCTCGTCGGCGCGGCCGTCGGCGAGCTCGAGTGCGAGCGCGGCGTGGGTCGCGAGCTGCTCGGCCATCTCGACGTCGGCACGGGTGAACGGGCGGCTCCCGACCCGTCGGGCGACGACGACGGCGCCGCGCACCCCGGCCTCGCCGACGAGCGGACAGGCCATGGCCGGCCCGCCCGACCCGGCCTCGGCGACCGAGACGAGGGTCGGGTCGGCCGGCCCGGACGCCTCGGCGAGGACCGCCCGACGCTCGCGCATCGCCGTGCCGGCCAGCGAGGGACCGGAGCGGTATGCCGTTCCGACGAGGCCGTCGGCACCCACCCCGCGCGCGACCCCGACGACGAGGCGGACGGCATACGCCAGGGGTTCGCCGGCGTCGGCGAGGGCGGCGTCGGTCTCGCGGTCGGGGAAGTCGAGGGTGACGACGTCGGCGTCGGCGAGGCGCAGCACCGCGTCGGCGATGCGGACGAGGACCTGCTCGCCGAGGCCGGGCCGGAGCAGGTCGCGGCTGATCTCGGCCGACGCCCGCAGCCACTCCTGGCGTCGTCGCGACTCCTCGTAGAGGCGAGCGTTCTCGATGGCCACACCGGCGCTCGCGGCGAGGGCGACGACGAGGTCCTCGTCGTCGGACGAGAAGTCCGAGCCGTCGACGCGCTCGGCCAGGTAGAGGTTGCCGAAGACCTCGCCCCGGGAGCGCACTGGCACCCCGAGGAAGCCGTGCATCGGAGGGTGCCCGGCCGGGAATCCGACGGACCGCGGGTCGTCGGAGATGGCGTGCAGCCGGATCGGCTCCGGCTCCTCGATGAGGGCTCCGAGCACGCCGCGCCCGGTGGGCAGGTGGCCGATCAGCTCGACCACCTCGGCGTCCATGCCCGAGTGGATGAACTGCTCGAGCCGGCCGTCGATCCCGATGACCCCGAGCGCGGCGTAGCGGGCGCCGGCGACGGCGCGTGCTGCCTCGACGATTCGGCGGAGCACGGCAGGGAGCGCGAGCTCCGAGACGACGGAGCGGTTGGCCGCGAGCAGCCCGCGCAACCGGTCCTCCGCCGAGCCGGTCGAGCCCGTCGAGGCTTCCACGCCTGCCGTGGGTGCCGAAGCGCCCGGGCCAGATGCGCCGGCCGGGCGGGGCGACGGGACACGCTCGACCATCAGCGTGTCGTCCGCCCCGACACGGCGGCCGTCCGCGCCCGTCGGCCGGTCGCGCGCGTCGCCGTCATCACCCAAGGCTAGGCCCGCGCGGCTGCGCCGGTGGCTCGTTGTCGCAGGACGGGGCGGGCCGTCAGCGGGCACTGCGTCGCGCGGCGGACGGCACGCGCTGCGATCCGAAGGAACGACCGGTGATCCGCTCGACGCTGATCCCGATGAAGACGTTGCGCACGCCACCGGCCCACGGCTCGGCACCCTCGACCGTCCACAGGTGCGTGAGCAGCGCGGGTGACGCGACGGCCTGGGCGCGACCGCGTGCGATGACGCTCCACCCCGTGTGTGCCATGTCGTCGAGGTCGTCGACCTCGAAGACCACCTGGGTCGGCCGCACGAGCTCCGAGAGCACGCCGAAGGGCGAGGTCCGGAAGACGATGAGGTCGGCCGCGCACGCATAGCTGACGGGGAAGATCTGGGGGCCGTGGCCGGCATTCCACCCGATGCGCCCGACGTTGCGGGACTCGAGCAGGGCCTGGCACTCGGTCGGGGTCAGGTCGGCATAGTTGATGCGTCGGCTCGACCGCTGCCCGTGGTCCGCGTGGTCCGCACTCTCGCCGGCCGGCCGGCCGGTCGTCGTCATGTCAGGACCTCGGCGTCGGCCCGGCCGAGGCCAGGCGCTGGGGGTGGTGGATGCGGCCTGAGTCACGTCCCACGGGCCGTCCGAGCTCGACGGCGCTGACCGGGCGCGGCTCGGGAGTCACGGCGCGGAGCATCGCTCGGCACCGGTCGAGCTCGGCACGCACCCGGGCCAGCTCGGTGCGCACCTCGAGGAAGTGCACGAGGTGGTCGCCGACGCTGCGCGCCCACGCGTCGACGGCACGCCAGTCGGCGCACCACGTCATCGGGATGGTGGACCGGCCGTCCTCCGGTCCCGCCTCGGCGCCGGCGCCCGGCGGCTCCGTGGGCCGGACGGGGACCGACGGCCGGCCGCTCCAGTGGCTGACGTGCAGGTGGTCGACGGCGACGACGAGGTCGAAGCCCTCCGTCGACGTGATCGCGACGCACGGGCGGCACGTGACGCGGTGCCCGGCGCGCGAGAGCTCATCGGCGATCGACGCGGCGATGGCCTCGTCGATCCCCGCGGTCGTCGCCGCGAACGAGGACGACGATGGGGGCGTGGCCGGCGCGCCCGTGGCCACTCCGGTCGGGAGGACGCCCGTGGCGTACGACTCGGGCGCCGCCTCCGGCGGGGGTGGTGGGGTCGAGTAGGTGATGAGGACGGTGCACATGGTGCTCTCCCTGGTCGGCGGCGCCGGGCACGGCGCTGCATCGATGGTGCGCGCCGGTGGGCGGGTCATGACACGGCCGAAGGTCGCCAGGGGCCGGGACCAAGGTCCCGGATCGGACAGGACCGATGCATCTGTCGGCAGTCCGGTCCGCGGCAGACGCTGGACCCAGAGGTGAGCACCATGGACGAGACGAGACAGCGCGACCCAGGTCCGGCGCGCCCCGGGGCGGCACGTGTGGCGACACGGCCCGCTGGGGCGCGGGGGGCTGACGCGCCTCGGCCGAGGGGCAGGATCGTCGTGGGGGTTGACGGCTCGAAGCAGAGCAGGGCCGCGCTGCGCTGGGCCTGTGCTGACGCCGACGCCAAGGGGGCCGTGGTCGTCGCGGTCGCGGTGTGGCACCTCTACCCGCTGGCGCCGCCCGAGCGTATCGGTGCGTCGCCGTGGTGGTTCACGTCCGACCCGGAGGAGGCCACTCGCGCCTTCCTCGGGGAGGTCGTGGACGAGGTGGCCGACGACTTCCCGGACGTCGTCGTCGAGCAGAAGGTGCTCTCGGGGCATGCTGCCGAGCAGCTGATCAGCCTGTCCGCGGTCGCGGATCTCGTCGTCCTCGGGGCGACCGGGAGCGGTGGCTTCGCCGGCATGTCGCTCGGCTCGACGAGCCGGGCCGTCGTCGAGCACGCCCTCAGCACCGTGGTCCTCGCCCGCTGACGTTCAGCCGGGCGCGTCGCCGGTGACCTGCCACGTGCCGTCGGGGTCGCGCCGGGCGAGCCCCAGGGTGGCGAACGCGTCGAGCCACCCCTCCATCGGCCACCAGCCCCACCGGCGGGCGAAGCGGTTGGCGTTGGCGACGACGTCGTGCACGTGCTGGACGGGCGGCGAGCTCGTCGGATGGTGCTGGTGGTGTGCTGCGGCACCGCCGACCCAGAGCAGGCGCCCACCGGAGGCGCCGAGGCGCTGGCCGAAGTCGGTGTCCTCGCCGCCGTAGCCGACGTACGCCTCGTCGAAGCCCCCGACGGCGTTCCACGAGCGCACCGTCAGCGCGAAGGACAGGGACCAGAAGAGCCGCAGGTCTTCGGCAGGACGCACCTCGTCCGAGGCCAGGGTCGGCCGGGCCGGGTGCGGCGAGGCCAGGGCCGCGAGGTCGAGGTCGCGGTAGTCGCGTCCCGCCGGGACCGGTGGCAGGTAGGCCACCTCTCCGGAGAGGACCAGCGGTGCCACGCCCGGCCCGGGACTGCGCCGGTGCTCGTCGCCCAGCACGGCGGCATACCGCTCGACGAGCCGTGGTGACGGGATGCAGTCGACGTCGAGGAGCACGACCTGCTCGGCGCCGGCGCGGGCGGCGACGGCGACCCCGAGGTTCCGCGCCGCGGCGAGGGGAAGCCTTCCCTCGCGACGCGGCAGGCTCGCGACCCGCACGTCCCACGGCCCCGCCTGCGACCGGGCGAGCTGCTCGACCTCCGGGTCGTCCATCGCGACGACCACCTGCAGGTCCGGCAGCCGGGTCTGGCGACGCAGGCCCCACAGCTGGCGCGCGAGGTGCGTGTGCCGCCCGTGCACGATCGTCACCACGGCCACGCGGGGCGCCCTGCCCGCGGGCGTCACGGCTGTCGGTGGGAGGGCGGGTGTCACGACGCCGTGCGGATGTCGTCGCCGGTGCGGTCGTGGCGGTCGTGGCGGTCGTGGCGGGCGGCGAGCTCGTCGAGCCTGGCCGCTGCGGAGGCCGCCCCCTGACCGGTGGACCACCGGCGCCAGCCCTCTCCGCCGCGGTCGAGGGCCCGCTCGAGCAGGCCGGGCCAGGCCGTGGCGAGCGGCCAGGCGCGGACGCTGACCGCGGCCCCGAGCCGGTCGACGGCGGCGGCCGTCGCCATCTGCTCGTCGAAGGGGCGCGGCTGGGCCACGACGACGGCGGGACGGCGCGCCGCGGCGACCTCGGCGACGGCGTTCTGGCCGCCGTGCGTGACGACGACGTCGGCTGACTCGAGGTCGGCCCACAGGTCGGGCGACGGCGAGCCAGGGCCGCGCTCGACCCACTCCCAGCCCGGTGTCGCGGCCCGGGCGGCGGCCACCTCCGCTGCGGACGTCGACCGTCCGCCGCCGCCCCAGAGGACGAGGACGCGTCGCGGCGACGGCTCGTCGGGCTCCGGGCCAGACGGGCGAGGGCCGTCCGCCAACGCCTCGATGCCGCCCGCGGCCGAGCCGAGGGACGTGCGTCGACGCGACGGGACCCGGTCGTCGAAACGCGAGATGCCCCCGACCGCCCAGAGCTTGTCTCGCCACGACCCGGGCCAGTCGGTCGCATGGGCCGCCTCGGGCCACGGGGCGAGCAGGGCATCGGCGAGGTCGTAGGCGAGGACGTGGGCGCGGTCGGTGCGCTCTCCGGGCATCGCCAGCACGACGACCGGTACGCCGCACAGCCGGACGAGCGTCGCCACCTCCACCGACACGTCGACGACGACGAGCGAGGGCCGCGTCCGGTCGACCCACTCGGTCAGTGCAGCGGCACGGTGGGCCAGTCCGGCGTCGTGCCGCGGGACCCAGTGCAGCACGTCGCCCGCCGTGGGGTCGGCGCGGACGACCTCGCCGGCGGGCATCCGGTCGTCGCGGTCGAGCTGCAGCCACTCCGACGGCCATCCGTCGGGGGCCGGAAGGGAGCTGATCCCCGTGACGGGCGAGCTGAGGTGCTCGGCGACGGCCTGCAGGCGGGTCAGGTGGCCGAGCCCCTGGTGGTGGACGTACCAGCCGATCATGCGGCACCGGACATCGCGCTGAGGGACTCGTAGATTCCGAGGTAGCTCTCGACCATGCGGTCCACCGAGCAGGCGACGACGGCATGGGCCCGGCACGCAGCGCGGTCGAGGTCGACGGCTGCGGCCACGGCCTCGGCGGCAGCTGCGTCGTCGCAGTCGCGGGGGAGCAGCAGCCCGACGCCGGGCACGACGAACTCGCGCAGGCCACCGCGGTCGAGGGCCACGACCGGCGTGCCGCACGCGAGGGACTCCGCGGCGACGAGGCCGTACGGCTCGTCCCACTCCGGCGTCACGAGCATGGCCGCGCTCGCCCCGACGAGGGCGACGAGGCCGTCGGTACCGAGGTGGCCGACGTACTCGACGTCGTCGCCGAGCTCGCCCGCGACGTGCCGGGTGAAGTAGTCCGCGTCGCCGACCGGGCCCGCGAGGCGGAGCCGGCGGCCTGCCGCCCGTGCCATGGCGATGGCCCGGTGTGGTGCCTTCTCCGGCACGAGCCGGCCCACCCAGACGAGGTCCTCGCCGCCGGGTCCTTCGACCCATCGGTCGACGTCGACGCCGTTGTGCACGACGTGCGCCGGGGTGACGTGCGCCCACGACCGCGCGGTGTGCTCGCTCACGGCCACAAAGTGGCTGTGCCGCAAGGGGTTTCGTGACCGAGCGCCGATCTCGATCGCGGGCTCGAGCCACGGGGTCGGCGGAGTGTGCAGGGTCGTGAGCACGGGCGACGGCAGCGAGTCGGCCATGGCGACGGGCAGGTGGTGAAGGCTGTTGTTGTGCACGACCGCGACATCGGGACGTTGCTGGAGCGCCAGCATGACCTGCAGGTATGCGTGGTGCTCGCGCAGCCACGCCTCCGGCACCATCGACGCGTCGCTCCGGGCGGTGTGGCTCAGGCGCAGGGGCTCGACGTGGAGCGGGGTGGCCCCCAGCGCCGGGTCGCTGCCCGGGCCGGCGAAGAAGGACACGTCGACACCCTGTCGCCTCAGCCCTCGCACGAGGTGCCACGTCAGCGACTCCAGGCCACCGGCGAACGGCTCCGCGATGGGGTGCCTCGCGGCAGCGAGGATCACGACGCGCACGCGACACCCCGCTCCGCAGCGGCAGCCAGCACGGCGGCATACACCTGCTCGTGGGCGCGCGAGACGTCGTGGCGCTCGCGCCGGCGTTCCTCCGGCTCGGCCCGCCACGAGGGCCGCTCGTGGTACGCCCTCAGGAGGGTGTCCCGGAGCGTCGGGGCAGCGCCGCCCGCAACGGATCCCGGCGCGCCGTAGAGGAGGCACGGACGCTGGTCGGCGTAGTGGCCGCAGTCGGGGGCGACGACCGTCGTCCCGAGGTCGTGGCACGCCTCGAGCCAGCCCGAGTGCGTGCCGAAGCGGTAGGGCAGCACCGAGACGTCGAGGGACTGGAGGTAGTCCCACAGCTCGTCGTCGCTGAAGTAGTCGTGGACGCGCAGGTCGACGCCGTCGGTCGCTGCGAGCTCCCGGAGCCGGGGCTCGAGGTCGCTCGCGTGTCGGGGGCCGCCCGGGGTCATGACGTCGGTGTGGGCGTCGACGCGCAGCCGGGCGCCGGGCATCTCCGGCAGGGTGGCGACGATCTGCTCGATGACGGGTAGCGGGTCCATGCCCGCGCGCAGGCTCTTGGCGTGGACCCCGATGACGTAGCCGCGGTGCGGCACTCGGGCCCGGGACAGGCGCGGCTCCTCGACGACGTGCGGGTGGGGCACGACGAGCGCCTCGCGCCCCCACCGCTCGGCGATCTCCGCCGCGGCGCCGGGAGTGAGCGTGATGAGGGCGTCCGCCGCCTCGACAAGGACCCCGAGCTGCGCGTCGTGCAGCTCGCGCTCGTGGTGGTGCGGGTTGCGCAGGTCGTGAACGGTCAGCACGAGGGGCTTCCCGTGACGGCGCAGGCTCGAGGCGACCCGGGCGAGGTCGTCGGGTGACACGGCATCGAAGCCGAAGTGCACGTGCATGACGTCGAAGTCGGTGGCATGGGCGTCGACCCAGCCGGGCTCGAGCATCCGCGGCGGCCACCACTGCGCGTCGGGCACGTCGGCGCGGGGGCGGGGGTCCGCCAGCCGCGTCACCGTCGTGTCGCCGTCAGGAGGAGCGAGGTGACGGACGTAGACGTGGCCTGCGGGGACGGACGCGATGACGGGACTCAACCGGTTGCCTCTCGGTGCACGCCGCCCGACGCACCGAGGGAGGAAGAGGGGGCGCCGGCGCGGGTTCGGGGGGCCGCTGGGCTGGAGCCTCCAGCAGGCCCATACCCGGGTAGCGGCCCGGCCACACCGATCCGGTGGATCGTGCGCGGTATGCGGTGGTTTCGCCGGACCGGCGGGGGTATGCCGTCAGGCCGGCCCCGCCGCGCCGGCGCGCTCCCGCCGGCGCTCGAGGTAGCGCATGACGGGGGTGGCGAGGGTGCCGTGGACCATGACCGACAAAAGGATGGTGAAGGCGACCGTCGACCACAGCCACCGCTCGTCGGCGAAGGCGTGCTCGCCGGCCGCGAAAGCGAGGTAGTAGAGCGAGCCGATGCCGCGGACTCCGAAGAACGCCGTCGCGAGGGTCTCGCGGCGGCCGAGCCCGCCCGGGAGGTCGGCCGGGCGGGGGCGCAGCCGCAGGCTCGCCCAGCCGGACAGCGGACGGACGACGAAGACGAGGGAGACGGCGATGACGACGCCGCGCCAGTCGAGCTCGCCGAGCACGCCCTTGGTCATCGCCATCCCGAGCATGAGCAGGATGATGAGGGTCAGCAGGCGCTCGAGGCGCTGGACGACCTCGTGCATCGAGCGGTGGTAACGGTGGTTGCGCTCGGCGGCCCGCAGCGTCATGCCGCACGCGAAGACGGAGAGGAAGCCGTAGCCCCCGACGAGCTGGCTCAGCCCGTAGGTCATGACCAGCGCGGCGAGCGCGAGCAGTGGCTCGCCCTGCTCCGCGAGTCGCAACGACCGGCGCGGCGAGCGGAAGGCGACCTTTGCCAGGCCCCACCCGACGGCCACGCCGACGAGCACGCCGACGACGACCTTGCCGACGAGGTCCCAGGCCAGCCAGTGCAGACCCCACGACGAGAAGCTTCCGGCCGACGCGAGGAGCACCGCAGCCGTGACGAAGGGGAACGCGAGCCCGTCGTTGAGGCCGGCCTCGGACGTCAGGGCGAAACGGACGTCGTCCTGCTCGTCGACGGGCTCCCCGAGGGCCTCGCCGTCGGCGCCGTCGTCATCGGCCTCGCCCGCGTGGCCCGAGCCGTCGACCCGCGGACCCTCCACCTGGACGTCGCTCGCAAGCACCGGGTCGGTCGGGGCGAGCGCGGCGCCGAGCAGCAAGGCCGCCGCGGGGGCGACGCCGAGACCCCACCCGAGCAGGGCCACCGACGCGATCGTCAGGGGCATCGCGATGGCGAGCAGCCGCCACGTCGGCGACCACGCGGCCCAGGCGGCGCGGCTGCGCCAGTCGAACGGGCGGTCGATCGCGAGGCCGACGCCCATGAGCGCGACGAGGATCGTGAACTCGGTGACCCGCTCGACCTGCGGCCGGATGACGACCGGGTCGAGGCGCATCCCCTCGGGCAGCGGCAGCAGCCCGATGGCCATGCCGAGGAGCAGGAGCACCATCGCGGCCGACACGGCATACCGGTCGAGGACGGCCGGGAGGACGGCTGCGAGGAACATCGCCAGACCGGCGATGAGGTAGATCAGGTTGATCGACATGACGACATGCGGGAGCTGCTCCTCGGGGTGGGCCTCATGATGACCTACCCGCGACGGTAGCCCTCCGGTCACCGGGACCATGATGCGTCTCGCGCGGACCGGCAACCGGTGGTCCCTCAGCCATGGGACGCTGTCCTCCTGGCGCCCGCAGGGTGCCCGACGACCAGCAGCAGCACCGACCCGTGGACCCCTCGCCCGCCGCGCACCGGTCCACCGTCGGCACGGACCGAAGGTGGGGTGGACCCGTGAGCGTGGACCAGCAGGCCGACGACGTCGTGCGCGAGATCGCCGAGACCTTCGCCAAGCTCGGCTCCGAGCTCGGCTCGATGGGGCCGACCGACACGCTGGACGCCGTCGCCCGCATCGCGGTCGAACGCGTACCCGGCGCCAAGTGGGCGAGCATCTCGAGCTACGTGCACGGCCGGTTCCGCACCGTCGCCGCCACCGACGACGTGGCCCGCCGGGCCGACGCGATCCAGTATGCCGTCGGGTCGGGTCCCTGCATCGACGCCATCATCGACGACGCCCTCTACCGCCCGCGGGACCTGCGCCACGACGGCAGGTGGCCGGAGTTCGGCACGAGGGTCTCGCGGGAGCTCGGGATGCGCAGCATGCTCTCCTACCGCCTGGGGCGGGAGGTCGGTGACGGCATCGACGGCCTCAACATCTACTCCGACGAGGTCGGCGGCTTCACCGAGCAGTCCGAGCTGGTCGGCCTGATGCTGGCCACGCACGGCGCGCTTGCTGCGGCGCTCTCCGCCCACCAGGAGCAGGTCGAGAACCTCCAGCGGGCGCTGCTGTCCAACCGCGAGATCGGCGTCGCGATGGGGGTGCTCATGACCCGACACCACGTGACGCGCGACCAGGCGTTCGGCCTGCTGCGGATGGCGAGCCAGAACTCCAACCGCAAGCTGCACGACGTGGCGCTCGAGGTGACCGACACCGGTGCGCTGCCCAGGATCACGGGCGACCGTCCGCGGCGGGCGCCCACCGCAGAGTGACGGCGTCGGCAGCCTCCGCTGCCTCCGCCGGGTCGCTCAGGAGGCGGTGCCCATCTCCGCGGCGGCCTCGGTGGGCGGGGTGGGTGTGACCTGCCCGGCGAGGTGGTCGTGGAGCCGGACGGTGATGCGCCGCAGGGTCCGGGAAACCTGCATCTGGCTCACGCCGCGCACCTCGCCGATCTCGCGCTGGGTCATGCCTTCGACGTAGCGCATGAGGAGCAGCTCGCGCTCGTCGTCGTCGAGCTCGGTCAGGGCCTCTGCGAGACAGACGCGGTCGTCCGCCCCAGCGAGGTCGTCGTCGTCCGCGGCGAGGAAGGCTGCGAGGCCTGGCCGCTCCTCGTCGGAGGGGCTGCAGTCGAGCGACAACGGGCGGAAGCCGGTGGCTGCGGTGGCCACCTCGCGGACCTCCTCGACGGACGCACCGACGGCCTGGGCGAGCTCTTCGTCCGTGGGGGTGGCGCCGAGCTCCTGCTCGAGACGGCCCCGGACGGACTGCAGGTTGGCGCGGAGCTCCTGGAGGCGTCGCGGCGGCCGCACGACCCAGCTGCGGTCACGGAACCATCGCTTGAGCTCGCCCGAGATGGTGGGCACGGCGTAGGCGGCGAATGACGGAGCATGGCCGGGTTCGTAGCGGCGGACAGCCTTGACGAGGGCCAGGCGCGCGACCTGCACGAGGTCGTCGTGCTCGACGCCACGCCCGTCGTAACGTCCGGCCATGGAGGCGCAGAGATCGAGGTAGAGGTGGACGATCTCCTCGACGATCGGCTCGGAGTCCTCCGGTGTGCGAGCGGCGGCGAGGCGGCGGAAGAGCTCGGACGTCTCGGCGTCACGCTCGGCGAACGACAGTCGGGGATGCAGAGGGTGCTGCGACATGACTCATCTCCGGATTCCGGTGACGGAGTCGGCGCTGTGATTGGACCGCTCAGACGACTCGACAGTGCCATGCAGGAGCCCCTTCGCGCAACGGTCCCTGCGGACAAACGTCAGGTCCGCGTCCGGTCGGCTGCCACAGCCGCTCGTGACGCCGGACGTCGCCATCAGCCACCTGCCGGCCGAGCAGCCCGACGCCGAGGACACCCTCGCCTGGATCGAGAAGGCGGGCCGCACGGGCGTCCTCGTGCCCGGAGACCTCGTCGAGCGCCAGGCCTACGACCCGTCACCCGGGCTGCTCGATTACGCAGCCACCAAGGCCGCGCTCAACAACCTCACCGTCAACCTGGCAGCCTCATTGGGCCCCAGGGGAATCCGTGGCAACGCGGTCGCGCCGGGTCCGATCTGGACGCCGTTGCAGCCGGCGCCGCGTGACAGCAGGAAGATCGAGAGGTTCGGCGCGGACACGCCGCTGGGACGCGCCGGTCGGCCTGGTGAGGTCGCTCCGGCATACGTCTTTCTCGCGTCCCCGACGGAGGCCAGCTACGTGTCGGGCACCGTCCTCGGAGTGACCGGTGGCGGCGCGGTCTTCTGAGCCCGGCGACGGTCAGCCGTCACGCTCCCACGGAGCCTCCTCACCCATCTTCGCGTAGTACTTCGCGAGGTGGCTCCGGACCCGGTCGCGGTCCTTGTCCGGCAGGTCGACCCCGCCTCGTGAGCCCTGCATGACCGCGGCAGCGGCCATGACCGCGCGCGGGACGGCCCTGAGACGCCCGTCGACCACGTCGGCGAAGAGGAGCTTGTAGGCCGTGAAGTTCGTCTTGCTGTCCGCGTCGTACCAGACGTGCGCGTCGCGGTACTTCTCGTTGGGCCCCTCCTCCGCGCCTGCCCACGCCCGCACCCGCTTCTCGGCGGCGTCGCCGTCCCACTCGCGGTCGCGGTCGGCGAGAGGAAGGTCCTGGAAGCTCGTCACGCTCATGAAGGCGTCTCCTTGTCGTGTGGTTGTCTGGGCTGTGGTTGGACCGGTGAGCCGTGTCGCTCAGGGGCGGAGGACGACCTTGAGGCATTCGTCCTGCTTCTCCTGGAAGACGCGGTAGAGGTCCGGCGCGTCCTCCAGGCTGCCGTGGTGGGTGGCGAGACTCTCGAGTCCCAGGACGTCGTCGTCCGTGCGGACGATGTCGAGGAGCTCGTCGCTCCAGCGGCGCACGTGGCACTGGCCCATCCGAACCGTCAGGCCCTTGTCGAAGAGCTCCATCCTCGGCATCGGGTCGGCCATGCCCCCGTAGACGCCGCTGATGGACAGGGTGCCGCCTCGGCGCACGGCTGCGACCGCGGTGTGCAGGGCCGCGAGCCGGTCGATCCCGAAGGTCTCGATCGCTCCGCGGGCGATGGGCTTGGGCAGGCGGCCGGCGCCCGCGATGACCTTCTCCGAGAACGGGTTTCCGTGGGCTTCCATGCCGACCGCATCGATGACCGCATCCGGTCCTCGACCTTCTGTCAGGTCCTTGAGGGCCCGCGCTACGTCGGTGTCGGACGCATCGATGACCTCGGCGCCGCGGGCCCGTGCCTTCTCGATCCGGTCGGGCACGAGGTCGACGCCGATGACCCGGCCGACACCCCGGTGCAGCGCCGACCGGACGGCGAGCTGACCCACCGGCCCCAGTCCCAGGACGGCCAGGGTGTCGTTGCC
Source organism: Terrabacter sp. P2_E3 (assembly GCF_056403915.1). Lineage (NCBI taxonomy): Bacteria > Bacillati > Actinomycetota > Actinomycetes > Micrococcales > Intrasporangiaceae > Terrabacter > Terrabacter sp. P2_E3. The sequence goes on from NZ_JBFUEN010000002.1 coordinate 139,886, forward strand.
GTTGACGTCGGCGTACTCCACGGCCTGCCACGCCGTGGGCAGGATGTCGGAGAGGTAGAGGAAGCGCTCGTCCGGCATGTCGTCGGGGACGACGATGGGCCCGAAGTCGGCGTGCGGCACCAGGACCCTCTCCGCCTGACCGCCGGGCACCGAACCGTAGAGGCTCGTGTAGCCGAAGAGGCTGGCGCCCTTGCCGGAGTCGGTGTTCTGCGTCGTCTCGCACTGCGCGAACAGGCCGCGCTGGCACATCCAGCAGCGACCGCAGGAGATGTTGAAGGGCACGACGACACGATCGCCGACGGCGAGCGTCGCGACACCTGGACCGACCTCCTCGACGATCCCCATGAACTCGTGCCCGAGCACGTCCCCCGGCTTCAGGTACGGCGCTAGCACCCGGTAGAGCTGCAGGTCCGAGCCGCAGATCGCCGTCGAGGTGACGCGCACGACGGCATCGGTGGTGTGGGCGATGTCGGGATCGGGCACGTCGGTCACCCGGACGTCCTCGATCCCGTGCCACGTCAGCGCCTTCATGTAGCGGAAGTACCCGCGGTGGCCCGAGGGAAACGTCCGGGGCGTCAGAGGAGTGGATCCTCGCCCTCGCGGACGAGGAGCAGCCAGCGGTAGCCGTACGGCTCGATGTCGACCTCGACTGGCCCCGACGGCGGCACGGTGACGTCGGGACGGTCCCCGAGGACGTCGACGAGCCGGGAGCCTACGGGCAGGTCGGGCACGGTGAGGGGCACGATGGCGCCGTCCTCGCCGAGGTTGTGTAGCGCGACCATCGCCCAGTCACCGGAGCGGCTGACGTGCGCGAGGACGGCCGGCACCGGGTGGTCGAGCACCTCGACGGTCGCCCACCCGCTCTCGGGGAGCTGGCGGTAGCGTCGCGCCAGACGGCGGACGAACCACCACAGCGACTCCGGGTCGCGGCGCTGGTCGGAGACGTTGACGTGCTCCGGGCCCCAGACCCCGGAGGGCATCGGGCGGGTCAGGCGCTTCGGGGCGGCGGAGGAGAAGCCGCCGCTGGGTGTGGGCGTCCACTGCATCGGGGTCCGCACCGCGAGCCGACCCGGGACGTCAAGGTTCTCACCCATGCCGATCTCCTCGCCGTAGAAGAGCACGGGCGTGCCGGGCAGGGAGAACATGAGGGAGTAGGCGAGCCGCACCCTTCTCTGGTCACCGCTCACCATGGGCGGCAGGCGTCGTCGCAGTCCCCGGTCGTAGAGCTGCATCTCCGGATCGGGTCCGAAGGCGTCGAAGACCTCGCGTCGCTCCCGCGTGGTCAGCTTGTCGAGGGTGAGCTCGTCGTGGTTGCGCACGAAGCTGGCCCACTGGCTCGTCACGTCGAGCGGCGGGCGCTCGCGCAGGGCCTCGGCCAGCGGTCCGGCGTCTCCGCGGGCGAGGGAGAGGTAGAAGCGCTGCATCCCGATGAAGTCGAACTGCATGTTGAGACCGTCGCCGTCGTCACCGCCGAAGAAGCGCCGCTGCTCGGGGTAGGGCAGGTTGACCTCACCGAGGAGCACCGCGTCCCCGACGCGACGGGTGACGAACGACCGGACGTCGCCGAGGTAGCGGTCGGGGTTGAACGCGTCCGCGTCGTCGACGCCCGGCACCCCGTCGCGGGCGAAGAGGAACGGCACGGCGTCCACCCGGAAGCCCGACACGCCGAGCTCGAGCCAGAAGCCCAGCGTCCGGGAGATCTCCTCCTGGACAGCAGGATTCGCGACGTTGAGGTCCGGCTGGTGCTTGTAGAAGTGGTGGAGGTAGTAGTCGCCCGTCTTCTCGTCGCGCTCCCAGATGCTGTCCTCCTGGTCGGGGAAGACGACGTCCTTGGCGCTCGACCGGGGCTTCGTGCGGCTCCACACGTAGTAGTCGCGGTACGGGTCCTCACGGCTGCGCCGGGCGGACTTGAACCACGGATGCTGGTCGGAGGTGTGGTTCATGACGAAGTCGATGATGACCCGGATCCCGTGGGCACGGGCGGTGCGCATGAGCTCGACGAAGTCACCCAGTGTGCCGAGGCGTGGGTCGACGCCGAAGAAGTCGGTGATGTCGTAGCCGTCGTCCTTGCGGGCCGTCGGGTAGAAGGGCATCAGCCAGAGGCACGTCACGCCGAGGTCGGCGAGGTACTCGATGCGGTCGGTCATCCCGCGCAGGTCGCCCACCCCGTCGCCGTCGGAGTCCTGGAACGTCTCGATGTCGGCGCAGTAGAGGACGGCGTTCTTCCACCACACGTCACCCGTGTCGCTCATCCTCATCGGTCCTCCTCCCGTGCGCCCAGAGATGAGGCGCCCTGCGCCGCAGGGCTGGTCACCGACAGCTGAGGCAGCACGGAGGTGCCGAACGCCTCGATGAAGGGTGCCTGGTGCTGGCCGACGAAGTGCACGTAGAGCTCGTCCCAGCCCATGTCGACGTAGTCCTGGAGCCACTGCGCGTGGCGGTCGAGGTCGCCCGAGACGAGCACCGCCTCGCGGACCTGGTCCGGCGAGACCGTCTCGCCGATGAGGTCGAAGGCCTCGACCGTCTCGGTGTCCCACGCGACGGGAGGCCCGATCACGTTGCTGCGCCACTGGTCGTGGGCGACGTGCAGGGCCTCGTCCTCCGTGGGAGCCCAGCTCACGTGCACCTGCAGGCGGGCGGGACCGCGTCCACCGGCGTCGCGGTAGGCCGCCAGGACCGCGCGCAGCGTCTCGGGTGGTTGGTTCACCGTGATGAGGCCGTCGGCCCACCCGGCGTGACGTGCGGCCGTCTCTGCGGTCACCGCCGGCCCGACGAGGTCGGGCACGGGATCCGCGAGGGTCCAGAGCCGCGCCCGGTTCACCGACACGAGCCCGTCGTGGCTCACCTCCTCTCCGGCGAGGAGGCGACGGATGACGTCGACGCACTCGACGAGGCGGGCGTCACGGACCTCCTTGCGCGGCCACACGTCACCGGTCACCCGCTCGTTCGAGGCCTCGCCCGACCCGAGCGCGGCCCAGAAACGTCCGGGGAACATCTGTCCGAGCGTCGCGATGGCCTGCGCGGTGACGGCGGGGTGGTAGCGCTGCCCCGGCGCGGTGACGACGCCGAACGGGAGGGACGTGGTCGCCAGGGCCGCGCCCAGCCAGCTCCACGCGTACCCGGACTCGCCCTGCCGGCTGCTCCACGGCGAGATGTGGTCGGACGACATGGCCGCCGTGAAGCCGGCGTCCTGCGCCGCGCGGACGTCCCGGAGCAGCTGGGCGGGGTCGATCTGCTCGTGCGAGCAGTGGAAGCCGATGACGGTCATGCCTCCCCACGCAACCGCACCTGAGGGTGCGCCGTCAACGCCCAGTGGTCCGGCGTGCTTGCGGCTGTTGGGATCTCGACTGAACGGGTATGAGGCAAGATTTGTGTCGGTCCAGCCCACACTCCAGCCCCACTCCGGTCGACCCTCAGGACGCCCCACGCCACGCCGCGACCGCCCCCGCCGTGGCGAGCTCGTCCACGACGGCGGTCGAGAGCAGGGTGTGGCCGCTCGCGTTCGGGTGGTCACCGTCGTCGAGGAGGTCACCCGTCGGATCCCGGGTGCCCGAGGTGCCCTTGAGCGGGCTGTACGCGTCCACGTAGACCGCGCCCGTCGACGCGGCGACCTGGTGGACCGTGTCGTTGACCAGGCGGGTGAGCTCGTCGCTGCCGAGGACGAAGTCCTCGCCGAGAGCCCGGCCGACCGAGCCGTCGACCGTGACGTTCCAGTAGCCGAGCAGGGCGATCCGCAGGTCGGGACGGTGGTCGACGCGGCGGATCGCCGCGATGATCCGGGTCAGGCCGTCGCGCAGGCCGGCGACCGTGGCGGACCAGCAGTCCGACCCGGCGGCCGGGAAGCAGCCCTGGTCGTCGACCCGGTCGAGATCGAAGTCGTTGGCCCCCACCTCGACGAGGACGAGGTCGGCGTTCGCGAGGTGGCCACGGGTGGACGAGGAGCCGAGGTCGTCCTCGACGTCCGACGTGGTCCAGCCGCCGTTCGCGTCGTTGTGCACCACCCAGCCCCGGTGGGTCAGCGCGCCGAGCCGCTGACCGACCTGCTCGACGTAGCCGGTGCAGCCGCACGTCTCGGCCGACGGCACGGAGTCCCCGAGACCCACGAGCGTCAGCGGTCCGGACGGCGTCGTCTCGGAAGCGGACGGCGTCGCGGGAGCCGGGTCCACCGTGGTGGCAGACGCGTTCGGTGCCGCGCCGGGATCTCCCAGGAGGGTCGGCGGTCCGAGGCCGGGCACCACACCGCTCAGGCCCAGGGCGGCGAGGACGGCCAGGCCGAGCAGCGCCGCGACGAGGTGGCGAGGTCGCGGGCGCACCCCGCGCACCCCGCGCACCCCGCGCCCCCGGCGCCGGCCGCGGCCCGGGGGCCCGTCAGGGGCCCGGCCCGACGGCATACGTCGTCTCGGCTCAGGCACGGAAGCCCGGCAGGGTCTGGGCCAGCCACGCGAGGGCGGCCGGGACGTAGGGGGTGAACACCGAGTCCCGGTGGCCACCGTGTGCGAGGACGGTGCCCGTCACGTCGAGCGGGCTCCGGGCGACGCTGAGGAACTTCGACGTCGTGGGGTAGGACAACGTGTCCTCGCGGGAGGTGAGCACCCACATCGCCACCGGCGGCGGCGCGGTGTGCGCCATCGTCACGAGGTCGTAGCCGCGCTGGGTCGCGGTCGTCAGGGGGTCGTAGGCCGCACTGAAGTCCGGACGGAAGTAGCCGAGGAGCACGACGGCGGCGCCGAAGACGTCGGGGTGGCGCATCGACAGCGACGCTGCGCACCAGGCGCCGTAGGAGTAGCCGAGCGTGGCCCACGACGTCCGCGTCAGCGTGACCCGGAAGTGGTGCGCGGTCCACGCGGGGATGTCGTGGGCGAGCCACGTGTCCGTCTGCGGCTCTCCGACTCCGCCGTTGACGCACTCGGTGTCGAGGCTCGCCGGGGTGTCGATGCGCGGGACGACGACGATCGAGGGGGCCAGCCGGTGCTCGGCGGTCAGGGCGTCGACGGAGCTGAGGAAGTCGAGCTTGAGGAAGCCCTTCGGCCCGCTCGGGAAGCCGTGCAGGCCGAGGATGACCGGATACGTGCGCGAGGACCTCGGGTCGTAGCCGACGGGCAGGTGGACGTAGACCTGGCCCTCGGCGTTCGACCGCGTGTCGACGACCGTGTACGTCTGCAGCCGCGAGCCCGGCTGGGGGAGGGGTGGCAGCACGGCCGGGCTCGTGACGCCGCGGAGACCGGGACCGGCCACGGCGGCCGTGACGACCTCGGGGCTCGTCCCGCCGTGGTGCACCTGGACGGACGTCGAGCGTGAGCCGAAGAGGTCACCCCAGCTGGAGTAGAAGAGGTACTGGTCGTTGAGCGCGGCGCCTGCGAGGGCGAGGACGAGGATGTTGAGCAGCACGACCTGCACGCCTCGTACGACGGCGCGCGAGATGCCGGAGCCCCACCGGGGCAGGCCGGCGACGACCAGTCCGAAGACGACGAGCGCGAGCACGGAGAGCAGGACGACGGGGCCGGGATCGGTCAGCTCCATGCGGGGCTCGTCTCTCGGTCGGCCCGACGCGTGCTCATCGGACGCACGAACGGGAACGTCAGCACCGAGCGGATCGAGGTGTGGGTCAGGAGCATGACGAGCCGGTCGACACCGATCCCGAGACCTCCGCTGGGTGGCATCCCCAACTCGAGGGCGTGGAGGAAGTCCTCATCGACCTCCATCGCCTCGGGGTCGCCTGCAGCGGCCTTGAGCGACTGCTCGGTGAGCCGCGCCCGCTGGTCGACGGGGTCGGTCAGCTCGCTGTATGCCGTGCCGACCTCCATCCCCGCCACGACGAGGTCCCAGCGCTCGACGAGCCCGGCCTCCGTCCGGTGCGGCCGGGTCAGGGGCGAGGTCTCGACGGGGAAGTCGGTGTAGAAGGTGGGCAGCATCGTGACCGGCTCGACGAGCTCGGCGTAGAGCTCCTCGATGACGGCCCCGGCGCCCATCTCGGGGCGCACCGTGATCCCGTGGAGCTCGGCCAGGCCGAGCAGCACGTCGATGTCGGTGTCGACGGTGACCCGCTGTCCGACCGCGTCGGAGACCGCGTCGAGGACCTTCACCACCGGCCACTCCCCGCTGATGTCGACGAGGTCGACCCCCTGCGTGCCGTCGTCGTCGAGCGCGTCGAGCCCGTCGCGACGCGGACCCGGGACGGGCAGCGGGATGACCTCCCGGCCGTGGACGGTGCGTGCCGCGGCGCGGACGAGCCGCTCGGTGAGGTGGCGCATCGTCGTGTAGTCGGCGTGCGGCTGGTAGACCTCGAGCGAGGTGAACTCCGGGTTGTGCGTGGCGTCCGCCCCCTCGTTGCGGAAGTTGCGACCGAGCTCGAAGACGGGACCGAGTCCGGCGACGAGGAGCCGTTTGAGGTGCAGCTCGGGCGCGATGCGCAGCGACAGGTCGACGCCGTACGCGTTGATGAACGTCCGGAAGGGGCGCGCGCTCGCACCACCGTGGGTCGTGTGCAGCATCGGGGTCTCCACCTCCAGGAAGCCGGCGTCGCCGAGCGTCCTCCGGATCGACCCGACGACGGCCGAGCGGCTCCGGAGCAGCTCGACGTCGCGCGGGTGGACGAGCAGGTCGGTCGAGCGCCGGCGCGCCCGGGTTGCCGGGTCGTCGAAGGCGCGGAACGGGACGGGGTGCAGGCACTTGGCCTCCATCCGCCAGTCGTCGGCGAGCAGGCTCGGGGTGCCGGTGCGGGACCGGCCGGTCGTGCCGTCGACGCGGACGAGGTCGCCGACGTCGACGAACGAGGTGAGCCGGTCGAGGCATTCCCGGCCGAGGCGGGCCGCGTCGAAGATCACCTGCAGGCGTGACTCGCCGTCGACGAGGCTCGCGAAGGCGACGCCGCCGTGGTCGCGCACCTCCCTCACCCGTCCCACGACGGACAGCGTTCGTGGGGCCTGCCAGGCGTCCGGGCCGAGGGTGGCGATCGGGGTCGTCGTCACCGAGGCCGCGCCGACCGGGTAGGCGTCGACCCCGGCCGCGCGCATCCGGTCCAGGGCGGCGGCGCGGTGGCGGAACTGGTCGGACCGGCGCGGGCCGAGGCCCTCGACGTCGACGGGCGGCGCGCTGATCTCGGCCACCTGGGCGAGGTGCTCGGCGTCGAGCTCGGTACGGCCGGTGCGGACGTTGCGGATCGACGGGTGTCGCACGAAGCCCTCGGCCGCCCCGGCGGCGAGCGCGACCTGTGGGAGGGACACGGCGTCGTCGTAGCAGAGGAAGCGCGGCTGCCACGCCGGCTCGTACTTCTCGTTGGCCCGGTAGAGGCGCTCGAGCTGCCAGACGCGGTCGAAGAAGCCGAGGACCGACGCGCCCACCCGCGTCAGCGACCGGGACCCGAGCCGCTCGGCGTCCTCGAACACGGAGCGGAACATGCAGAAGTTGAGCGAGACCCGTGCCAGGCCGAGCCGGCGGGCGTGGGCGAGCAGCTCGCTCACCATGAGCTCCGTGACGCCGTTGGGGGCGTCTGGGGAGCGCCGCATGACGTCGAGCGAGACGCCTGAGCGTCCCCACGGCACGAGGGAGAGCACCCCGACGAGCGACCCGTCGGCGGCGTGGGCGGTCACGTGGAGGACGTCCCCGTCGGCGGCGTCGCCGCCGCGGCCGAGGGCCATCGAGAAGCCGCGGTCGGTCTCGCCCCCGCGCCACGCCTCGGCGCGGTCGGTGATCTCGGCGACCTCGTCGGCCCGCAGCTCGCGCTGGCGACGCACGCGGACCTCGAGTCCGGCTCGGGCCGCCCGCGCCACGGCGTGCCGGACCGGCGAGAGCGAGGCCCTCCGGAGGTCGAAGCGCGCGGGGTCGAGGATCGCCTCGTCCCCGAGGAGCAGCACGCGCATGCCCCCGGTGGCGGCGTACGCCCGGGCGCCGCGCTCGCTCGCGCCGACGACGGCCGGCACCCAGCCGAACTCGCGTGCCTCGGCCCGCCAGGCCTCGATCGCCGGTTGCCAGCTGTCCGGATGCCCGACCGGGTCGGCGCTCGCCAGGGAGACCCCGGCGACGATCCGGTAGGTGACGGCGGCCCGACCGTCGGGGGAGAAGACCGAGGCCTTGTCACGACGGGTCGCGAAGTAGCCGAGGGAGTCCTCGGCCCCGTCGCGGGCGAGGAGGCCGCGCAGCGCCACCTCGCGGTCCGGCGACCAGCGGCTGCGCGGGCGGGCCGAGGCGAGGAAGAGAGTGACGGCCGCGAGGATCGTCAGGCCGGCGCAGACCGCCACGACGTCGACGACCCAGGGTGGGACGAGCGCGAGGGTGCGGCGGCTCACACCCCCGAAGACGGCGAGCACGGTGTCGAGGAGGGGGTCGACCTGGGAGCGGGGAGCGCCGACGGCGCCGAGGAGCAGCCAGGCCACCCCGAGCGTCACGACGGAACCGACGGCGAGCGCAGCGAATGCGAGGCCCCACGAGCCACGCTGGAGCCGGCCGGTGAACTCGTGCCGGATCCGCCAGAGCCACCACAGGGCCAGGGCTGCGACGAGGGTCGAGACGATGTCGAGTCCGCGCCCGAGCTCGCCGCGACTCACCCACATCTCGGTCCGGGGGAGCCGTGCGGCCGGCACGAGCGCCACGAACCCGACGTAGATGCCCAGGACCTGGAAGACGGCGACGAACCACAGCCCGATCCGCTTGCGGCCCAGCAGCGCCCGAGTGGCCAGGGCGAGGACGACCACCGACACGAAGGTCGGGGCCACCGGCACGTTGAGGAGGCCGAAGATGCCCTCGGCGAGGAACGGGTGCGGTCGGCGTCGGGCCAGCAGGGTCAGCAGCAGTGCCACGAGGGTGGCGAGCGCGTAGAGGCCGGTGAGCAGTCGCGCGGGACGGTGCGATGCCGGCGCCCGCAAGGTTCGGGTGCCCATGTCGCAGACGATCCACCTGCGCGCTGGACGGTCGCTGGGCGTTGCCTGCGAACGGCCCCACAGGCCGCGCCCAGCCCACATCCAGTGTCGTACGGGCCCGACCGGCTCAGGAACCTCTCAGGTATGCGGTCCACCGTCGCGGGTAGGTCTCGGGTGGACGCGAACGTCGGAGTGCTCGTCCCGAACGGGCACCCGGGGCGAACGAGCACGGGTCGCGCAGGCGGCACGTCGGGCGAGGAGGCAGTCGTGGGTCGAAGCAGGTGGGTGGTCGGCGGAGCCGGGGCGGGTGCGGTCGGGCTCGCGGCCTGGGACCTCCTCCAGCGCAAGCACACGATCCTGCGGCGCTATCCCGTCGTCGGGCACCTGCGCTACCTCCTGGAGGACATCCGCCCCGAGCTGCAGCAGTACTTCATCGAGCGGGACTGGGACGGCCGCCCGTTCGACCGCGACACCAGGTCGGTCGTCTACGAGCGGGCCAAGGGCATCCATGGCGAGCGCCCGTTCGGCACCGAGCTCGACGTCAACGAGGTCGGCTACGAGTACCTCGTGCACTCCGCTGCGCCGGTCGACCCACCCGACGAGCCGGCCCGCGTCGTGGTCGGCGGCCCCGACTGCTCGAGGCCCTACTCCATGGCGCTGCTCAACGTCTCGGCGATGAGCTTCGGGGCCCTGTCCGCCAATGCGATCCGCGCGCTCAACCAGGGTGCTGCCCTCGGCGGCTTCGCCCACGACACGGGCGAGGGCGGCCTGTCGCCCTACCACCTCGAGCACGGGGGCGACATCGTCTGGGAGATCGGCACCGGCTACTTCGGTGCGCGCACCAAGGACGGTGACTTCGACCCGGCAACCTTCTCCGACAAGGCATCCGGCGACTCGGTCAAGTGCGTCTCCCTCAAGCTGAGCCAGGGCGCCAAGCCCGGCATCGGCGGGGTGCTGCCGGGGGCCAAGGTGACGAAGGAGATCGCCGGCATCCGCCAGGTGCCGCAGGGGGAGAAGTGCGTCAGCCCGTCGAGCCACCGCGTCTTCCGCACGCCGGTGGAGCTCATCGAGTTCATCGGCCGCATGCGTGAGCTGGCCGGCGGCAAGCCCGCCGGTTTCAAGCTCTGCGTCGGCTCCCGGGTCGACGTCCTCGCCATCTGCAAGGCGATGCTCGAGGTCGGCACGACGCCAGACTTCATCGTCGTCGACGGCTCCGAGGGTGGCACGGGTGCTGCGCCGCTCGAGTTCGAGGACCACGTCGGGATGCCGCTCACCCACGGCCTCATGACCGTGCACAACGCGCTCGTCGGCGTCGGCCTGCGTGACCGTGTGCGCATCGGCGCGAGCGGCAAGGTCGCGGCCGGCAACGACATCGTCAAGCGCGTCATCCAGGGGGCGGACTACACCAACTCGGCCCGCGCCATGATGATGGCCGCCGGCTGCATCCAGGCCCAGCGCTGCCACACCGACAAGTGCCCGAGCGGCGTCGCCACCCAGAACCCGCGCCGCGCGCGAGCGCTCGACGTCGGCGACAAGAGCGAGCGCGTCCAGCGCTACCAGCAGGCCACGGTCGACGAGGCGATGCGGATCATGGCGGCCATGGGTGTCACGGACCCCTCGCGCCTGACGCCGCACCACCTGCGGCTCAACGTGTCGGCGACCCGCAACCAGTCCTACGCCGAGCTCTACGACTGGCTCGCGCCGGGGCAGCTGCTGGCCGAGCCCCCGCGGGACTGGGCCCACGACTGGGCCGCAGCGAGCGCCGACCACTTCGGCGGGAGCCCGTCATGACCACCGTCGCCGAGCACATCATCACCTCGTTGGCGGACGCCGGGGTGACGCAGGTCTGGGGCGTCGTCGGCGACGCCCTCAACCCGCTGACCGACGCCATCCGCACGGAGGACCGCATCGAGTGGGTCGGGGTGCGCCACGAGGAGGTGGCGGCCTTCGCCGTCAGCGCCCAGGCGCAGCTGACCGGCACGCTCGGGGTGTGCATGGGCACGGTGGGACCGGGGTCGATCCACCTGCTCAACGGGCTCTACGACGCGAAGAAGTCGCACGCGCCGGTCCTCGCCATCTGCGGCCAGGTGCCGAGCCCCGAGATCGGGACCGACTTCTTCCAGGAGGTCGACAACAACGCCCTCTTCGCCGACGTCTCGGTGTGGTCCCAGACCCTGACCTCGGCGGGACAGCTGCCCTACCTGCTCGAGCAGGCCGTCAACGCGGCACAGTCGATGCGCGGCGTCGCCGTTCTGACGCTGCCGGGCGACGTCGGCGACCTCGCACTCGACAAGGGCGTGCGTCCCGCGACGTTCGCACCGACCGCGGTGCCGGCGCCAGCACCGGTCGCGCAGGTCGAGGCCGCCGCCGCCGCCCTCGCCGGTGACGTCCCCGTGACGCTCCTCGTCGGGTGCGGTGCGCGCCGGGCCCGCTCGCAGGTGCTCGAGCTGGCCGACGTGCTCGCCGCCCCGATGGTGCTCACGCTCAAGGCGAAGGAGGGACTCGAGCACGACAACCCCTTCGAGGTCGGCCAGTCCGGCCTCATCGGCAACCCCGCCGCCGCCAAGGCCATGGACGACTGCGACGTGCTCGTCCTCGTCGGCACCGACTTCCCCTACCGCGACTGGTACCCGACCGGCAAGACGGTGATCCAGCTCGACGCGCGCGGGGAGCACGTCGGCCGGCGCACCCCCGTGCAGCACGCCCTCGTCGGCGACGCCGCGTCGACGCTGGACCAGCTCCTGCCGCGCCTCCGCCGACGCGAGGACCGCGGGCACCTCGAGAGCGCGCGCACGGCATACGAGACGTGGCATGAACGTCAGCGCTCGTTGCTCGACCCGGAACACGACCGCACGCTCCTCGGGCGGGCCAGAGCCGTCCTCGACAACCCCGACGAGCGCATCCGGCCGGAGGCGGTGGCGGCCGCCGTCGACCGGCTGGCGCCCGACACGACGATCTTCACGAGCGACACCGGCATGTCCACCGCGTGGCTCGCCCGGTTCGTGACGATGCGTGGCACGCGTCGGCTCGTCGGCTCCTACAACCTCGGCTCGATGGCCAACGCGATGCCGATGGCGCTCGGAGCGCAGGCGCTCGACCGCACTCGTCCGGTCGTGGCCTTCGCCGGCGACGGTGGACTGATGATGCTGCTCGGCGACCTGCGCACCGCGGTGACCTATCGGCTGCCCGTCGTCGTCGTGGTCTTCGACAACGGGCGGCTCGGCATGGTCAAGCTCGAGCAGGAGCAGGGTGGGCTGCCGGAGTTCGGGACCGAGCTCGACAACCCCGACCTCGCTGCCGTCGCGGCGGCCATGGGTCTGACGAGCCGCCGGGTCACCGAGGCCGACGAGCTCGACGACGCCGTGACGTGGGCCCTCGCCACCGACGGCCCGGTGCTGCTCGACGTCGTGACCAACCCCGACGAGGTCGCGATCCCGCCCAAGCCCAAGCTCGCCCAGGGCTGGGGCTTCGCCATCGCCAAGGCCAAGGAGGCCGTGGAGAGCAGGTAGCCGTGTGTCGCCTCTTCGGGATGAGTGCCGGTCGCGCGCGGGTGTCCGCGACGTTCTGGCTCCTCGACGCCCCGGACAGCCTGAGTCGCCAGTCGCACCGCAACCCCGACGGCACGGGCCTCGGCACCTTCGACGAGGCCGGCCGCCCGGTCGTGGAGAAGCAGGCGCTGGCGGCCTGGGACGACGCGGACTTCGCGAGCGAGGCGAAGGAACGGCGCAGTGCGACCTTCGTGGCGCACGTCCGCCACTCGTCCGGCACCGGGCCGCGTCCCGAGAACACCCACCCCTTCGAGCTCGACGGCCGGCTCTTCGCACACAACGGTGTGGTCCAGGGGCTGCCCGGTCTCGAGGAGCACCTCGGCGCGGCGATGGCGACGGTGCGCGGCGACACCGACTCCGAGCGCCTCTTCGCACTCGTGACCGCCGAGACCGCCGCTGCCGGTGGGGACGTGGCCCTGGGGATGGAGCGTGCCCTCGGCTGGGTGGCCCGGCACCTGCCCGTGTATGCCGTCAACGTCGTCCTGACGACGCCCACCGAGCTGTGGGCGTGCCGCTACCCCGACACGCACGCCCTGTGGCTGCTCGACCGTCGGAAGCCCGTCGAGGTCCTGGACCACCGCAGTGACGCCGGCACGCGCGTCGTCAGCGACGAGCTGGCCGACGCACCGTGCGTCGTCGTCGCGAGCGAACGCCTCGACGACGACTGCGCGTGGCGGATGCTCGACCCCGGCGTCCTCGTCCGGGTCGGCCCCGACCTGTCGGTGACCGAGCGGGTCGTCGTCGACCCGGAGCCGCGGCACCGCCTGCAGCCGGCCGACCTCGGCGCGGCCGCAGCCTCGCAGCGACCGACCGGGAGGTGATGCTCAGCCGGCCTCGACGACGCGACGCACGAGGTCGGTCCAGGTGGCGAGGATGCGCTCGCGGGTGACGCCGGCCTCGAGCTGGGGCAGGACGAAGGTCACGTCGAGCGGGGCGAGGAGGGACAGGGCCAGGACCGGCAGGTCCCCGGTCACGTCGAGCTCGGCGAGCAGGTGGCGCACGTGGGCCACGAGGAAGGCGACCGCGGGCAGCGACCGGCCGTGGCGACCCGCTGCGGCGACCATGAGGTCGCCGCTGACGAGGGTGCGCTCGAGCCGGGACTCGCCGAAGGCGAGGAGCCGGTCGAGCGCGGGCGCGCCGGGCCCGAGGGGTGGTGGACCGGAGATGACCCGGCCCTGCCACCGTGCCTCGCCGTGGTCGAGGAGGGCCGACATCAGGCCGGCGCGGCTGCCGAAGCGACGGAACACCGTGCCCTTGCCGACGCCGGCCTCGGCGGCGACGGCATCCGTCGTCACGGCGTCGACCCCGTCGCGGTCGACGAGCCGGTGCGCGGCGTCGAGGAGGAGCTCGCGGTTGCGCGCCGCGTCACGCCGCTCGGGGCGGCGGTGCAGGTCGAAGAGCGGTGGCTCGGTGGACACGGTCGTGATCCTAGGTCGGACGACGGACCGTGCAGGGTGACCGCGATGACCTGCCGCCCTCGGGAATAGAAGCGGACCGCGGTCCGTTTGGTCCCACATGACCACTGCTGCCACCCCCCGCACGCGCGTCGCCGTCCTCGTCGGAAGCCTGCGCACCGAGTCCGTCAACCGTCGCATCGCCGAGTCGCTGCGCGACCAGGCGCCCGAGGGTGTCGAGATCGACATCATCGACGGCCTCGGCGCCCTGCCGTTCTACAACGAGGACATCGACGGCGACGACGTGCCTGCCACGGCTGCCCAGCTGCGCGAGAGCGTCGCGGGCGCCGACCGCGTGCTCGCCGTGACGCCGGAGTACAACGGCACCATGCCTGCCGTGCTCAACAACGCCATCGACTGGCTGTCCCGCCCCTACGGTCAGGGCGCCATCACCGGCAAGCCCTTCGCCGTCGTCGGCGCGACCCCGACCCCCTACGGCGGCAAGTGGGCCCACGACGACACCCGTCGGTCGGCAGGCATCGCCGGTGCCGTCGTGCTCGACGACGTCATCGTGTCGCAGACGACCATCGACACCGACGTGCTCGGCGACCCCCAGGTCTTCGGGCGACTGCAGGACGCGCTCAGCGCCCTCGTCGACCACCGACCCGCGGCCTGACCGCCTGCCCCACGTCCGACCTCCCGGCTCGCGACGAGCCGACGACCCGCTGGGCCCGGGACCGATGTCCGGGCCCAGCGGCATACCCGGGCAGTCGCGCTCAGTCGTTCGCCGTCGTGGCGGCGATGACCCGGGTCAGCGAGGCGTGCAGCGCCTGGAGGTCCTCGACCCGCACCCCGAGCCGCTCGACGATCTGCGGCGGCACGTCGAGCGCCTGCTCGCGCAGCCGCCGGCCGCGCGGCGTCAGGGTGATGGCGAGGGCACGCTCGTCGTCGGGGTGCCGGTCGCGCGTCACGAGACCTGCGGCCTCGAGCCGCTTCAGCAGGGGCGAGAGCGTGGCCGCTTCGAGGCTGAGGAGCCGGCCGATCTCGCGGACGGTGAGGGGTGACCGCTCCCAGAGGGCGAGCATGACGAGGTACTGCGGGTGGGTGAGCCCGAGGGGCTCGAGCACCGGGCGGTAGAGCCCGATGACGTTGCGGGCCGCCACGGCGAGGGCGAAGCAGACCTGCTGGTCGAGCTTGAGCAGGTCGTCTGGGGAGACGGGGGAGACGGGGGAGACGGTGGAGCCGGCGGTCTCCCCGGAGCGGGTGGTCGGTCGCGGCGTGGTGCGGGCGGTGGTGCTGCGGGTCATCGAGGCCTCGTCGTCGGGGTGGCGGGATCTGTGTACACTAACAGTTAGTGCACTAACTAACTGGAGGCAGCATCGTGTCGAGATCAACGCCCCGTGACGGACTCTCGGTCGGGTACCGCATCGGCTACCGCCTGCGCCTGGTCGCCCTGACCGTCTTCGGCCCGGCGCAGCTGGGCGAGGGCAACGACCCCACGGCCCGGCTCGCGCGCGAGCGCGCGGCGAAGGTCGCCGCGGCCCGGGCCGCCCGCGACGCACACTGACCCGGGCGATCCGAGCAGCTCCGGGCCGCTGCGGGCTGCGCGACCCGCGCGGCATCCGTTCGCGCACAACGGGCCTCACGCGGAGCCGACGGGAGTACCGTCGGGAGTGACGCATCGGACCCTGGAGGTGCCCATGGGTGATCGTGTAGGACTCATCGTCATGCTGGCCGTCGTCGTGATCCTCGTGATCGGCCTCGTCATCGTCGGGCCGCGTCGAGCCGGGCGCGACTCCAGCGAGTCGCTCAACAAGCATCGGGACGACACCGAGCAGGCGCGTCGCGACCACCCGGAGGGAGCCGAGCGCTCCCACCTCGTCGGCAACCCGCCCGTCGACACCATCACCGCCGACGGCTGGGGCGTGGCCCGTCCGGGCGAGGGTGCCGAGCCCGAGGAGCTGCCCGAGGACGTCCACCCCGAGCTCCACGAGGACCGCAGCCACCGCCGGCGTCACCAGGCCTGACACCGCTGACCTCGCCTCGGCCGCCGCGGGCAGACTGGGGGCCATGGCGGAGACGAACTGGGCCGGCAGCCACACCTACCGGTCCCCGATCGAGCGGGTGCGCTCGGTCGAGCACCTGCAGGAGCTCGTCGCGGCGGCCCCGCGCGTGCGCGCCCTCGGGTCGCGGCACAGCTTCACCGACCTGACCGACATCACGGACGCTGACCACGGCGTGCTCGTCTCGCTCGTCGACCTGCCGACCGCCGTGGTCGTCGACCCGACGACTCGCACGGCCCGCGTGACGGGGCACGCGGCATACGGCCAGGTGGCGACCCGGCTGCACGCGGCGGGATGGGCCCTCGGCAACCTCGCGTCGCTCCCGCACATCTCCGTCGCGGGTGCCGTCGCCACCGGCACGCACGGCTCGGGCACCGGGAACGGCTCTCTCGCAACGGCCGTCGCCTCCCTCGACCTCATCGGTCCCGACGGTGAGCGGCGCACCGTCAGCCGTGGCGACGCCGACTTCGAGGGCAGCGTCGTCGCTCTCGGTGCGCTCGGGATCGTCACCTCCGTCACCCTCGACGTCGAGCCCACCTACGACGTGCGCCAGGACGTCTTCACCGGCCTGTCGTGGGACGCGCTCCCCTCCGGGCTCGACGCGGTCACGAGCAGCGCCTACAGCGTCAGCCTCTTCACCCGGTGGGGCGAGGCGGGCCTCGACCAGGTCTGGCTCAAGAGCCGCGGCGAGCAGGCGCCGAGCGAGCCCTTGGGCGCGGTGCCGGCGACCACGACGATGCACATGCTCGACGGTGCCGACCCAGAGTCGGTGACGGCCCAGGGCGGCGTGCCGGGGCCGTGGCTCGACCGGCTGCCGCACTTCCGGATGGGCTTCACCCCGAGCCGCGGCGAGGAGCTCCAGAGCGAGTACCTCCTGCCCCGCGAGCACGCCCTCACCGCGATCGAGCGCCTCCGCGGCCTCCGTGACCTCATGGCGCCGGTGCTCCAGGTCTCGGAGCTGCGCACCGTCGCCGCCGACGGCCTCTGGCTCAGCGGCTCGCACGGGCACGACGTCGTGGCCGTGCACTTCACGTGGGTCCGCGACGTCGAGCGCGTGTATGCCGTCCTGCCGGCGGTCGAGGCAGCCCTCCTGCCGCTCGGGGCACGGCCGCACTGGGGCAAGTGCTTCGTCGCGGGCGTCGACGAGCTCGAGCCGCTCTACCCGCGGATGGCCGACTTCCGGTCGCTGCGGGCGAGGGTCGACCCGGAGCGCGTCTTCGGCAACGCCTTCCTCGACCGCGTCATCGGCTGAGTCACGACCGGTCCGGACGACGCCGCGCTCAGTGGCGCTTGCGGCGCCCGGGGCTCGACGTGTGCGAGGCGTCGATCCGGGTGGTGACCTCGCGCAGCGAGGCGGCGAGGGTCCCCAGCGTGGCGGCCACGTCGTGCAGGTCGTCCCCGGCGAACGCGTCGAAGGCCTGGGGCAGCCAGTCCCTGACCTCGCGGAGCCGGAGCACGCCCGACTCGGGGATCTCCACCGAGCTGCGCCGCCGGTCGTTCGGGTCGGGGACGCGTCGCACCATCTCGCGCTGCTCGAGGCGGTCGAGGAGCGTCGTCGTCGAGCTCGTCGTCAGGCCGAGGGCGGTCGAGAGCTCGGTCTGGCCCATGGGGCCACGGGCCAGGAGGTAGCTGATGGTCCGGCTCTCGTTGACCGTGAGGTCGAGACGCGCGGCCACCGCGATGCGGTAGCGCTCGCCGGCGAGGATCAGCTCTCTCAGGGCGACCGTCGCGTCGTCGCGGGCCTGGGCGCGGTGGCTCATGCGCCCAATCTACTGAGGCCATCTCGCTCGTTGGTCTGGTCGCTTGATTGTCGAATGAACTGTCCGTACCGTGACAGGTGTCGGGAGCCCGGCGACGACCGCCCCCAGGGCGAGCCGGGATCCGGGATCCTTCGGACTCGGGGTTGAGCAGCCAGCCCCGAGTCCGTGACCTCCACTGACGCTGCGATCGCGCGAGGCGGACTGACATGGACGGAAATGACACAGCGGTCGAGAGGCTGTTGACCCCGGCGGAGGTCGCGACGATCTTCCGCGTCGATCCCAAGACCGTCAGCCGGTGGGCACGGAGCGGCCGGCTCCACGCGCTGCGGACGCTGGGCGGACATCGCCGCTACCCGGAGAGCGAGATCTGGGCCCTCGTCGACCGCCAGCAGGACTAGGCGGTCCGAGCCGACCGGAGGTGCCCGTCCCGGAGGGCCCCGGCGAACGACGTGATCTCGCCGAGCGCGCCGACGAGGCACGCCTGGTAGGCGTGGTAGACGTCCGGGCGTCCCTGCCAGACGACGCTCGACGGCGCGAGCTCGGGTGAGAGCTCGTGGCGCCACGACCCCTGCTCGGGGTCGACGAACCACGCGTGGGCGTGCTCCCACCACCGGTCGTACCAGGCGGCATACGTCGGGTCGCCGGTCGCGAGGTGGAGCGTGCGGGCGGCGCCGATGGCCTCCGTGACGACCCAGTGCAGCCGGTCCCGCACGACGGGCCGACCCTCGAAGTCGGTCGTGTAGACGAAGCCCTCGTGCCCGTCGACGTCCCAGCCCTCGTGCACCGCGACGTCGAAGAGCGAGCGCGCCTCGTCGAGCAGCCATGCCGGTGCCTCGGCCCCGAGGGCGTGGCGCAGGTGCAGCGACAGCCTCGACCACTCGAGCAGGTGGCCGGGCGTCACGCCGAACGGGCGGAACTTGTCGGTCGGGCGCTCGCGGTTGTAGTCGGGGCGCGGCTCCCAGGACGAGTCGAAGTGCTCGGGGAGGCGGTAGTTCCACGAGCGGGCGAAGCCGTGCACGACGCGCTCGGTGATCCGGAGCGCGTGACCGAGCCAACGCGGGTCGCGCGTGACGTCCCACGCCGCGAGCAGGGCCTCGAGCGAGTGCATGTTGGCGTTGACGCCGCGGTAGTCCTCGAGGTCGGTCCACGTGCGGTCCCACACGTCGAGGGCGAGGCCGTCGGACTCCCGCCAGAAGCGCTGCTCGTAGGTCTGCAGCGCGCGGTCGAGCAGGTCGTCCGCCCCGGGACGCCGGGCGGCTGACGCGGAGGTCGCGGCGAGCACGACGAACGCGTGCTCGTAGGCCCGCTTGTCGGACACGTCGGGCGTGCCGTCGACGTGGACCGACGCGAACCAGCCACCGTGCTCGGGATCGTGGAGCAGGCCGCCGGGGGCGAAGGTCGCGACGCCGTGGTCGACGACCGCCTCGAACGACGTGTCGCCCTCGAGCACCGCCAGGGCGGCGACGTGGGTCATCCGTGCCGTGATCCACAGCTCGACACCGTATGCCGGGTCGAGCCTCCCGTCGTCGCCGAGCCATCCGAACCCGCCGCCGGGCCGCTGCGCGGCGCGCGCGAGCTCGCGCAACGACCGCCGCTGCTGCGCGAGCCGGTCGAGGTGGTCCGGGGGCGGCGGCGTGTCGGGCATGCCCCCAGTCTGCCGAGGTCGCGCCCCGGCCGCTGCCGGTCCGCGTAACGAACTGGGGTCAGAAGTCGCCCGCGTCGCGTCGCAGCCGCGTCAGGACGTCGACGAGCGAGCGGACGTCGGTGGCCCCGAGGTCGGGCTGCTCGAAGACCTCGGCGTTGAGGGCCTTGGTGGCCCGCTCCGCGAGCTCGCGGCCGGTCGGGGTGAGGGCGACGAGCATCGCGCGCCGGTCCTCGGGATGCGTCGAGCGCGTCACGAGCCCGGCGTCCTCGAGGCGGTCGACCGCGTTGGTCACGCTCGTGGGGTGCACCTGCAGGCGGCTGCCGATGACCTTCATCGGGAGCGAGCCGCGCCGGCTGAACCACAGGAGCATGAGCACCTCGTAGCGCGCGAAGGTCACCCCGAGCGGCCGGAGCGTCGCCTCGACGCGGGCGAGCACGATCTGGTGCGCCCGCATGAGCGAGGTGATGGCGGCCATCCCGTCGGCGGCCGGGCCCCAGCCCTGCTCGACCCACTGCTCCCGCGCCCGGGCGATCGGGTCGAAGCCGAGGCCGGACCCGGCGGCGACGCCGGCGCTCGTGCCGCCACCCGCTCCGGCGCTCATGCCGCCCGCGGCGTTGGTCTGCGCACTCATGGCGCCATCGTAGGACGCCGACGCGTTGACGTCCATTAGTAGGAAGTCCTACTATTTTTCCATGTCCGACGCAGCGAAGCGCGATCACCACCAGCCGTCCCACCACGTCCGCCTCGTCACGGCGAGCAGCCTCTTCGACGGGCACGACGCGTCGATCAACATCATGCGGCGCATCATGCAGACGCAGGGGGCCGAGGTCATCCACCTCGGGCACAACCGCTCGGTCCAGGAGGTCGTCGACGCGGCGATCGAGGAGGACGTCCAGGGCGTCGCCGTCAGCTCCTACCAGGGTGGGCACGTCGAGTACTTCGAGTACCTCGTGAAGCTGCTCGAGGAGAACGGCGCCGGCCACATCCGCGTCGTCGGCGGCGGCGGCGGCGTCATCGTCCCCGAGGAGATCGCGCGGCTGCGCGAGTCCGGCGTCACGATCTTCAGCCCCGAGGACGGCCAGCGCCTGGGCCTCGCCGGCATGATCAACACCGTCGTCGCCGACTGCGACTTCGACCCGTGGGAGCTCGGTGCGCCGGCGCTCGAGGCCGTGCTCGCCGGCGAGCGGGCCGCCGTGGCACGCGCCATCACCGGCGCGCAGGAGGGTGACATCGACGACGCCATGCTGTCGGGCATCCGCGAGGCCGCGGGCCGGCGTCGCGTGCCGGTCCTCGGCATCACCGGCACCGGCGGCTCCGGCAAGTCGAGCCTCACCGACGAGCTGATCCGCCGGCTGCGCCTCGACCAGCAGGACAAGCTGCGGGTCGCCGTGCTCGCCGTCGACCCGACCCGCAGCCGTGGCGGCGGAGCGCTCCTCGGCGACCGCATCCGGATGAGCTCGCTCGACGGCGACCGCGTCTTCTTCCGGAGCCTCGCCACGCGCGGCGGCTCGCAGGTGCCGACCCACCTCGATGACGTCCTCGACGTCGTGCGCGCCGCCGGCTTCGACCTCGTCATCCTCGAGACGCCGGGCATCGGCCAGGGCGACGCCGCCGTCATCGACTACGCCGACGTCTCCCTCTACGTCATGACGCCGGAGTTCGGCGCCAGCAGCCAGCTCGAGAAGATCGACATGCTCGACCGCGCCGACGTCGTGGCCATCAACAAGTTCGAGCGCCGCGGCGCCGAGGACGCCCTGCGCGACGTCGGCCGCCAGATGGTGCGCAACCGCGAGGCCTTCGGCAAGAGCCCGGCCGACATGCCCGTCTACGGCACCTCGGCGGCCACCTTCAACGACGACGGCGTCACCGCGCTCTACCAGCAGCTGCGCGAGCTGCTCTCGGAGAAGGGGATGCCCGTCGACGAGGGCGTGCTGCCGCGCGTCGCCACGAGGCAGTCCACCCGCATCGCGACCATCGTGCCCGCGTCCCGGGTGCGCTACCTCGCCGAGATCAGTGACACCGTCCGCGGCTACCACG
Source organism: Terrabacter sp. P2_E3 (assembly GCF_056403915.1). NCBI lineage: Bacteria > Bacillati > Actinomycetota > Actinomycetes > Micrococcales > Intrasporangiaceae > Terrabacter > Terrabacter sp. P2_E3. The sequence goes on from NZ_JBFUEN010000002.1 coordinate 161,188, forward strand.
AGGCCACCGAGCGGTATGCCGCCGCGGCCAGCCGGGTGCAGCGGCTCGAGTCGGTGCGCGGGGAGCTCGCGGCCGCAGCGGCGGCCGACGACGTCGACAGCGCCGAGAGCGCGGTCGACGCCGTCGAGGCCCTGCTCGACCACGCCCGCACCGACGTGCCGACCGACGTGGCGAGCGCGCTCGCCGACTGGCCCTCCGTCGTCGAGTCCTACTCCGGCGACGAGCAGGTCGTGACGATCCGGGGCACGGAGATCCGCAACACCCTGACCCGGGAGTCGTTGTCGGGCAACAAGATCCCCCGTGTCTCACTGCCTCGCTACCGCGACCACGGCGAGCTCGTCAGCTTCCTGCGCCGCGAGAACCTCCCCGGCTACTATCCCTTCACCGCCGGGGTCTTCCCGTTCAAGCGCGAGGGGGAGGACCCGGCGCGCATGTTCGCGGGGGAGGGTGACCCGTTCCGCACCAACCGCCGCTTCAAGCTCGTCTCCGAGGGGCAGCCGGCCACCCGCCTGTCCACGGCCTTCGACTCCGTGACGCTCTACGGCCGCGACCCCGACCCGCGCCCCGACGTCTACGGCAAGGTCGGCACCTCGGGCGTCTCCGTCGCCACGCTCGACGACATGAAGGCCCTCTACGACGGCTTCGACCTCGTGTCGCCGACGACGAGCGTCTCCATGACGATCAACGGTCCGGCGCCGACGATCCTCGCCTTCTTCCTCAACACCGCCATCGACCAGCAGGTCGACGCCTTCCGGGCGCGGGAGGGCAGGGAGCCCGGCGACGTCGAGCGCGAGGGGCTCACGGCCTACGCCCTCGCCAACGTCCGCGGCACGGTGCAGGCCGACATCCTCAAGGAGGACCAGGGCCAGAACACCTGCATCTTCAGCACCGAGTTCAGCCTCAAGATGATGGCCGACATCCAGGAGTGGTTCATCGAGCGGAAGGTCCGCAACTTCTACTCCGTGTCGATCTCCGGCTACCACATCGCCGAGGCCGGGGCGAACCCCATCAGCCAGCTCGCCTTCACCCTCGCCAACGGCTTCACCTACGTCGAGAGCTACCTCGCGCGCGGCATGGCGGTCGACGACTTCGCGCCCAACCTCAGCTTCTTCTTCAGCAACGGCATGGACCCGGAGTACTCCGTGCTCGGCCGCGTGGCCCGCCGCATCTGGGCCGTGGCGATGAAGGAGAAGTACAACGCGGGGGAGCGGTCGCAGAAACTGAAGTACCACGTGCAGACGTCGGGTCGCTCGCTCCACGCGCAGGAGATGGACTTCAACGACATCCGCACGACGCTGCAGGCGCTCATCGCGATCTACGACAACGCGAACTCCTTGCACACCAACGCGTTCGACGAGGCCGTGACGACCCCGTCGGAGGAGTCGGTGCGTCGCGCCCTCGCCATCCAGCTCATCATCAACCGCGAGTGGGGGCTCGCGATGAACGAGAACCCGCTCCAGGGCTCGTTCGTCATCGACGAGCTGACCGACCTCGTCGAGGCGGCTGTCCTCAAGGAGTTCGACCGCATCACCGAGCGCGGCGGCGTGCTCGGAGCCATGGAGACCGGCTACCAGCGTGGCCGCATCCAGGACGAGTCGATGCTCTACGAGCACCGCAAGCACGACGGCAGCCTGCCGATCGTCGGCGTCAACACCTTCCGCAACCCGCACGAGGGTGAGGTCCCCCGCACGGTCGTGCTCGCCCGAGGCACCGAGGAGGAGAAGCAGAGCCAGCTCTCGCGCGTCCGGGCGTTCCGCGCAGAGCACGAGGTCGAGGCGGCGGCGGCGCTCGAGGAGCTCAAGGCCGTCGCCATCGAGGGCGGCAACGTCTTCGACGTCCTCATGCGGGCGGCGCGGGTGTGCTCGCTCCAGCAGGTGACCGAGGCCTTCTTCGAGGTCGGTGGCCAGTACCGCCGCAACGTCTGAACCGCCGCAACCGTCGAAAGGCCACGAACCGTGCCGGTGACACTCGCCGACGACCTGGCGTATGCCGTGTCGTTCCCGACACCGCCACGCCGGGTCGTGTCGTTGGTGCCGTCGATCACCGAGGCGCTGGCGTCGACGTGCCCGGAGCGGCTCGTCGGCGCGACCGACTGGTGCACGCATCCGGAAGGTCTTGCGGTGCAACGGGTTCGGGGCACCAAGAACCCCGACCTCAGGGCCATCTCGGCTCTCGAGCCGGATCTCGTCGTGGCCAACAAGGAGGAGAACCGCGAGCTCGACGTCCGCCGGCTGCGGGCTGACGGCCTACCTGTCTGGGTCACCGACATCGAGACGGTGCCGGGGGCGCTGGACTCCCTCGAGCGACTCTTCGTCGAGGTGCTCGAGGTCGGCACGCCTGACTGGCTCGTCGCCGCGCGGGGCGAGTGGGGTGGGCCCGTGCCCGAGCCCGTCGTCGACGTGGCCGTGGCGATCTGGCGCGACCCGTGGATGGCCGTCGGGCGCGACACCTTCACCGGAGACCTCGTGTCGCGGCTCGGCTGGCGCAACGTGCTCGCCGACGACGCAGACCGCTATCCGCACGTCGAGGTGGCCGACCTCGACCGTGAGGGCGTGACCGTCCTGCTGCCCGACGAGCCCTACGTCTTCACGGCGGCCGACGGTCCGGAGGCCTTCACGCAGGCCCGCACGGCTCTCGTCAGCGGACGCCTGCTCACCTGGTACGGCCCGAGTCTCGTCGGTGCCCGGGCGATCCTGACTGCGGCCGGCACCGCCTGAGTCCCGGCACCGACTGACCCCTCGACCATCGCCATCCGGCACGACGAGGCCTCTCGACGGTTCAACCGTCGAGAGGCCACGTCGTGCCTCAGTCGTCGGCGACGACGAGCAGGCCGGAGAGCATCAGCCGACGAGCCAGCTCCAGCCCGACCATGTCGGCACGCAGCACGCCGCCTGCCACGAGCGCCACGAAGGTGCCGACGTCGCGCGACTCGACCGGGAAGTCGGCGAGGCGGCTGCGCAGCCGGGCCGGGCCGTCGCCCGAGGGCACGAGCCGCGCGGCCACGTGCGGCCGGAGCCGGAGCGTCGTCTCGGGACGAAGGGCCTCAGCGGCTGCCACCTGGGCAAGCGGGCTGATCGGTGCTGGACGCTGCGACCCGCGAGCGCGCGCCTCGAGGGCGTCGACGACCGTGGCCACGTCGATCTCGCCCAGGGCGCGTACGAGCGCTGCCCGCACGAGCTCGACGTCGGGGGCGATGGCCTCGTGGTCGAAGCCCGTCGGCGCGACGTCGAGCGAGGCGCGCACGCTCTCGTCGCGGCTGGCCTCGGCCAGCGCGATCGACACGAGCTCGTCGGCCACGTGACGTCGCGTCCAGACGTGGACGCCCAGAGTGAGGTGCGTGCTGACCCCGCCGAGCGCGGTGGCAGAGTGCACCCAGCCGCGCGGCAGGTAGAGGACGTCACCGGCACGGAGCGTGAACTCGTGGTCAGGTGCTCGACGTCCCGCCTCCTCGACCTCGGCACGGTGGTCGGTCCACGGCTCGTCGCGCAGCGGTGAGTCGTGCACCGGGGGCCGGACGCGCCAGCGTTTCTCCCCGGCCATCTGGAGCACGAAGACGTCGTGCACGTCGTAGTGGTCGCTGAAGCCGGTGTTCTGGCTGGGCGTGACGTAGGCGTTGGCCTGGACCGGGTGCCCCAGCTCCTCCGCGAGCTGCTGGGTGAAGTCGATGAGGGGCCCCCACGTGCGGTGCAGCCCCTGCAGGACGATGGTGGCACCGTCGGCGAAGAGCCCGAGCAGCTTGTCGTCGCTCACCTGGTCGGCGACGGATGCACCGACGCCTCCGCTCTGGGTGAACTCCCGGTCACCGAGGGTGCGGCCGTTCTGGGCGACCCGCAGGAAGGGGGCGCGCAGCCCGCGTCGGGAGACGAGCTCGTCGACGGAGCCCTCGCCGAAGAGGTCGAGCAGTCCGCCCGGCAGGTCGGCTGCCCTGGTGACGACCGGCGTGTGCGACCAGTGGTCCGTTGCGAACTCGTCGGCGGCGAAGGGGACGAGACGCGCGAGCGCCGAGCGCCCACGTTCGTGCGTGGGCACCCGGCTCGTCGTGCCAGCGGTCATCAGATCGAGCTGGTCGGGTCCGCTCCGGCCCCACCGTCGGCGCCACCGTCGTGGCTGCTCGTGTCGGCTCCGCCGTCAGCGGGGCCCTCGGTGTCGGCGCCACCGTCGGCGCCACCGTCGTGGCTGCTCGTGTCGGCTCCGCCGTCAGCGGGGCCTTCGGTGTCGGCGCCACCGTCGGCACCGCCGTCGTGGCTGCTCGTGTCGGCTCCGCCGTCAGCGGGGCCTTCGGTCGTCGGGTCGTCGCTCACGGGGTCCAGCGGGTTGTCGCTCATGGCTTCTCCTCCACGGGGTGTGGCGCGGCGCCGGACGACGCCGTCGAGGTGCACCTACCCACTGGACGCGTCGCGGGCACGACCTGGCGCCGCGTCCTCACGTCAGGTGGTCGAAGTCCCCCCGCGTCCACGCCGCGTGGCGGTCGGCGGACCGTCGCAGCATGGCCTTGGCCCCTGACGGCACGGCGGTGCCGAAGTTGTTGTAGAGGCGGTCGAAGTGCAGGGCCTCCAGCTGACCGGCAACGCGCTGGACGACGTTGCCCGACAAGGGGATCCGGTTCGGATAGCTGCGCATGAAGCTCATCGACCGACGGTCTGGGTTGGGGAAGACGGCATCGCCTGCCAGCAGCACCCCGCGTCCTTCGGCGCCCGCCGTCCACTCGACGACGGCCTGACCGCGGAAGTGCCCGCCGACGCGGTGCAGCGTCAGACCCGGTGCGACCTGCCGCTGCTCGTCATAGAGCTCGACGAGCGGGTCTCGCCGGCGCACCCACTCGGCGTCGGGCGCGGCCACGAGCACCGGGACGTCGCCGAGCGCCCGGGCCCACTCCGTCTGCACGCCGTACATGTGCGGATGGCTCGAGGCCACCGCGAGCGCGGGCCCGAGCGATCGCACGAGCTCGACCGCGGCGTCGTCGATGTAGCCGACGCAGTCGAAGAGGAGCACCCCCTCGGGCACGCGCACGACCATCGTCTGCTGCCCGATGCCGACCTCGGGCTCGGCGCGCAGCCCCCAGAGGTCGTCCTCGACCGCCTCGACGCGGATGCGCGTCCCGGCCTCCCGCAGCCGGTCCACCGTCGTCCAGCGCTGCCCCTGCTCGGGCACCCACTGCCGCTCGTCCTCGCAGACGGCGCACGCGTCCGGAGGCTCGGGCAGGTCATCGGTCTCGACGGCGCACGTCGCACAGATCCAGATCACGGCCCCAGCCTGCCCGTCCCGCGCGGGCCGCACCAGCGGGTTTGCGGGAGGATGCAGAGGTGATCCTGCACCTGCGCGCCGCCGTCGAGCAGCTGTATGCCGCCCCGCCCGCTCGCTTCACCCCGCTCCGTTCCGAGCTGGTGGCCCAGGCGAGGTCAGCGGGCGAGAAGGACCTCGCCGCCTCGGTGGGTGCCTTGCGCAAGCCGACCCTCGCCGCGTGGGCGGTGAACCACTTCGTGCGCGAGCACGCGGACGAGCTCGAGGAGCTCCGGTCGTTCGCCGAGCTGCTCCGTGAGGCCCAGCGCACCCTCGACGCCGACCAGCTGCGGCTGCTCGGCCGGGAGCGCGCCACCCGCGTCGACGCCATGGCCGACCGCATCGCCGAGGTCGCGGCCGAGGACGGCCAGAAGCTCGGCGCCGGTGCGGCCCAGGAGGTGCGCGAGACGCTGACCGCGCTCATCGCCGACGAGGACGCCGAGGCCTCGGTCCTCACGGGCGCGCTCGTCAAGGCGCTCAGCTACTCAGGATTCGGCTCGGTCGACGTGGCCGACGTCGTCGCCATCACGGACCCCGAGGAGCTCGGGTCGTCCGCGCCCGACCGCGCCCGACCGTCGCTCTCGGTCCTGCCCGGCGGGGGAGGAGGGGACGCCGTCGACCTCGAGGAGCGACGACGCAGCCGGCGCGCCGCCGAGCGGGCCCGACTCCAGTCGGCACTCGAGACCGCACGGGCCGACCTGCGGTCCGCCGACCGACAGGTGGCGGTCCTCACGGCCCGCCAGGAGGAGGTCACGGAGGGCATCGCCGACCTCGAGCGGCGGCTCGCGACGGCGAGGTCCCGGCTCGAGAAGGTCACGGGTGAGCTCGACGAGGCGGGCGGCATACGCAGTCGCCGTGAGGAGGAGGAGGCGACGGCCCAGCAGGCGCTGGACGCCCACGACGCGCACGACGGGGAGTGACGCGGCCGTCAGGGCATCGGGTGCGGGCTACGTCTTCGGGCCGGACGTGTCGTGCCGGGAGAACCAGTGGCGCAGCGTCGCGCGCAGACCCGTCGGCTCCGGCGCCGCCGCGGGCGTCGGCGGCTCGGGTGCCTTCGCCCGGGCTCCGGGCAGCACCGGGAGGCGGGCCGTGAAGGACGCGTGCTGGTGGTCGGCCTTCTGGCGCTCACCGGGCTGCGGCGCGGCGAGCTGGGGGAGCAGCTCGTACTTGCGCGAGTAGATGTCGAAGAGGGCGAGCATCAGCGCGGCCACGGGCACCGCCACGAAGGCCCCCGAGACGCCGAAGAGCGCCGCGCCGAACATCACGGCTGCGAAGGACACCGCGGGATGCACGTCGACGGCGTCGGCCGAGATGCGCGGCTCGATCGTCACGTTCTCGATCTGCTGGTAGACGAGGGCGAAGCCGAGCAGCGCCAGCCCCTGCCACGGCTCCGGTCCGACGAGGCCGACGAAGACCGGCAGCGCGATCGCGATGTAGGTCCCGATGGTCGGCACGAACTGGGCCACGAGGCCGGTCCAGATGCCGAGGGCCAACCAGTAGTCCATGCCGATGATGAGCATGAACAGGCTCGACAGTCCGCCGCAGATCCCGGCGAGCACGAGCCGGGCCGACACGTAGCCGCCGGTCTTGATCACCGCGAGGTCCCAGGCCACCCCGATGACCGCCTGCTGGCGCGGCGGGGCGAGCTGGGCGACCCAGCGACGCAGGCGCAGGCTGTCGGCGGAGAAGTAGAAGGTGAAGAAGAAGAAGGTGATCGACGAGAAGAAGGCGCCGAGCACGGCGGCGACGGCACCGATGAGGCCGCCGGCCACGCTGCCGGCCAGGGTGCTCAGGCCGCCGACCTCGCTCGTGAACTGGGCCAGCAGCTTGTCCGGGCTGAGCTCGACGCCGAAGGTCTCGTTGGCCCACGTCGTCGCACTCTCCACGAGCGACGGGATCGAGGCGACGAAGGTGGCCAGCTGGTCGGCCAGCAGGTTGCCGAAGGCGAGCATGAAGACGATGCAGAAGACGAGCACGCCGAGCATGACGATCATGGTCGCCATGCCGCGCCGCATCCGGCGCGAGAGCCGTGCGACGGCCGGCTCCATCGCGATCGAGGCGAGCATGGCCATGATGAGGGTGAAGATGACCGAGCCGCCGTCGTCGATGACGAACTTGCCGAGCGCGGCGATCGCGACGATGGCGACCGCGAGCCAGCCCGCGCGCCATACGCTGCGCCGGTCGAAGCGCACCTGCACGTCGACCAGGCGGGTGTCCACGTCACCGACGTCGGTGCCGGGCGGTGGGCCCCCGGACCCGACCGGTGGGTCCGGCGGTTCGGTGGCCGGACCCGGGTCGTGCTGGCCGTCGATGAGACCGCTCATGCCCTGATCCTCCCAGTTGGGACGCCGGCCGTCGGTCATCTGCTCGATTTCGTATCCGCGCCGCCGACCGTGTAGTCTCACCGTCGCACAACAGGTCGTCCTGAAGACGTTCTCGCAACGTTTCTCGGTGTCGGCCGCGCCCCAATAGCTCAGTCGGCAGAGCGTTTCCATGGTAAGGAAAAGGTCTAGGGTTCGATTCCCTATTGGGGCTCTGGTCGGTCGGTTCCCGGCCTCGTCGCTTCTGCGGCGGGCCGGGGGACGACAGCCCATGGCGGGGTAGCTCAGCTGGTTAGAGCGCACGACTCATAATCGTGAGGTCGCGGGATCGAGCCCCGCTCCCGCTACCACTTCCGCGCGCACCCGGTTCGATTTCTCGAATCATCGGGGTGTCGCGTAGCCTTGGACGTCGCGCCTGCGTGTCACCCCGGGATGCCGCCCGGAACGCGTGACGCGCCGCGCGACACCCGTCGCAAGACGACCGAACACCCAAAGTACGTTCCCGAAAGAGCAGGTTGCCGTGGCCAGCAAGAGCAGCGACGTCCGTCCGAAGATCACGATGGCGTGTGTGGACTGCAAGGACCGCAACTACATCACCAAGAAGAACCGTCGGAACAACCCCGACCGTCTCGCCATGAACAAGTTCTGCCCGAAGTGCGGCAAGCACACGGAGCACCGCGAGACCCGCTGAACCATCGCGTTCCTCGACGCTCCCTCGGCCATCGGCCGGGGGAGCGTCGTCGTTCCCGGACGCCCACCGGGTGGCGCGGGCGCCGGTCGGCAGCGGTCGATAGGCTGCCCGTATGCCGGTGAACTCAGACTTCCAGGGCCGGGTCTACCCGCCCACCGAGACCTATCGGGTCAGTGCCGCCAAGATCCGTGAGTTCGCCGAGGCCGTCGGCTCTGCCGACCGGGTGCACGTCGACGCCGAGGTCGCCCGGGCTCGCGGCTACGCCGACGTCATCGCGCCTCCGACGTTTGCGGTCCTCATCGCCCAGCAGTGCGACGGCCAGCTGATCCGCGACCCCGAGGCCGGCATCGACTTCTCCCGCGTCGTGCACGGCGAGCAGCGCTTCGTCCACCACCGCCCCCTGACGGCCGGCGACGCCGTCATCGGCACGCTCCACGTCGACACCGTGCGCGAGGCCGGCGGCCACGCCATGGTGACGACCCGCACCGAGCTCGCCACCGAGGCGGGTGAGGCCGTCTGCACGGCCACGTCGACCATCGTGATCCGAGGGGGCGAGTGATGAGCACCACTCCGAGCACTCCGAGCACTCCGAGCACGACGCCGGCGGCCGTGCGGTCCTTCTCCGAGGTCTCCGTCGGTGACGCGCTGCCCGCGACGACCGTCCACGTCGACCGGGCGCGCCTGGTCCAGTACGCCGGCGCCTCCCTCGACCGCAACCGCATCCACTGGGACGAGCCCTTCGCCAAGGCGGTCGGGCTGCCCGACGTCATCGCCCACGGCATGTTCACGATGGGCTCGGCGGTCACGCTCGTCACCGCCTGGGTGGGCGACGCCGGCCGCGTCGTCGAGTACGGCGTGCGCTTCACCCGCCCCGTCGTCGTGCCCTACGACGGCGGCGCCGACATCGAGGTCTCGGGCGTCGTCAAGTCCGTCGACCCCGAGACGAAGCGGGTCACCGTCGAGCTGACCGCCACCGCGGCCGGCGAGAAGGTCCTCGGCCGGGCGCTCGCCGTCGCGGTCCTCGACTGAGCCGGCCGGTCCACCGCGTGCAGGAGCAACACGACGTCCCCCTCTCGACCCTCACGACGATGCGGGTCGGTGGCCCGGCTGCGCGCGTCGTCACGGCCACGACCACCGACGAGCTCGTCGACGCGGTCCGTGAGGTCGACGACGCCGACGAGCCGCTGCTCGTCGTCTCGGGCGGCTCCAACCTCCTCGTCTCCGACGACGGCTTCGAGGGCACGGTCGTGCGCGTCGCCACGTCGGGCATCACGCCCGAGTCCGCCGACTACTGCGGCGGCGCCGTGGTCCGGGTGGCCGCCGGCGAGGTGTGGGACGACGTCGTGGCCCATGCCGTCGCGCAGGGATGGGCGGGCGTCGAGGGACTGAGCGGCATACCCGGTCTCACGGGGGCCACGCCCATCCAGAACGTCGGCGCCTACGGTCAGGATGTGTCGCAGACGGTCGCGCAGGTGCGCACGTGGGACCGGCAGGAGCAGGCCGTGCGCACCTTCATGAACGCCGACTGCGCCTTCACCTACCGCCACTCGCGCTTCAAGGGGCACTCGCGCTACGTCGTGCTCGACGTGGTGTTCCAGTTCGAGGTCGCCGACCTCAGCCGCCCGGTGGCGTATGCCGCCCTGGCGAAGGGTCTCGGGGTCGAGCTCGGCACGCGCGTGCCCCTCCAGGACGCCCGTGAGGCCGTCCTCGCGCAGCGCCGGTCCCGCGGCATGGTGCTCGACGACGCCGACCCGGACACGTGGTCGTGCGGGTCGTTCTTCACCAACCCGATCCTCAGCCGCCACGAGTTCGACGACCTCGTCGAGCGCGTGGGGGAGCGGCTCGGTTGGGAGGGGCCGACGCCGCCGCGCTTCCCCGAGCCCGACGGCCGGGTCAAGACGAGCGCCGCGTGGCTCATCGACCACGCCGGCTTCGCCAAGGGCTTCGGCCTGCCGGCGCCGGCGGCGCTGTCCACGAAGCACACCCTGGCCGTGACCAACCGGGGCGGTGCCACGACCGCCGACGTCCTCGCCCTCGCCCGGCAGGTGCGCGACGGGGTGCGCGACACCTTCGGCGTGACGCTCGTCAACGAGCCGGTCATCGTCGGCGACCAGCTCTGAGAGCAGTTCCGGCGAGCGCTCGATCACACGGCAAAGGCTCCGGTTCCCTTGGGAACCGGAGCCTTTCGCGTCAGACCGTGTGCAGTGACTACTTCGTCAGGACGACGGAGAAGGTCTTGGCCGGGATGTTCTTGTCCGTCGTGCTGACGGCGTAGGCCGGCCGGTTGAAGGCCAGGCGCAGGGCGGTCGTCGTTCCCTTGTCGACCTTGAAGAAGACCCACCCGCGGTCGCGCTCGTCGCGTTTCGTCGTGAGCAGCGGGTCGGCCTTGTACGCCTTGCCGAACTCGGCCGTGGGCGCGACGTTCTGCTTGGGGTTCGTCGCGATGAGCGTCAGCATCTTCGGGTCGAGCGACGCCGAGTAGCGCGAGCCGGCGGCGAACTCGACCTTGACCCCGACGATCTCGAAGGCCTCGGCCCCGACGGGCTGGTTCTTCGGGAACGGCAGGCCGCGCGAGACGCGCATGGCCGTGATCGTGTGGCCGAGCTGGGGGTCCTTGATGACGGCCTTGACGGTGCGCGTCGAGTACTTCACCGGGGCGGCGGTCGTCGGCGCGGCCGTGGTGGGCGCTGCGGTCGTCGTGGACGTCGTCGAGGTGCTCGTCGCGGCCGGGGTCGTGCCGGCCGGGGCCGTCGGGTCGGCGGTCACGGGCGACTCCCCGCTGCACGCCGCGAGCGCGACGACGGGGGCGACGAGACCGACCACGGCGAGTCGTCGCAGACGGGCGCCGGAGGCGGTCGATGGGCTGGTGGTGGCGGGGGCAGAAGTCTTCATCTCCCGACCAGCATGACCGGGCGCACCGATCCTGAGCAAACCCGGTGGGGATGGGCGAGGAGGCCGGCTCCGTGGGGAGCGGCCCGTTATGACCGGTTACGACCCGGTCCTGCGTGTGGTCGGTGTCACGCCGGCCCGGCGAGCCAGGCGTCCACGTCGGCGAGCGCGGCTTTGCGCAGGCGGTCGGGCATCCGGCTGCCCTCGAGGGAGCCGCGGGCGAGCGCGGCGAGGCCGTCGTCGTCGAAGCCGAGCTCTCGGGCCGCGGCGTACTGCGCGGCCAGGCGGGACCCGAAGAGGAGCGGGTCGTCCGCGCCGAGCGCCACGGGGATGCCGGCCTCGACGATCCGGCGCAACGGGACGTCGCTCGCGTCGGCGTAGACCCCGAGGGCGACGTTGCTGCCCGGGCACACCTCCAGCGTCACGCCGGCCTCGGCGACGGCGTCGAGCACCTGTGGGTCCTCGACGCTGCGCACGCCGTGCCCGATGCGGTCCGGGTCGAGGTGCTCGAGCGTCTCCATGACGGACTGGGCGCCGAGGAGCTCGCCGCCGTGCGGCACGAGAGCCAGACCAGCCCGCCGTGCGATGGCGAAGGCCGGCGCGAAGTCGGCGACGGCCCCGCGTCGCTCGTCGTTGGACAGGCCGAAGCCGACGACGTCGCCGGCCTCCTCGCCCGCGTGGTGGGCGGCGAGGCGAGCGAGCGTGCGGGCCTCGAGGGGGTGGCGCATGCGGCTCGCCGCGACGACGACGCCGACCCCGATGTCCCCCGCGGCCGACACGGCCCGTGCCTCGTCGAGCACGATCTCGAGCGCCGGCGTGATCCCGCCGACGAAGGGGGCGTACGACGTCGGGTCGACCTGGATCTCGAGCCAGCGTGACCCCTCGGCCGCGTCGTCGGCCGCGGCCTCGCGCACGATCCGGCGCATGTCGTCCTCCCCGCGCACACAGGACCGGGCGGCGTCGTAGAGGCGCTGGAAGCGGAACCAGCCGCGCTCGTCGGTGGCTCGGGCGAGTCGGGGCGGCCAGCCCGTCACGAGGGCGTCGGGCAGGCGGATGCCGTGCCGGGCGGCGAGGTCTCGCACCGTGTCGATGCGCATCGAGCCCGTGAAGTGCAGGTGCAGGTGCGCCTTGGGCAGGTCCTGCACCGCACGCGTCATGCGGGTCAGTGTGTCATCCGGTCCCGGGCGGCGCGGAGAGGCCACGGCGCGGCTGGTGCCGGGCCGTGGCCTCTCTGCGGGTCGGGCAGGACTCAGTCCTCGTCGGGCTCGTCAGCGATCTCGTCGACGATGTGCATCGCGGCCTCCTCGGCCGACGCGCCGGCCCCGTCGACGCCGACGTCGCTGGCCCAGGCCTGTTTCTCGTCGTCGTCGTGCGCGCCCTCGTCGTCGGCCACGAGGCGACCGGCGCGGGCGTCGCCCACCTCGTGGTCTCCGAGCCAGTCGTCCTCGGCGTCGATGGCGTCGGGGTCGTCGCCACCGACGCGGTCGCCGTCGAGGCCGCTCTCGTTGTCGGGCGCGCCGTAGGCGGAGTCGGGGTCCGGCACCTCCTGGCGGATGCGCTCGTCGATGGTCTCGTCGACGGACTCCTCGTAGGCGGTCGTGCCGTGGGCGGTGACGCCCTGCGGCCGGTCGTTGGGCGAGTAGCCGCGGTCGAGCACGTCCTCGAGGTCACCGTCGTCGAGGGTGTCCTCGGGCTGGAGCTGGTCCTCGTCGTCGACGCTGTAGGTCGTCAGCTCGTCGTCGATGGTCTCGTTGGGATCCTGGTCGCTCATCGCGAGGCTCCTTCGGTGGCGGTGTGCGAGGGGCTCGTGGCGTCCCCGGCCGACGGCGTCTCGCCGTCGCCCTCTGCCCCTACCCCCGCGGCGCGGTCCTGCGTCAGCTTCTCGGCGGCGGCGAGGGCGACGCACGTCGCGACGCCGGCCATGGCCGTGCGCACCTCGTCGAGCACGGGGAAGGTCGGGGCGAGGCGGATGTTGCGGTCGCGCGGGTCGTGGCCCAGCGGGAAGGACGCGCCCGCCGGCGTCAGCGCGATGCCGGCCTCCTTGGCGAGCGCGACGACCCGCGACGCGGTCCCGTCGAGCACGTCGAGGTTGACGAAGTAGCCCCCGGTCGGGTGGCTCCACTCGGCGATCTCGAGCCCCGCGAGGCCGCTCGTCAGAGCCTCGTCGACCGCCGCGAACTTCGGCGCGATGATCTCGCGATGCTTGCGCATGTGCGCACGCACGCCGTCGGCGTCGTGGAAGAACTCGACGTGACGCAGGTGGTTGACCTTGTCGGGACCGATGGAGCCCATCGCGAGGTGTCCGAGGTACCACCTCACGGTGGCCGCGCTCGCGGCGAGGACGGCGACTCCGGCGCCCGCGAAGGTGATCTTCGAGGTCGACGCGAACATGATCGGCCGGTTCGGGTGCCCGGAGGCGGCGGCGAGGCTGAGGATGTCGGCGCTCTTGGCCTCGTCCTCGGTGAGGTGGTGGAACGCGTACGCGTTGTCCCAGAAGATCGTGAAGTCGGGCGCCGCGGTCGGCATGGCCGCGAGGCGGGCGGCGATCTCCTGCGAGACGACGGCCCCGGACGGGTTGGCGTAGGTCGGGACGATCCAGATGCCCTTGACGCTCGGGTCGTCCTTGACGAGCGCCTCGACGGCGGCGATGTCCGGGCCGTCCGCGTGCATGTCGACGGTGACCATCTCGATGCCGAACGACGCGAGCATCGAGAAGTGCCGGTCGTAGCCGGGGACGGGGCAGACGAAGCGGACCTTCTCCTCCTGCGACCAGGGCCGCGGCGAGTCGACGCCGCCGAAGAGGAGGAAGTCGACGATCGTGCTGTACATCATCGTCAGGCTCGAGTTGCCCCCGGCGACGACCTGGCTCGGCTCGACCCAGAGCAGGTCGGCGAAGAGCTCGCGCAGCTCGGCGAGGCCCTCGAGTCCGCCGTAGTTGCGCACGTCGACCCCGGCCCGGTCCTTCGTCGCGGTCGGCAGGCGCAGGAGGTCGTCGGAGAGGTCGAGCTGCGCGGCGGACGGCTTGCCCCGCGTCAGGTCGAGCCTGAGGCCGCGGGACTGCAGGGCCGCGTAGGCTTCACGCTGCTCGGCGAGGAAGCCGGCCAGGTCGTCGTCGGACAGGGACGCGAGGGAGGTGCGCGGGTTCGTCACCTCTCGATCCTGCCACTGCGGCGCCCGGGTCGGGCGGCCGAGTCCGTATGCCGGGTCGCGCGGTTCCCGCCGCGGGCGCGGCAGGTGCCCGGAGGCCGTCCGAAGGGTCACCTGCGGGTGACGGGGGAGGGCCCGCGGAGGGGGTTTCGGGTCGGTTCGCGTTGGGGCGCATCCGTCCCGTATGATCGTCCCTCGGACGGCTTCGCTGGCCATGCTGACGCATGCCGTCCCGCCGTGGACACCCAACGTCCCCGGCGAAGGGCAATAGCTCAATTGGTAGAGCACTGGTCTCCAAAACCAGCGGTTGGGGGTTCGAGTCCCTCTTGCCCTGCGCATCCCAGTGATGTGGTCGTCGTGCAAGGCGGCACGCGGCTTCTGCCCTGACGTGGGACTCCACGGTCGGGGTGTGGCGCCCGCGGGCCGACACCCAGGCAGAAAGAAGGAATCGTGACGGAGACGAGCGCCAAGCGCGGGTCCGGCCGTGCCGACAAGGCTCGCGGCGGCAACCCCGTGTCGCGCCTCTTTGGCGCGATCAGCCTCTTCGTGCGCCAGATCCTCGACGAGCTGCGCAAGGTCGTGCGGCCGACGGGTCCTGAGCTCGTGCGCTACACGACCGTCGTGGTCGTGTTCGTCGTGATCATGATGGCGCTCGTGTCAGCGCTCGACTTCGGTCTGAGCCGGCTGGTCTCCTGGGTCTTCACCGGCTCGGCCACCTGAGGCACGAGCCCCGGCCCCCTCACGGGATGTCACTGCCGGCCGTCACGGCCGGTCCACGAGCAAGGAAGCAGGTCAGAGCGTGTCCGAGCAGTTCGCCCACGAGGGCGCCCCGAACGGCGAGAGCACCGAGAGCGACGTCGTCGACCCCGCGGTCGAGACCGACGACCTCTCGGCCTCCGACGTCGAGTCGGGTGCTGAGGACGACGCCACCGACTCCGACCTCGACACCGTCGCCGCGGAGACCGATGTCGAGACCGACGACGGGTCCGACGACGACGTCGACGCCGCCGTTGACTCCGAAACCTCCGAGACCTCCGATGACGACGAGCCGGTGGCCCAGGGCAGCGGCGACCCCGTCGCCGACTTCAAGGCCGACCTGCGCACGCGCTTCGGTGACTGGTACGTCATCCACTCCTACGCCGGCTACGAGAACCGCGTGAAGGCCAACCTCGAGACGCGCATCCAGACCCTCAACATGGAGGACTTCATCTTCGAGATCGAGGTCCCCATGGAGGAGGTCACCGAGATCAAGAACGGCCAGAAGAAGCAGGTCCGTCGCGTCCGGATGCCCGGCTACGTCCTCGTCCGCATGGACCTCACCGACGAGAGCTGGGGCGCCGTGCGCCACACGCCCGGCGTCACCGGGTTCGTCGGCAACGCCCACCAGCCGGTGCCGCTGTCGATCGACGAGGTCTTCACGATGCTCGCCCCGAACTTCGAGGCCGCTGCGGCCGCCGACGGCTCCGGCGCGTCGTCGGGCTCGAGCGCCGGCAAGGACGTGCGGGTCGTCGACTTCGAGGTCGGCGAGTCCGTCACCGTCATGGAGGGCCCGTTCGAGACCCTTCCCGCGACGATCTCCGAGATCAACCCCGACACCCAGAAGCTCAAGGTGCTCGTCTCCATCTTCGGCCGGGAGACTCCGGTCGAGCTCTCCTTCGCCCAGGTCGCCAAGATCTGATCGAGGGTCGTACGACCTCGTGCGGCTGACCGCACGAGGACATGCAACCGGGTCATCGCCCAAGGCGTCGGCCCAGCAACGCAGAAGGTAGGCAACCATGCCCCCCAAGAGCAAGAAGGTCTCCGGCTTCATCAAGCTGCAGATCCAGGCCGGTCAGGCCACCCCCGCACCGCCCGTCGGCCCCGCCCTCGGTCAGCACGGCGTCAACATCATGGAGTTCGTCAAGGCGTACAACGCCGCGACGGAGTCCCAGCGCGGCAACGTCATCCCGGTCGAGATCACGGTCTACGAGGACCGCTCGTTCACCTTCGTGACGAAGACCCCGCCGGCCGCCGAGCTCATCAAGAAGGCCGCCGGCGTCGCCAAGGGCTCGGGCGAGCCGCACAAGACCAAGGTCGCCAAGCTCTCGCGCGACCAGGTCCTCGAGATCGCCCGTCAGAAGATGGAAGACCTCAACGCCCACGACGAGGAGATGGCGGCGCGCATCATCGCCGGCACCGCCCGCTCGATGGGCATCGACACCGAGCTCTGACGAGCCCGGGTCACCAGACCTCGGGACGCCCGCCCTCCGCGTGAGGGCGGGCACCCCCCGAACCGGGCCACACGGCATACGGCCGTGAGGCCCCGTGGGAGACCAGCGCACGGTCGCACCACGACTCCACGAAGAAAGCAGGAGCAGTCATGAAGCGCAGCAAGAACTACCGCGCAGCCGCCGAGCTCGTCACGCCCGGCAAGGTCTACGCCCCGCTCGAGGCCGTCCGCGTCGCCAAGCAGACCGCCAAGGCCAAGTACGACGAGACCGTCGAGGTCGCCATGCGCCTCGGCGTCGACCCCCGCAAGGCCGACCAGGCCGTGCGCGGCACGGTCAACCTGCCGCACGGCACGGGCAAGACCGCCCGCGTCCTCGTCTTCGCCAACGGCGACAAGGCCGAGGCCGCCCGTGAGGCCGGCGCCGACCACGTCGGCTCCGACGACCTGCTCGAGAAGGTCCAGGGCGGCTGGCTCGACTTCGACGCCGTCGTCGCCACGCCTGACCTCATGGGCAAGGTCGGTCGTCTCGGCAAGGTCCTCGGCCCGCGTGGTCTCATGCCGAACCCGAAGACCGGCACCGTGACGATGGACGTCGCCAAGGCCGTCGCCGACATCAAGGGCGGCAAGATCGAGTTCCGCGTCGACAAGCACGCGAACCTCCACTTCATCATCGGCAAGGCCTCCTTCGACGAGACGAAGCTCGTCGAGAACTACGCCGCTGCCCTCGAGGAGATCCTGCGTCTGAAGCCGGCCAGCTCCAAGGGCCGCTACATCGAGAAGGCCACCGTCTCCACGACGATGGGCCCGGGCATCCCGCTCGACTTCTCCAAGACGCGCAACCTCCTCGCCGAGGAGGACCAGGCCTGACGGCCTGACCCACGCAGCGCAGAGCCCGTCACCCCTCTGGGGGTGACGGGCTCTCGTGCGTCTCCGACCGTCCTGGCTGGGGGCGCTCCCGGTGTTGACGCCACTCGCTCACCCTCGAGTGAGCGCCCCGTCCCAGTCGAGTGGCCTCGTGGTCACACCTGTCCCAGACCTCGGATCGGCGGGGTTCTCGGGGCGATCTGCGGCGTTTGCGCGGGTACGGTCGAAAGATGAGTCGTCACAGCGTATGCACCACGACACGTTCCCGATGGGTCCTCGGCGCTCTCGTCGTCGGGCTCCCTCTCTCCCTGTTGCCGGCCACGGCCGGCGCGCAGCCGGCGGTCGCGCCCGCCGCCGCAGCGGCTGACCGCGGCTGGCACGGCCAGCCCACCCCGCTGCCGAAGGTCCCCGTCATGACGGGCTCCGGGGGTGCCGTCAGCTCGGTCGACCGCGACGCCTCGCAGGTCGGCATCGACGTCCTGGCCCGCGGGGGCAACGCAGCTGACGCCGCGGTCGCGACCGCAGCGGCGCTCGGCGTCACGGAGCCCTACAGCGCCGGCATCGGCGGCGGTGGCTTCCTCGTCTACTACGACGCGCGCAGCAGGAAGGTCTCGACCATCGACGGCCGCGAGACGGCTCCGGCGACGTTCACCGACAAGACCTTCACCGACGCGGCCACGGGCAAGGCGATGGACTTCAACACCGTGGTGAACTCGGGGCTGTCGATCGGCGTGCCCGGCACGCCCGCCCTGTGGGCCAAGGCGTTGCGCGACCACGGCACGCTGTCGCTCAACGCGGCGCTCAAGCCGGCCGAGCGCCTCGCCGCCACGGGCTTCGTCGTCGACCAGACGTTCGCCGACCAGACGGCAGCCAACGCCGCGCGCTTCTCCGTGTTCCCCGAGACGGCGAAGGTCTTCCTGCGGGGCGGCCAGGCTCCGGCCGTGGGCTCCGTCTTCACCAACCCCGACATGGCCAGGGCGTATCGGACGCTGCGCACCCAGGGCACCGAGGCGCTGTATGCCGGGGCGCTCGGACGGGCGATCGTCGCCGAGTCCCGGGCGCCGCACACCAAGGCGGGTTCCTCGGTCATGGGCGGCCAGATGACGACGGCCGACCTGCGCGCCTACCGCGCCCTGACCAAGGCCCCGATCCACTCGCAGTACAAGGGCTACGACGTCTACGGCATGCCGGTCCCGAGCTCGGGTGGCATCGCGGTGGCCGAGATCCTCAACCTCGTCCAGGCCTACGAGGACCGCACGGGCGTCTCGACGTCCGACCTGTCGGACGTCGACTACCTGCACCGGTTCTCGGAGGCGTCGGCGACGGCCTTCGCCGACCGCAACCGCTGGGTGGGTGACGTCCCGGACGTTCCGGTCAAGGAGCTGACCGATCCTGCCTTCGCCGCAGAGCGCGCCTGCCTCTTCGACCCGATGAAGGCCCAGGCTCGTCCGATCCCGTTCGGCTCGCCCGACGGCGCCTACACCTCCTGCGCGCCCGGCACGGTCGCGCAGAGCGAGCCCTACGAGGGGCAGTCGACGACGCACCTGACGGCCACCGACCGTTGGGGCAACGTCGCGTCCTACACCCTGACCATCGAGCAGACCGGTGGCTCCGGCATCACGGTCCCCGGGTACGGGTTCCTGCTCAACAACGAGCTCACCGACTTCAACTTCACGCCGCTGACCCCGGGCGTCCCGGACCCGAACCTGCCCGGCCCCGGCAAGCGTCCGCGGTCGTCGATGAGCCCGACGATCCTGCTCGACGACGGCAAGCCCTTCCTCGCGGTGGGTTCGCCGGGCGGTGCCACGATCATCACGTCGGTGTCGCAGACGATCCTCGGCTACCTCGACCGCGACCTGTCGCTCGTCGACGCGATCGCGTCGCCGCGCCTCAGCTCGCGCAACGGCTCGAGCGAGGGCGCCGAGCCGACGATCCTCAGCGGTCCGACCGGTGCGGCGCTGACGGCGATGGGCCACAAGCTGGCATCGGCAGGCACGCCCAACGAGATCGGTGCCGTGACGGCGATCCGCAGCCTGCGCGGGGGCCTGTTCGAGGCCGCCGCGGAGACGACGCGCCGCGGTGGTGGCTCGGCCATGGTGGTGCACCCGCGCTGACCTGGAGCGCACCCACCCGGAGAGGCCGGTCCCGACGAGGGGCCGGCCTCTCCGGCGTCCGCTCCGGGGGTGCTTGAAATCGCAATAGCTCCAATACCACACCAACCTTGCGATTGACGCATCCAGCCCATAACACGCCGACAGGTCGGGTCGTTGACATGGGTACATCGGTCAGGGGATCGATGAGCAGGGCATCGATGACAGGAGCACGACCATGAACAGGAAACTCACGGCGATCCTCGCAGCAGCGGCCATCTCCACGATGGCCGCGCCCCTCGGTGCCGCACCGGCATCCGCAGCAGCACCGGCGACCGGAGTCTCGGCCCTCGCCTACGGCACCTACGTCGTGGTCGGGGGCCTCGTGCGTTCCGGGCCCACGGCCCTCGCCTCGATCGGCTGCACGACTGCCTTCGGCCACACGGCCACGGGATCCACGGCGGCAGTCACCGTCCCGGCGGCCGGGTCGGTGGGGTCGACGCGCACCTCGGCCGCGACCTCGACGACGACGACCTACAAGATCAGCCGTGCCACGGCGACCACCGGGGCGGTCGACCTCCTCGGCGGGCTCGTCCGAGCCGATGCCGTCACCGGTGCCAGCACGGCGACGTTGAGCACGACAGGCGTCTACAGCGGCGGCAACCGCGCCGAGCTGCTCGGCCTCAAGATCGGCGGGCGTGCCCTCAATGCGAACCCGGCTCCGAACTCGGCGATCACGCTGCGGACCTCGGCCGGGACCGCGCTCGCCACGGTCTACCTCAACACGCAGACCAAGGCGTTCTCCGGCAACGACTGGCGAGTCAGCACGACGGCCCTGCGGGTCGTCATCACCGCACAGAACTCCCTCGGCCTGCCGGTCGGGTCACGCATCGACGTCGGGGTCGCCAACACTTCCTTGTCGCGACCAGTGGTCGGGCTCGTCTCCGGTATGGGCTACGCCACGTCGGCCAACCTCGCCGACGGCGCCGTGTCCTCGAGCCGGACCGCTCTCGCGTACCCCCCGTGCACCGGAGGCTCGGGACGCGCGACGGTGGCCACGGCAGGGGTGCCGGGGGTGGTGTCCACCGGCACGACGACGACAGACGTGCTCTCCACCATCACGGCCACGTCGCGTCGCAGCCAGGTCAAGAGCACCATCGGTGCGCCTCGCGTGCTGAACGGCCTCATCAGCGCCGACACGATCGTCGCCGAGACCTCGGCGGTCCAATCGAGCGTGGGCGCCACCCCGGTGACCACCGACGCCTCGCGGTTCGTCGGGCTGCGCATCACCGGTCTGCCGTCCATCACCTCGACGGTCAAGCCCAACACGGTCATCACCGTGCCGGGGCTCGGCCGGGTCGCCCTGCACAAGGTGACCCGCACCGCGAAGTCGGTCGAGGTCGTCATGATCGAGGTCGTCACCGACCGCGTGCTGGGCTCGCTGCCGACGGGCTCCGTCGTCCGGGTCGGCTACTCCGCGAGCTCGCTGCTCTGAGAAGGCACCCATCGTGACGAGGCCGCGGTCGGCATCACCGGCCGCGGCCCGTCACCAGGGAGAGTGGGCGTATGCCGGCCGCGACGTGGGAGGTCAGGCCGGCTTCGGGGTCGGCCAGGGCCACGCCGTGCAGCCCTTGAGGCCGTAGGTCTGCTGCATCATGACCGGGGCCACCCTGCCCGGGCCGCCGCAGTAGGCGTGCGCGTGACCGATGCCGTGGCCGACCTCGTGGTTGACGAGGTAGGTGCGGTAGCCGGCGATGTCGCTGCCGTAGGCCTCCGCGCCGAGGACCCACCGGCGCAGGTTGAGCACCACCCGCCCGGAGTTGTGGCAGCTGACCTGGCCCCGGGTCTGCAGCGGCGCGCAGAGCCGGTCGGTCGTGTCGGGGCTCGCGAGCGTGATGCGCAGGTCGATGGTCGCGCCGCCCTTGGCGGCCGCGGCGGGGGAGACGTTGACGAAGCGGACGCCGTCCTTCGCCTGCCAGCCTCGCGGATCGGTCAGCACGCTCCCCACCGTCGTGGCCAGGTCCGCGGCCTTGATGTCGAGACCACCTTCGAGCTCCACGGTGTAGCGCACCGTGCGGCCGCTCGTGGGGACCGGGCGCAGGGCGGCCGCGGGCATGGCCACGACCGTGAACCTGCCGGACCCCGCCTGGATGACCGCGCCCTTGGCGTCCATGCCGTCGTCCTTGCCGTCGTTCTTCCCGGCGGCCGTCGCGTCGTCCGACGTCGTCGAGCCCGTGGTGCCTGCCGCACCGGTCGAGGGGGAACCGTCGACCTGCGAGTCGGTCGCGGCCTCGGGCACTCGCTCGACCTGGTCGATCGAGACCGCGGGTGCCGTCCCGGCCGTCATTGAGACCCGCGCGGCGCGTGAGACCGCACCCTCGGGGACCGGCTCGCCGGCGCCGGCTGACGTCATGACCCAGAGGTCGGCGGCCACGCACAGCACGACGGCCAGACCCGCCCACGTCCGGCGGCGGCGGATCGCCTGCCGCTCTGACGGGGTCGGGCGGCGGACTGCGCTGCCACTCGCCATGGGGGTCACGCTAGGTCACGTACCCGGTGTGGTGGGGGATCGTGCGTCGGACCCGCCGACAGGCCCCGGGCTCGATTTGGTCCGCAGCGGTCCAGCCCGTACTGTGGTCCACGACCAATGACCGCCGGTTGGAGGGCGTGGGCAACCACGATCTCCCGAAGGTTCCGCACGATGCGGGCAGCCAGCGCAGGACACTCAGCCTCACGGCATACCTCGAGTATGTCGCTGCGAGCCCCGAGCGCCCTGCGCCGGGGCTCTTTTCGTGCAGGCCCTCCGGGCCCCTTCGACAGGCGGCACCACGCAAGGGAAGGAGGCCCAGATGGCGAACTCCGAGAAGACGGCTGCCATTGCCGAGATCGCGGACAAGTTCCGTGAGTCCGGTGCGGCCGTTCTCACCGAGTACCGCGGTCTGACCGTGGCCCAGCTCTCGCAGCTGCGCACCTCGATCCGGGAACACGCCACCTACGCCGTGGTCAAGAACACGCTCACGGAGCGCGCCGCCAAGGAGGCCGGTATCACGGCCTTCGACGGTCACCTCCAGGGCCCGTCGGCCATCGCCTTCATCACCGGTGACCCGGTCGAGGCGGCCAAGGGTCTGCGTGACTTCGCCAAGGCACACCCCCTCCTCGTGATCAAGGCTGGCGTCCTCGACGGCAAGACCTTGTCCCCCGAGGAGATCACGAAGCTCGCGGACCTCGAGTCCCGCGAGGTTCTCCTGGCCAAGCTTGCGGGCGCCATGAAGGGCTCCCTCAACAAGGCCGCCTACCTCTTCGTCGCTCCTCTGTCGCAGACGGCCCGCGTGGTCGACGCCCTGCGCCAGAAGGTCGAGGCGCAGGGTCCCGCCACGGAGGCCGCTCCGGCCGCCGAGGCAACCACCGACGTCGCCGAGGGTGGCGACGAGAGCTGATTGCGCTCCTGCGCACCAGCTCGATTCAACAACACGCCACTCACGGCAATATCTAGGAAGGAAGCCACCATGGCGAAGCTCAGCACCGACGAGCTCCTTGACGCTTTCAAGGAGATGACCCTCATCGAGCTCTCCGAGTTCGTGAAGCAGTTCGAGGAGACCTTCGAGGTCACCGCTGCTGCCCCCGTTGCCGCGGTTGCCGCCGCTGCCGGTGGCGGCGCTGCCGCCGTCGAGGAGGAGGAGAAGGACTCGTTCGACGTCGTTCTCACCGCCGCGGGCGAGAAGAAGATCCAGGTCATCAAGGAGGTCCGCGCGCTCACGAGCCTCGGCCTCAAGGAGGCCAAGGACCTCGTTGACGGCGCCCCCAAGCCCGTCCTCGAGGGTGTCGACAAGGCTGCGGCCGAGAAGGCCAAGGAGCAGCTCGAGGGCGCCGGCGCGTCCGTCGAGCTCAAGTGATCTGACCCGGCTCTGCCGGGATCACTGCTCTACCGCGAAGGCGGGTCCGACCATCTGGTCGGGCCCGCCTTTCGCTTGTTCTGGGTGCGGTCCCGGCTGGGTGGGCGCGACGCGCGGCGGCGCTCGCGGCGTGGAGCGTCGGCGGGCGTATGCCGGCACGCTCGCTCCCAGCGTCAGCGCCCGCCGCCGATGCCGCGACCACCGCCACGCCCCGCGCCCTTGTGCACGCTCGCTCCCAGCGTCAGCGCCCGCCGCCGATGCCGCGACCACCGCCACGCCCCGCGCCCCTCGAACCGGGGGAGGCTGCGTCAGGTGGCGTGGGCCAGGGCGTCCCTCAGGGCGGCGAGGACGAGGGCGACGCGGTCGGGGCGCGCGTTGTGGCCCATCAGGCCGATGCGCCAGACGGTGGAAGCGAACTCGCCCACGCCGGCGCCGATCTCGAGGTTGTGGCGCTCGAGGAGGTAGGCGCGGACGGCGGCGGAGTCGACCCCGTCGGGTACGCGGACCGTCGTCAGCTCGGGCAGGCGAGAGCCCTCGGCGGCGAAGAGGGCGAGGCCCATCTCCTCGAAGCCGTCCTGGAGGAGGCGGCCGGCCTCGGCGTGGCGGTCCCAGACCTTCTCGAGGCCCTCGTCGGCGATGCGCTGGAGGCCTGCATGGAGGCTCGCGACCATCGCGGTCGGCGCCGTGTGGTGGTAGGTGCGCTTGCCCGAGCCGGAGGCCTCACCGACGTAGCCGCCGAGCAGGCCGAGGTCGAGGTACCAGGACGACGGCTTCTCGACGCGGCGCTCGAAGGCGCGGTCGCTGATGGTGAAGGGAGCGAGGCCGGGCGCGACGCCGAGGCACTTCTGGGTGCCGGCGTAGCCGATGTCGATGCCCCAGTCGTCGGCGCGCAGCTCGATCCCGCCGATGCTGGTGACCGCGTCGACGAGCAGCAGGGCGTCGCCCTTGACCGCGCCGAGGGCGGCGATGTCGGAGCGGACCCCGGTGGACGTCTCGGCATGGACTGCGGCGATGATCTTCGGCGACGGGTGGGCCGCGGCGACCCGCTCCGCGTCGACGGGTGTGCCCCACTCGTGGTCGACGCGGACGACCTCGGCGCCGTGGCGGCCCGCGACGTCGACCATGCGCTCCCCGAAGAGCCCGTTGACGGCCACGACGACGACGTCGCCGGGGGAGACGGTGTTGACGAAGGCGGCCTCCATGCCCGCTGACCCGGTGGCCGAGAGCGGGAGGGTGCGGCGGTTGTCGGTGCCCCAGGCGTACCGGAGCAGGTCGCACGTCTCGTCCATGATCGCGAGGAAGTCCGGGTCGAGGTGTCCGAGCAGAGGTGCTGCGAGGGCGAGGGTCGCCTCGGGGTAGGGGTTGCACGGACCGGGACCGAAGAGGTGCCGGTCGGCGATCGAGCGGCGGGTCGTGACGGGCGGGGTCGTGGTCATCAGAATCCTGCTCCGGGGTTGAGGATGCCCTGCGGGTCGAGGGCGTTCTTGATGCGGTGGGTGAGGGCCATGACGTCGGCCCCGAGCTGCTCGGGCAGGGCCGCGCGCTTGAGCCGGCCGACGCCGTGCTCGCCGGTGATGGTGCCGCCGAGCCCGATCGCGAGGCTCATGACCTCCGAGAAGGCCTGTGCCGCACGGGAACCGGCGTCCATGTCGCCCGGCGGATAGACGATGACGGGGTGCGTGTTGCCGTCTCCGGCGTGGGCCACGACGGGGATCTCGAGGTCGTGTCGGCGCGAGATGTCGGCGATGCCGGTCAGCAGGTCGGGGAGGCGCGGCACCGGCACGCCGACGTCCTCGAGCATGATCGCGCCTCGCCGCTCGATGGCGACGATGGCGGCTCTACGGGCCGCGACGAACATCTCGCCCTCTGCGGCATCCGTCGTCGTGAAGCACTCGCGCGCGCCGCCATCCCGGCACAGCCGCTCCATCACGGCGATCTCCTCGCCGCGGGCCGCACCGGGGGCGTCGGACTGCGCGAGCAGCATGGCACCGGCCTCGCGGTCGAGCCCCATGCTGCGGTGGTCCTCGACGGCGTTGACCGACGCCCGGTCCATGAGCTCCATCATCGACGCGCGGAGGGTGTTGCCGATGGCGACGACCACCCGCGCGGCGTCCTCGACGGTGTCGAAGGTGGCCACGAGGGTGGCGGGCGGCGCCTGCGCGGGGACGAGCCGCAGCGTCGCCCGGGTCACCACGCCCAGAGTCCCTTCGCTGCCGACGAAGAGCTTGACGAGCGAGAGGCCTGCGGTGTCCTTGACGCGCTGGCCGCCGAGGTGCACGAGCGTCCCGTCCGCGAGGACGACGTCGAGGCCGAGCACGTAGTCGGTCGTCACGCCGTACTTGACGCAGCACAGGCCGCCCGCGTTCGTCGCGACGTTGCCGCCGATCGAGCAGATCTCGAAGGACGACGGGTCGGGCGGGTACCAGAGCCCGTGCTCGGCGGCCGCCTGCTTGACCTCGACGTTGAGGGCTCCGGCCTCGACGACCGCCGTGCGCGTGGTCGGGTCGATCTCGACGGCCCGCATCCGCTCGAGACTCAGCACGATGCAGCCGTCGACGGCGTTCGAGCCCCCTGAGAGCCCGCTGCCGGCACCGCGGGGCACGACGGGGACCTCGTGCTCCCCGGCCCAGCGCACGGTGGCCTGCACGTCGGCCGCGCTCGACGCGCGGACCACGGCGAGCGGCACACCGGCTCCGGCGTCAGCCGTGTAGTCGAAGCGGTAGGCCGCCACGCTGTCGGGGTCGGTCAGCAACGCGCCGGGCGTCAGGGACTCGGCGAGCCCCTCGAGGGCGCGCAGGTCCGGAGCGTCCTTGCTCACTGTCGTCACCGGTCCACCGTAACCACGACCGCTCGTCCGGCGCGTCCCGGGCGAGGAGATGGCGTATGCCGTCCCGCCGGCTCGCGCGTCAGCGACCCTGTCGCGCGGGCTCGTTCACCGGCTCACCGTGACGGTCTCGGTCGCGGCGGCGTCGGAACCGGGTGACCGGACGACGACGGTCGTGCTCGTCACGGTCGCGCCCACGGTGTGGGTGACGGTCGACATGAGCGACGGGGTGGAGGTCGTGGTCGACACGTCGGCGCCGGTGATCGTGAGGGTCAGCGAGGCGACGACGTCGCGGCTGTCGGCGCAGTACGCGAACGGCGCGGACACCTCGGCGCCACCGGCCCAGCGGCGGTGCACCTTGACGAGGGCATCCTGGACGAGGTCCTCGGCCCGGGCGCCGTCACCGCAGAGCAGGTGGGCGTAGCGCAGCAGCGCCGGCCCTCGGCTGCGCACGAAGTCCTCGAACGACGCCTCCACGACCTGCCTCCCTGTCCGGCGCGTGCTCGGCACACGCTCCTCCGACACTGTGACGCACCGAGGGGCCGGATCTGCTGCGGCCACACCCCGCCGATCCGTCGATCGGTCGACCGGTCCCGGTAGGTTTGCCCGCATGGGATGGCTGTCGCGCACCTTCAGGCCCGCTGCTGACGACGACGCGGACACCGCTGCCGAGCAGGCGCCCCCCGTTGACCCCAACGCGCCCGAGGTTGCAGCGGTGCCCGCGGCGCCGACGATGGCCGCCCAAGCGCACAGCCCGGCCGCCGCGCCCGGCACTGCTGCGGCAACCAGCCCTCTCGGGGCACCGACCGCCTCGACCCGCACGGCGCCTCCGACCCCGACGGCGGCCCCGATGGCCGACGCCTCGAGCCCGACGGCCGGCGCCTCGAGCCCGACAGGACGCTACGGGCCCCTCGTGTGCGTGACGCGCTTCGACAGCGCGCCGCCCGAGCTGGAGTGGCAGCTGCCGCTCAACGGCGAGCTGTACCGGCTCATGCCGGGCTCCGACCGGCCGGACTACTCGCTGCTCGTCCTCGAACGCCCGCTGCACTTCTACCCCCGGGACGGGTTCGACCTGCGTCGCGTCGAGCCGGACCAGCAGGTGCAGGACCGCAAGGGTCGGACGATGGTGCGCGTGCACGCGCTGCTGCTGTGTGCGCGCTTCGTCGGCCAGCAGCTGCACCCGGGCATGGCCGACCTCGCCGTCAACCTCGCCTACGTCATCGACAACTCGCTGGCCCGCGACGCCGAGGTCGACTTCGCCAAGATCCAGTTCGCCGCGATCGGCTTCCTCAGCGAGGGCCACGCCCCGCGAGCCACGGCAGAGCCGGCCAGCGAGGCCCCGTCGACGCCCTTCACCGATCCCGTCACCGATCCCGTCACCGATCCCGTCACCGATCCCGTGGACGAGCCGGTCACCGAGTCGGTCACCGAGCTCGCCACGGAGCCGAACCCGCCGACCCCGCCGGTCACGTCGGGCGCAGCGGCTGGCGGACGGCATACGCCACCCACGCGGCTCGACGGGCTGCTCGACGAGCTGGCGACGACCCTGCGCCGCGGCGTCGAGGAGCAGCGGGGCGCGCCGGTCCAGCGGATGACCGCAGCCCTGACGATGGACGCCGACCACCGACTGACCGGGCTGTCGGGCAACGCCGACGGCCAGGCACCCGTGCCCAGCCCCGAGACCTTCGGCCGGATCGCCGACGTGCTCGCCCGCCTCGCGGACCTCGAGGGGGCCGACCGCGTCGCCGCGGTCACCCTGCGCGTCGACGGGGACCTCGTGGCCCACGAGGTCACGGCCACGCACGACGGAGGTCAGTCGCCGGCGACCTCGCGGTAGCCGCGCACGCGTGCCGGGTCGGCGAGTCGACCGACACTGATCTCCCACATGCCGCCGTCGAAGCTCTCGTAGACGAGGACGGCATCGGGTGCGTCCGTCGCGACGAACTCGACGAAATCGCACGTGCCCCGGACGCCCAGACCCGTGTCACCCTCGGCCGTGTAGGTGAGCGACCCGGCCTCGAGCAGCGTCCAGTCGCGGCCGTCGAGACTCATGCCCCCGTGGTCCGGGTCGCCGAAGAGGTCGTCCCGGGTCCGCCAGTGGATGACGCACCCGGCGCCGCGCGGCTGCAGCGAGAGCCACTCACGCGGGCCCGACGAGGTGATGCAGTGCTCGCCCCACCGAGTGCCGCCGAGGTCGAACCGGACGGTCCCGACGACCCGGTACGTGCTGCCCTCGACCTCGAGCAGAGCCCCCGGTGCGACCTGTGACGGCCGCAGTTCTGCCCGCATGCATCCTCCTGGCTCCACATGACTCGCACAGGTTAACCGCGGGGGAGCCGCCTGACCGGGAGAACCCGACTGGCGCGTAACTTCCGCCCGGCGCCCTCGTTTCCCCCGTAGCCGAGTCGAGACGGCCAGGAAGACATAGGTGGATGCCACATGGGTGTGGAGATCGCGGTGCAAGGTCTGACCAAGACCTTCGGTTCGCAGACGATCTGGCGGGACGTGACCCTCACGCTTCCCGCGGGAGAGATCTCGGTCATGCTCGGGCCCTCGGGCACCGGCAAGTCCGTCTTCCTCAAGACGCTCGTCGGCCTGCTCAAGCCGGATGCCGGTTCGATCGTCATCAACGGACGTGACCTGACCCGCCTGCGCGAGGCCGACCTCTACGAGGTGCGCAAGCTCTTCGGCGTCCTCTTCCAGGACGGCGCCCTGTTCGGCTCGATGACCCTCTACGACAACGTCGCCTTCCCGCTGCGCGAGCACACGAAGAAGACCGAGGCCGAGATCAAGCGCATCGTGACCGAGAAGATGGACCTCGTCGGTCTGTCCGGTGCCGAGGGCAAGCTCCCGGGAGAGATCTCCGGCGGCATGCGCAAGCGCGCCGGGCTGGCCCGGGCGCTCGTGCTGGACCCCGAGATCCTCCTCATCGACGAGCCGGACTCCGGTCTCGACCCGGTGCGCACGAGCTACATCAACCAGCTCTTCGTCGACCTCAACGCTCAGATCGACGCGACGTTCCTCATCGTCACGCACGACATCAACACGGCCCGGACGGTGCCCGACAACATCGGCCTGCTCTACCACAAGCACCTCGCGATGTTCGGGCCGCGCGAGATGCTGCTCAGCTCGGAGGAGCCCGTCGTGCGGCAGTTCCTCAACGCACAGACGATCGGCCCGATCGGCATGTCGGAGGAGAAGGACGCCGACGAGCTCGCCGCCGAGTCCGGTCAGGAGCTGCCGCCCCTGCCGCCGATCGCCCTCCAGCTCCCGACGAGCGACGGCAAGCCGCGTCGCGCGGAGCGGCCTGCCGGCGGCTGGTGCCGCGACAACGGCATCACGCCGCCGCCCGGCTCCTTCGAGTCGCGCAACGCCGGCATCCCCGGTGTCCGGGCGGGGGTGAGCTGACGTGGCCGCACCCCTCACGGGCGCCCTGCGCCAGTCCGGCTCGCTCTTCGCGCTCGCCCTCGACGTGTTCCGGGCCCTGCCGAAGCGCCCGTTCCAGGTCAAGGAGTTCATCCAGCAGGCGTGGTTCATCGCGAGCGTGACGATCCTGCCGACCGCCCTCGTCTCCATCCCGTTCGGCGCGGTCATCGCCCTCCAGCTCGGCACGCTGACCCGCCAGCTCGGCGCCCAGTCCTACACCGGCGCTGCGAGCGTCCTCGCGGTGCTGCGCGAGGCCAGCCCGATCGTCACGGCCCTGCTCATCGCCGGCGCGGGCGGCTCGGCCATCTGTGCCGACCTCGGCTCGCGCAAGATCCGCGAGGAGATCGACGCCATGGAGGTGCTCGGCATCAGCCCGATCCAGCGCCTCGTCGTGCCCCGGGTGCTCGCCTCGATGCTCGTCGCGGTCCTGCTCAACGGGCTCGTGTCGGTCGTCGGCGTCGTCGGCGGCTACGTCTTCAACGTCATCGTCCAGGGCGGCACGCCGGGCGCGTACATCGCGAGCTTCACCGCGCTGGCCCAGCTGCCCGACCTCTGGACCGCCGAGATCAAGGCCCTGATCTTCGGTGCCATCGCGGCCGTCGTCGCGGCCTACAAGGGGCTCAACGCGGGCGGTGGTCCCAAGGGCGTCGGCGACGCGGTGAACCAGAGCGTCGTCATCACGTTCATGCTGCTCTTCGTCGTCAACTTCGTCATCACGGCTGTGTACTTCCAAGTCGTCCCGCAGAAGATCTGAGGAGAGGGCGATGGCGACCAAGACCCAGAACCGGACTCGACCGGGCTCGGAGCGGCTGCTCCACCTCGCGAGCCGGCCCTCCCGCGCGCTCGACTCGCTCGGCGAGCAGATGCGCTTCTACGTGCGCTCCCTCGCGTGGAGCGGACGCACGATCCGCCGGTACAAGAAGGAGGTCATCCGGCTGCTCGCCGAGGTCTCCCTCGGCACCGGTGCGCTCTCGGTCATCGGCGGCACGGTGGGTGTCATCGCCTTCCTCGCCTTCTTCACCGGCACCGAGGTCGGCCTGCAGGGCTACTCCTCGCTCGAGCAGCTCGGCACCGGGGCCTTCACGGGCTTCTTCTCGGCCTACCTCAACACGCGTGAGATCGCCCCGCTCGTCGCGGGACTGGCGCTCGCGGCCACGGTCGGCTGCGGATTCACCGCCCAGCTCGGCGCCATGCGCATCTCTGAGGAGGTCGACGCGCTCGAGGTCATGGGCATCCCGTCGCTGCCGTTCCTCGTCACGACCCGCATGATCGCCGGCTTCATCGCCGTCATCCCGCTCTACGTCCTCGGGCTGCTCAGCTCGTATGCCGCCACACGCTTCATCTCGACGGCGTACTTCGGGCAGTCGGAGGGCACCTACGACCACTACTTCCACCTGTTCCTGCCACCGGGTGACGTCTTCTGGTCGTTCGCAAAGGTCATGGTCTTCGCGGTCGTCATCATCCTCATCCACTGCTACTACGGCTACACCGCGTCGGGCGGCCCGGCCGGGGTCGGCGTCGCCGTCGGCACCGCGGTGCGCACGTCGATCGTCGCCATCAACATCGTCGACTTCTTCCTCTCCCTGGCCATCTGGGGCGCGACGACGAGCGTGAGGATCGCCGGATGAGCGACACCAGTCCCGGCCCGCTCACCCAGCTGACGCGGTGGCGCATCGGCGTCAAGGCCTACGGCATCGTCTTCCTCCTCGTGCTGGCGCTGCTCGTTGGCCTGGCCATCGCGTCCTTCCAGAAGCGCTTCACGCCCGTCGTCATGGTGACGCTCGAGACCGACCGCCTCGGCAGCCAGCTGCAGGAGAGCTCCGACGTCAAGCTGCGCGGCCTGCTCGTCGGCGAGGTGCGCCACGTCGAGGCCACCCCCACGGGAGCGCGTCTGGAGCTGGCGCTCCAGCCCGACGAGGTTGCCAAGATCCCGTCCAACGTCAGTGCACGGCTGCTGCCCAAGACGCTCTTCGGCGAGCGCTACGTCGACCTCGTGACGGCCACGTCGAACGCCCGGCCCATCGAGGCGGGGGACACCATCCCGCAGGACCGCAGCCGGGTGTCCATCGAGCTCGAGACGGTCCTCGACAACCTCTACCCGCTGCTGCGCACCGTGCAGCCGGCCAAGCTCGCGACCACCCTCAACGCCCTGTCGACGACGCTCGACGGTCGCGGCGACCAGATCGGCCGCAACCTCGTGCTCGTCGACCGCTACCTCAAGGCGCTCAACCCCAGCATGCCGACGATCCGACAAGACATCTCGCTGCTCGCCGACACCGCCGACCTCTACGCCGGCGTCGCGCCCGACTTCTTCCGTCTGACCGAGTCGCTGCGCGTCACGAACAAGACCATCGTCGAGAAGGACCAGCAGCTGGCGGCCTTCCTCGTCGGCACCGCAGGATTCGCCAACGAGGCGGCCGGCTTCCTGCGCGACAACGAGCAGCGCATCATCCAGGTCGGCCAGGTCAGCAAGCCGACGCTCCAGCTGCTCGCCGAGTACTCCCCGATCTACCCGTGCGTGGCCTCGGGCCTGGTCAACTGGCTGCCGCGCGCCAACGCGGCCTTCGCCGGCGGAACCTTCCACATCACCCTCGAGGTCGTGCCTCCCCGACAGCCGTACAGGCCGGGTGAGGAGCCCCGTTGGGACGACAAGCGCGGACCCCACTGCTACGGCCTGCCCACGCCCGACGGTTCTCAGGCGAACCCCTTCGCGGGCAACCACTTCGACGACGGCACCCAGCCCGCGAGCGACGCGACGCCCTTCTCGGCCGTGCCCCAGGCACTGCTCGGCGACGCCTCCGCGGCCGACTCCGGCAGCGCCGGCACGGTCGACGAGCAGCGCGTCGTCGGGGCGCTGCTCGGCCACGGCGGACAGCCGTCCGACGGCGGCGAGAGCGGCATCCAGACCCTGCTCGCCGGGCCGATGATGCGCGGCACGGTGGTGAGCACCCGATGAAGGTCAAGGGCTCACTCATCAAGCTCATCGTCTTCGCGGCGGTCACGCTCTTCGCGACGAGCATTCTCGCGCTGACGATCGCCAACATCCAGCTCGGCTCCAAGGCGACCTACACGGCCGTCGTCACCGACGCGACGGGTGTCATCGCCGGGCAGGACGTCCGCATCGCCGGTGTCAGGGTCGGCGAGGTGACCGACGTCCGCGTCGCCCACGACGCGACGTCCGAGGGCGCCACGGCCGAGATCGACTTCTCGGTGCTCAAGAGCTCGGTGCTGACGCAGGGCACCGAGGTGACGGTCAAGTACCGCAACCTCGTCGGCCAGCGCTACCTCGCGCTGAGCCAGGGCACCGGCGCCCCCGCCCCGCTCGCCGACGGCTCGACGATCCCGCTCTCGCGCACCCACCCCGCGCTCGACCTCACCGTCCTCTTCAACGGCTTCAAGCCGCTCTTCGCCGCGCTGTCGCCCAGCGACGTCAACGAGCTCTCGGGCCTGCTCATCCAGACGTTGCAGGGGGAGGGCGGCGACGTCAACACCCTGCTCGCCAAGACGGCCAGCCTCACGTCCGCCATCGCCGACCGCGACGCCGTCATCGGCCGCACCATCGACAACCTCAACACCGTGCTCGGCACCGTCGACGCCCACGACCAGCAGCTGCTCTCGCTCATCGACCAGCTCCAGCGCTTCACGAGCGGGCTCGCGGCCGACCGCGAGACGATCGGCCGTTCGCTGTCCGGGATCAACACCCTCTCGGCCGAGACCGCCGACCTGCTCGTCTCGACGCGCCCGCTCATCAAGGACGACGTCTCCCAGCTGCGCACGCTGGCCACGACGCTCAACAAGCCGGCCAACGTCAAGGAGTTCGAGGACTTCATCACCGGCGCGCCGGGGCGCATCGCCACGCTGACGCGCACGGCGACCTACGGGTCGTGGTTCAACTTCTACCTCTGCAAGTTCGACACCAAGAGCCCGATCCTCCCGGGCGTGAGCCCCACCTACGACGTCTCGTCAGCGAGGTGCGAGTCATGAGCATCCCCTTCCGAGAGCGCAACCCGGTCCCGATCGGTGCGATCGGCCTGCTCGTCATCGCGGTGGTGCTGTACCTGGCGTTCAACGCCTCCAGCCTTCCGCTCATCGGCGGCGGGACGGCATACAGCGCGGCCTTCTCGGAGGCCGGCGGCATCAAGCCCGACGACGACGTGCGCATCGCCGGGGTCAAGGTCGGCAAGGTGACCGGCGTCGACCTCGAGGACGGCCACGTCCGCGTCGACTTCACCATCACCGAGGACGCGAGCTTCGGCCCGCAGACCGGTGCCTCGATCCGGATGAAGACGATCCTCGGCGAGAAGTACGTCGCGCTCGACCCCAAGGGGCAGGGCCAGCTCGACGCCGACGCGCAGATCCCGGTCTCGCGCACCGTCAGCTCCTACGACGTCATCAACGCCTTCCAGGACCTCACGACGACGACCGAGCGCATCGACACCGACCAGCTCGCGAAGTCCCTGACGGTCATCGCCACGGAGTTCAAGGACAGCCCGCAGTACGTCAAGGCCACGCTCGACGGCCTCTCACGCCTCTCCCGCACGGTGGCGAGCCGCGACGCCGAGCTCGGCTCGCTGCTCCAGCGAGCCAACAGCGTCACCGGCCTCGTCCGCAGCCGCAACGAGCAGGTCAGCACGCTCATCCGGGACGCCGACCTGCTGATGGTCGAGCTCGTCAAGCGCCGCGACGACATCCGCACGCTCTTCCGCAACACCTCGGCGCTCGCCAAGCAGCTGACCGGCCTCGCCCGCGACAACCGGGCACAGCTGAAGCCGGCCCTCGCCCAGCTCGACACGACGCTCGCCATGCTCCAGAAGCACGACGCCGACCTCCAGAAGACGATTCAGGCGATGGCGCCCTTCACGCGGGTCTACGCCAACACCCTGGGCACCGGACGCTGGTTCGACACGTGGGTCTCCAACCTCGTCGTGCCGGTCGGCACGCCCGGGCTCGCCCTGCCCGGCACGAAGTTGCCCGACCTGCTCCTTCCCGGCACCTCCGGAGGTGGTCGCTGATGCCTGCGCGCCAAGGATCCCGTATGCCGTTCGGCCGGCTGCACGGCCCCGCCACCGTGCTCGGCAAGGTCGTCAGCGGCCTCGTCGTCGTCGCGCTCGTCGCGGCCGGCATCGTCTTCTGGCCCCGCCAGGGCCAGACGTCGGTCAGCGCCGACTTCACGCGCGCCGTCGGTCTCTACCCCGGATCCGACGTGCGCATCCTCGGGGTCAAGGTCGGCCAGGTCGACACCGTGACGCCCGAGGGCGACCACGTGCACGTCACCTTCAGCTACGACGACAAGTACCCCGTTCCCGCCTCGGCCAAGGCCGCGATCGTCGCGCCGTCGCTCGTCTCGGACCGCTACGTCCAGCTGCTCCCCGTCTACGAGGCGGGCCCGGCGCTGGCTGCCGGGACGCGAATCCCCTTGGAGCGCACGGCAGTTCCGGTCGAGCTCGATCGTGTGTCGCAAAGCCTCGACGACCTCATGGTGGCGCTCGGTCCCGACGGGGCCAACAAGGACGGTGCGCTCAACGAGCTGCTGCGCACCTCTGCCGCCAACCTCGACGGCAACGGCGACAAGATCAACGGCACGGTGCACGACCTCTCGACCGCGCTCTCGACCCTGTCCGGCAGCCGCGACGACCTTTTCGGCACGGTGAAGAACCTCCAGTCCTTCACCTCGATGCTCGCGACGAACAACGCGCAGGTGCGGCGGCTCAACACCGACCTCGCGACCGTGGCGACCCAGCTGAGCGAGGAGCGGGAGAACCTCAAGGCGACGCTCGAGAGCCTCGGGGTCGCGGTCGACGAGGTGTCGGGCTTCGTCTCCGACAACCGGGCGCTGCTCAAGAGCAACCTCGACCGGGCGGTCACCGTCACCAACGCCTTCGCGAAGAACCGTCAGGCCCTGGCCCAGCTCCTCGAGAACGCCCCGGTCGCGCTGTCGAACCTCCAGAACGCCTACCACCCCGAGACCGGCACCCTCGACACCCGCAACAACGCCAAGGGCTTCGACGACCCGCTGCTGCTCGTGTGCTCGATCCTCACCGGCCCGACGCACACCGGCAACACCAAGCTGTGCGACTCCCTCAAGAAGGCGTTGCTGCCGAAGCTGCCCACCCTGCCGTCGCTGCCGAGCGGCACTGCGCTGCAGGGCACTCCGCAGTCGAGTGGCCTCGTCAACCTGCGCGGCGCCGACCCCACCCTCGGCGGACTGCTCGGAGGCTCCCGATGACGTATGCCGTCCGCTCCCGTTCCCGACGCCGGTCCGCCGTGGTCGTGCTGGCCTCCCTCGCTCTCGGGGGCTGCAGCGCCTACGACCTCCCGCTCCCGGGTGGCGCCGGCACCGGCGACGACTCCTACACGGTCACCGCCGAGTTCGCCGACGTGCTCGACCTCGTGCCGCAGTCGTCGGTCAAGGTCAACCAGGTGACCGTGGGGTCCGTCGAGGACATCCAGGTGACCGGGTGGACCGCGACGGTCCGGCTGCGGCTCCCCGGCAACGTCGTGCTGCCCGACAACGCCACGGCCGAGCTCAAGCAGACCTCGCTGCTCGGCGAGAAGTACGTCGCGCTGGCAGCCCCCACCGACGTGCCGGCCCAGGGCCGCCTCGGGCAGGGCGACCGCATCCCGCTGTCGCGCACGAGCCGTAACCCCGAGGTCGAGGAGGTCCTCGGCGCGATGTCGTTGCTGCTCAACGGTGGTGGTGTCGCACAGCTGAAGACCATCGAGGCCGAGCTCAACAACGCCCTCCGCGGTCGCACCGGCGACGTCAAGGACCTCGTCACGCAGCTCAACACGTTCGTCGGGGGACTCGACGCCCAGAAGGGCGAGATCGTCCGGGCCATCGACAGCATCGACCGGCTCTCGTCGACCCTGGCCCGGAACCAGGCCAAGATCGCCGCGGCACTGGACGAGCTGCCCAAGGGCCTGAAGATCCTCGCCGACCAGCGTCGGCAGCTGACCGCGATGCTGACGGCGCTGCGCGACCTCGGCGAGGTCGGCACCCGGGTGATCCGAGGGTCGCGCGCCGACCTCGAGGCCAACCTCCGGGCCGTGAGCCCGATCCTGCGCCAGCTCAACAAGGCCGGTGATGACCTGCCGAAGAGCTACCAGCTGCTCCTGACCTACCCCTTCCCCAACAACGCCCAGAACACGATCAAGGGTGACTTCACGAACCTCTGGGCCACCCTCGACACCAACCTCGACACCATCGCCGGCAACCTCGGCGTGGGGAAGCTCCCGAACCTCCCGGGCATCCCGGGGGTGCCGCTGCCCTCCGTGCCACTGCCGTCGGTGCCGGTGCCCTCGGTCCCGCTCCCGAGCGTCACCGTCCCCTCGGTGCCCGGGGTGCCCCTGCCGACGACGCTGCCGGGCGGCCTGCTCGGCTCGAGCCGGCCCGGCTCCGGAGCCGGCACCGCCGACGCGGCGTCGTGGTCCACGCTCTTCCCCACGGGAGGCTCCCGATGATCACCCGCACCGTCCGACTCCAGCTGGCCGCCTTCGCCCTGCTGTCCATCACCCTCGTCGCGATCCTGTCGGCCAACTACGTCGGTCTCACCGACAAGATCGCCGGCGGCAGCTACGTCGTGTCCGCCGACCTCGCCCAGTCGGGTGGCATCTTCGTCGGCGCCGAGGTCACCTACCGGGGCGTCACGGTCGGCAAGGTCGACGGGATGCGCCTGTCGGGCGACGGCGTCGTCGTCGACGCGCGCCTCGACCGCGGCACCGAGGTCCCCAAGGACACCAAGGCCGTCGTCGAGAACCGCTCGGCGGTGGGAGAGCAGTACCTCGACCTCCAGCCCCGCACGCCTCGGGCGCCCTACCTCGCCGCCGGTGACGTCATCCCGCGCGACCGGACCGCGTTCCCGCTCCGTATCGACCAGCTGCTCCAGCACGTCGACGACACCGTGTCGTCGGTGCCGCGCGACGCCCTCGTGACCACGGTCGACGAGCTGGCCGAGGCGTTCAAGGGTGGCGGCTCCGACCTGCAGCGGCTCATCGACTCGGGTGACGCCCTGACCACGGCCGCCTCCGAGGCGCTCCCCGAGACGACCCGTCTCATCGACGACGGACGGATCGTCCTCGACACGCAGGTCAAGAGCGGCGACGACATCCGCACCAGCGTGTCCGGCTTCGCGAACGTCGCCGACGCGCTCCGCCAGGCCGACCCCGACCTGCGCGTCGTCCTCGACCGAGGGTCCGTCGCGGTCGAGCAGCTCGACGCCCTCATCTCGGAGAACAAGCAGAGCCTGGCTGCGCTCCTCGCCAACTTCATCACCATCGGCAACGTGACGACGGCCCGGCTCGACGGCATCGAGCAGCTGCTCGTCACCTACCCCGACGTCGTGACGGGTGGCTTCAGCGTCGTGCCCGGCGACGGCACCGCGCACTTCGGGCTCGTGCTCAACGTCGACGACCCCAAGGCGTGCGAGGCCGGCTACGAGGGCACGACGAAGGTCGACCCGCACCGCACGACGGGCCTGCCGCCCGTCAACCTCGACGCGCACTGCGCGGCCTCTCGTGGCTCGGGCGTCAACGTGCGCGGGGCCCAGAACGCCCCCAAACCCACCCGAGGGGGGCAGAGCGGGCAGAGCTACCCGATGTCCTTCGGGGCGACCCCGGTCGCCCTCGGCAACCGGGCCGTGACCTCCGGCAGCCCTGAGTCGTTGTCAGTCCAGTCGCCGGTCGCTCCGGCCGGTGGCGACGAACGGACCGACAACGGCACGAGCTGGCTCTGGATGATGCAGGAGGCGCTCCGTTAGCCGGTGACGGAAGGAAACCCCTCGATGACGATGGTCACCACCCGATCGGAGACCGAGCGACCGCCGCGATCCCAGCGGTCGCCCGAGAGCTCCACCGACCGCGAGCCCGATGAGCTCGACGAGCGCCACGAGCCTCATGACCCCACTGACGCCGCGGTGGGCTCCGGTCCCCCCGACGCGCCACGTGCGGGCCTTAGGGGTGTCCGCACGTGGCGCCCCACCCCGCGCCTGCTGTGGATCGTCACGGCCGTGCTGCTGCTCGCGGCGGTCGCCGTCGCGGCGACGTTGGGGCGCACCGCGTGGCAGCAGCAGCGCGACGCCGACAACCGCGCCGCTGCGCTGGCCGCCGGGCGCCAGATCGCCGTCAACTTCGTGACGATGAACGCCACGACGTTCGACGCCGACACCCAGCGCGTCCTCGACGACTCGACCGGGGCCTTCCGCAAGGAGTACGCCTCCACGCTGGCCCAGCTCAAGCCCGTCGTCACGGCCAACAAGACCGTCTCGACCGTCGAGCGGGCCGAGGCCTCGCTCGTGTCAGGCGACGACGACTCGGCCAAGGTCATCGTGGGGGTCGTGGCGCCGACCTCGAACGCCTCGACCCCCAAGGCCGAGAAGAAGACGTACCGGCTCCGCCTCGACCTCGTGAAGGTCGGCGACGCCTGGAAGGTGAGCACCCTTGACTTCGTCAGCTGACCCCCGCCGTCCCTTCGCAGCGTCGGCCGCATCCGCCGCGAGCCCGCGCAAGCGCGTAGCAGGTGCCCGCCGACGGTCCTCCGGCGCCGGAGCCCCCGCGACCTCGACGATCGTCCTCGACCGGGGCCCGTCCACCACCGACGAGAGCCTTGCCGGTCCCTTCGCAGGTGACACCGCCGGCACCACCACGACCACCACCACCAGCACCGGCGACCGGGAGGCAGTGGCCGTCGAGCGCCGGGTGGGCCCGACCGGCGCACAGGAGGTCGACGCGGACGACGCGCAGACAGAGGCCGCCTCGCGCTCGCGCGGCTCCGCCGGGCTCTGGGCGTCCGCCATCGGCGCCACCCTGGCGCTCGCCCTGCTCGCGGCCTCGCTCGTCTACGGCCTGCGCCCCGGGGTGTCCGACACCGACCGGACGGCCGCGGTGGGTTCGGCGCGGACCACTCTGGAGAGCCTGCTCAGCTACAGCGGCTCCGCGTTCGACAAGCACATCGGGGAGGTCACCCCGCAGCTGGCCTCCCCCTTCAAGGACCAGTTCGCCAAGGTCGCCGCCACCGACATCAAGCCGATGGCCGTCAAGAACGACGCCACCGTCCAGGCCAAGGTCTACGACGCAGGCGTCATGGATGCCGACGGCGACGGCGGCGAGGGGACGACCGTGCGGGTCATGGCGTTCGTCAACCAGGCCACGACCACCAAGGCCCAGCAGGCACCTGCGATCGACCAGAACCGGGTCATCGCCACGATGCGGAAGGTGGGCGACCGCTGGCTCGTCAGCGAGCTGTCCGCCTTCTGACGGGGGAACGAGGGGGGAAGGTCCCGGGCGCCCGAGAGGTCGTCCGGGACCGAGCGGCCCACGGCGGCGTGCGCGACGCTGCACCCCGGGAGGTGCCGGGGACGGGCACCGGGCGTCGTGGCCCGGACCGCCCGCTGGGCGCTGCGGCATACTGCACGCTGTGAAGCTCATCCAGGCCAATGGCGTCCCAGAGTCCCTCGCCCGCGTCGACCAGCCGGAGGCCACGCCCGTGCGCGTCGGCGTCGTGCAGCACGAGTGGGTCGACGACCCCGCGGCCCTCGTCGAGGCCCTCCGCGACGGCATCCGTGCGGCCGCCGAGGCCGCCGCCACCATCGTGTTCCTGCCCGAGCTGACCCTGTCGCGCTACCCGGCCGACACCCTGCCCGAGGGCACACCGTCCGCGACTGCCGAGGACCTCGAGACGGGTCCCACGGTGACGTTCGCCCGCGACGCGGCCCGTGACTTCGACGTCCACGTCCACGCCTCTCTCTACGAGCGTGCCGACGAGGGCGACGGGCTCGGCTTCAACACCGCGGTCGTCGTGGCCCCGAGCGGGGAGGTCGTGGCCCGCACCCGCAAGACCCACATCCCCGTCACGGCCGGCTACTACGAGGACAAGTACTTCCGTCCCGGCCCTTCCGAGGATGCGTATCCGGTTGTGGCACTGGGCGACCCGTCGCTCAAGCTCGGTCTGCCGACCTGCTGGGACGAGTGGTTCCCCGAGGTCGCCCGTCTCTACTCGCTCGGCGGCGCCGAGGTGCTCTGCTACCCCACGGCGATCGGCTCCGAGCCCGACCACCCGGACTTCGACACCCAGCCCCTGTGGCAGCAGGTCATCGTCGGCAACGGCATCGCCAACGGCCTCTTCATGGTCGTGCCCAACCGCTTCGGCACGGAGGGGCTCATCACCTTCTACGGCAGCTCGTTCATCTCCGACCCGTACGGCCGCGTCCTCGTCCAGGCCCCCCGCGACGAGGCCGCCGTCCTCGTCGCCGACCTCGACCTCGCGCAGCGTCGCGACTGGCTCGAGCTCTTCCCCTTCCTCGCCACCCGTCGTCCCGACTCGTATGCCGCCCTGACCGCCCCCGTGCGCGAGGAGCACCGTCGCGAGGTGACGCCGTGACCGACACCGCCGTGACCGACGCTTCTGCGGCGGAGGCCGGTGGGGGAGGGCCCGGCTGGGTGATGCCGTCCGAGACCGCCCGGCACGACCGCACGTGGATGGCGTGGCCGAGCCAGGGCTACACGCTCGGCGAGACCACCGAGGAGGTGGCCGCTGCGCGGCGCACGTGGGCCGCGGTCGCCAACGCGGTCGTCGAGTTCGAGCCCGTGCGCATGGTCGTCGTCCCCGCCGACCTCGAGGTGGCCGCCGGCCACCTGCACCCCGACGTCGAGCTCGTCCCGGCCGCCCTCGACGACGCGTGGATGCGCGACATCGGCCCGACCTTCGTCCGCTCGGCCGACGGCTCGCGGCTCGGGGCGGTCGACTGGGTCTTCAACGGCTGGGGCGCGCAGTCCTGGGCCACGTGGGAGCACGACGCCCGGATCGGTGCCTTCGTCGGCGGCCTGTCCGGGGCCGAGGTCGTCGGCTCGTCCCTCGTCAACGAGGGCGGGGGCATCCACGTCGACGGGCTGGGCACGGTGCTGCTGACCGAGACCGTCCAGCTCGACCCTGGCCGCAACCCGGGGCTGGCGCGCAGCGATGTCGAGGCGGAGCTCGCCCGCACCATCGGCGCCACGACGTGCATCTGGCTGCCGCAGGGCCTGAGCCGCGACTACGACGAGTTCGGCACCCGGGGCCACGTCGACATCGTGGCCACCATCGCGAGTCCGGGCATCGTGCTGCTCCACGAGCAGCAGGACCCCTCCCACCCCGACCACGCGGTGTCGCGCACCCTGCGCGAGCTGCTCGAGGAGGCGCGGGACGCTCGTGGCGAGCGGTTCGAGGTCGTCGGCGTGCCGGCTCCGCGCACCCTGGCCGACGCCGAGGGGCCCGTCGACTGGTCCTACATCAACCACCTCGTCGTCAACGACGGCGTCATCGCCTGCACCTTCGGGGACGAGCAGGACGAGGTGTCCCTCGGTGTGCTCGCCGACGCGTACCCGGGCCGACGGGTGGTCGGCGTCGACGCGCGACCGCTCTTCGACCGTGGCGGCGGCATCCACTGCATCACCCAGCAGCAGCCCTCCCTCTGAGGCGGTTGCACACTCCCGTCCGACGGGAGCCCCGGAACGCCGAGTGGGCACGTCCCCACGGGGACGTGCCCACTCGACGTGGTGGTGCGGCCGTCGCCCGGGCGCTCAGGCCTGGGGGAGGCGCTTGTGGATGTCCTCGCTCATCCGGACGACCGACAGGTAGAACTCGAGGGTCATGCGGATGACGGCGAGGTAGATGATCACGAAGATCGGACCGAGGATGAGCGCGGCGAGACCGGTCCCGACGCTGTTGGCGAAGCCGGCGAAGACGAAGATGAGCCAGCTCGCGACGAGCGCGACGGTCGCCAGCAGGTAGACGAAGCGCACGAGGATCGGCGTGACGAAGTTCGTGAAGCTGAAGTCGAAGAGGGCCGTGAAGAAGCCGGCCCCTTCCCGCGCGGGGTCGGGGATGCTCGACATGCCGCTCGGTCCACCCGCCGGCGCCACGGGCGGCGGCGGGGGAGGCATGCTGCCGCCCACAGGTGCGCCGGCGGCGCCGGGTGCGCCAGGTGCCCCCGGTCCGGGCGAGGCGGGCTGGCTGCTCGGGATCGGCGTGGTGGGGTCGCTCCCGGCGGGCTGGTTGAAGGACGGTTGCTCGGGCGGGTTCGGATCGGACATGGCTTCCCTCTCGGAAGGAGACGTCAACGGATCTCTGGCGTGCTCCATGCTAGGGCGGAGGCCCTCCCGACGGTCCTCATCGAGGCCGGCCGCCGCCGTGTTCGTGCAGGTCAGCGGAGTTCCGGGCGGTCCTCGGCGGCGTGTCGCGACGCGCCTGCGAGGGCGAGGGTCTTGACGTCCGGCCCGCGGAGGGCCATATTCGTCGCGTTCGCATCGCGAGCTCCCGGTCCGGGGGGCGTGGCAGGTCACGTCGAGGGCGCCCGGTCGTTCGAGACCGGGTGGGCACCTCGGGAGACGATCTCCGTCCCTTGACCCGGCTGGACACTCCTGCCCTTTACCGGTAGGCTAGGCCTTTGCGCTGCCCATGCCCACCCTTC
Organism: Terrabacter sp. P2_E3; assembly: GCF_056403915.1. Classification (NCBI taxonomy): domain Bacteria; kingdom Bacillati; phylum Actinomycetota; class Actinomycetes; order Micrococcales; family Intrasporangiaceae; genus Terrabacter; species Terrabacter sp. P2_E3. The sequence goes on from NZ_JBFUEN010000002.1 coordinate 204,264, forward strand.
GCGACCTCGGTCAGGCCCAACACCATGCCATCCGGCATCCGGTATGACCTCGGGACCCGCGAGCGGAGCCATGCGGCAACGCGGATCTGAAGATTCGAAAAAGGCCCGTGGAAGGACCCTCCTTGGCTGCCTCGCGTACTGCGACGAACATGTCCACCGCACAGACCCCTTCGGGACGTCTGTCCTTCGCGAAGATTCGCGAACCACTCGAGGTCCCCGACCTCCTGGCGCTTCAGACGGAGAGCTTCGACTGGCTGCTCGGCAACGAGCGCTGGCAGGCTCGCGTCGCCGCGGCCAAGGCCGAGGGACGCACCGACGTCCCGGACCGGTCCGGGCTCGAGGAGATCTTCGAGGAGATCTCCCCGATCGAGGACTTCAGCGGCTCGATGTCGCTGTCGTTCCGCGACCACCGCTTCGAGGAGACCCGCAAGACGATCGAGTCGTGCAAGGAGCGCGACCAGACGTACGACGCACCGCTCTTCGTCACCGCCGAGTTCATGAACGCCCAGACGGGTGAGATCAAGAGCCAGACGGTCTTCATGGGCGACTTCCCGCTCATGACCGAGCGCGGCACCTTCATCATCAACGGCACCGAGCGTGTCGTCGTCTCGCAGCTCGTCCGCAGCCCGGGCGTCTACTTCGAGCGCACGCCCGACAAGACGTCCGACAAGGACATCTACACGGCCAAGATCATCCCGAGCCGCGGCGCCTGGCTCGAGTTCGAGATCGACAAGCGCGACATGGTCGGCGTCCGCGTCGACCGCAAGCGCAAGCAGTCGGTCACCGTCCTCCTCAAGGCCCTCGGCTGGACCGAGGCCCAGATCCTCGAGGAGTTCGGCGAGTTCGAGTCGATGCGCCTCACCCTGGAGAAGGACCACACCCAGGGCCAGGACGACGCGCTGCTCGACATCTACCGCAAGCTGCGCCCGGGCGAGCCGCCGACCAAGGAGGCCGCGCAGACCCTGCTCGACAACCTCTACTTCAACGGCAAGCGCTACGACCTCGCCAAGGTCGGCCGCTACAAGGTGAACAAGAAGCTCGGTCTCGACGCCTCGATCAACGACTCGACCCTGTCGATCGACGACATCGTCAAGACGATCAAGTTCATCGTCACGCTGCACGACGGCCAGGACTCGATGAAGGGCGTCAAGAACGCCGAGGAGATCGACGTCCGCGTCGAGGTCGACGACATCGACCACTTCGGCAACCGTCGCCTCCGCTCCGTCGGCGAGCTCATCCAGAACCAGGTCCGCACGGGCCTGTCGCGCATGGAGCGTGTCGTCCGCGAGCGCATGACGACGCAGGACGTCGAGGCGATCACCCCGCAGACCCTGATCAACATCCGCCCCGTGGTGGCCTCGATCAAGGAGTTCTTCGGCACGTCGCAGCTCTCGCAGTTCATGGACCAGAACAACCCGCTCGCGGGTCTGACGCACAAGCGTCGCCTGTCCGCGCTCGGCCCGGGTGGTATCTCCCGTGACCGCGCCCAGATGGAGGTCCGTGACGTCCACCCGTCGCACTACGGCCGCATGTGCCCGATCGAGACGCCGGAAGGCCCGAACATCGGCCTCATCGGCTCGCTCGCGTCCTACGGTCGCATCAACGCGTTCGGCTTCATCGAGACGCCGTACCGCAAGGTCACCGGCGGTCACGTGACCGACGACGTCGACTACCTGTCCGCCGACGAGGAGGACCGCTACGTCGTCGCCCAGGCCAACGCGCCGCTCGACAAGCAGAACAACTTCACCGAGGACCGCGTGCTCGTGCGCACCAAGGGTGGAGAGGTCGAGCTCGTCCCCGGCGACGAGGTCGACTACATGGACGTGTCGCCGCGCCAGATGGTCTCGGCCGCGACCGCGATGATCCCGTTCCTCGAGCACGACGACGCCAACCGTGCCCTCATGGGCGCCAACATGCAGCGTCAGGCCGTCCCGCTCGTCAAGAGCGAGGCGCCCATCGTCGGTACCGGCATGGAGTTCCGCGCCGCCCTCGACTCGGGCGACGTCGTCCGTGCCGAGAAGGCCGGTGTCGTCCAGGAGGTGTCGGCTGACCTCGTCACCGTCGCCAACGACGACGGCACGTACCAGACGTACCGCATCGCCAAGTTCGCGCGCTCCAACCAGGGCACGAGCTACAACCAGGTCGTCGTCGTCAACGAGGGCGACCGTCTCGAGGCCGGTGGCGTCATCGCCGACGGTCCCGCGACCGAGGGTGGCGAGATGGCGCTCGGGCGCAACCTGCTCGTGGCGTTCATGTCGTGGGAGGGCCACAACTACGAGGACGCGATCATCCTCAGCCAGCGTCTCGTCCAGGACGACGTCCTCTCCTCGATCCACATCGAGGAGCACGAGGTCGACGCCCGCGACACGAAGCTCGGCCCCGAGGAGATCACCCGGGACATCCCGAACGTCTCCGAGGAGGTCCTCGCCGACCTCGACGAGCGCGGCATCATCCGCGTCGGCGCCGAGGTCCGTGACGGCGACCTGCTCGTCGGCAAGGTCACGCCCAAGGGCGAGACCGAGCTGACGCCGGAGGAGCGCCTGCTGCGCGCCATCTTCGGTGAGAAGGCCCGCGAGGTCCGCGACACGTCGCTCAAGGTGCCCCACGGCGAGACCGGCACGGTCATCGGCGTCAAGGAGTTCCGTGCCGACCTGGGCGACGACCTGCCGCCCGGCGTCAACCAGCTCGTCCGCGTCTACGTGGCCAACAAGCGCAAGATCACCGACGGTGACAAGCTCGCCGGCCGCCACGGCAACAAGGGTGTCATCTCCAAGATCCTCCCGGTCGAGGACATGCCCTTCCTCGAGGACGGCACGCCGGTCGACGTCGTGCTCAACCCGCACGGTGTTCCCCGTCGTATGAACCTCGGCCAGATCCTCGAGCTGCACCTCGGCTGGGCCGCCTCGCGCGGCTGGAAGATCGAGGGCAGCCCGGAGTGGGCCAAGGAGATCGCGCCCGACGCGCACGAGGCCCCTGCGGGCACGCGCGTGGCGACGCCGGTCTTCGACGGTGCCTCCGAGGACGTCGTCACGGGTCTGCTCGACTCGACGCTCAAGACGCGCGACGGGGTTCGCCTCATCGACGCCTCGGGCAAGACGCGCCTCTTCGACGGCCGCTCCGGCGAGCCGTTCCCGGAGCCCGTCGCGGTCGGCTACATGTACATCCTCAAGCTCCACCACCTCGTCGACGACAAGATCCACGCTCGTTCGACCGGTCCGTACTCGATGATCACCCAGCAGCCGCTCGGCGGTAAGGCCCAGTTCGGTGGCCAGCGCTTCGGTGAGATGGAGGTCTGGGCCCTCGAGGCGTACGGCGCCGCCTACACGCTCCAGGAGCTGCTGACGATCAAGTCGGACGACGTTCCCGGCCGCGTGAAGGTCTACGAGGCCATCGTCAAGGGCGAGAACATCCCCGACTCGGGCATCCCGGAGTCGTTCAAGGTCCTCCTCAAGGAGATGCAGTCCCTGTGTCTCAACGTCGAGGTCCTGAGCAGCGACGGCACCACGATCGAGATGAAGGAGTCCGACGAGGAGGTCTTCCGCGCGGCGGAGGAGCTCGGCATCGACCTGAGCCGGCGTGAGCCGTCCAGCGTCGAAGAGGTCTGAGAAGGCCACCTAACGACAAGCGGTGCGTATGCCGCTGGGCCCGCTCAGCGGCATACGCCCCCTCGTCAACGAACACCACTCAGACCAAAGACTTAACGAGAGTTACGAGAGAAGGAACCACGTGCTCGACGTCAACTTCTTCGACGAGCTGCGCATCGGCCTCGCCACCGCGGAATCCATCCGCCAGTGGAGCCACGGCGAGGTCAAGAAGCCCGAGACCATCAACTACCGCACGCTCAAGCCCGAGAAGGAGGGCCTGTTCTGCGAGCGCATCTTCGGCCCCACCCGGGACTGGGAGTGCAACTGCGGCAAGTACAAGCGTGTCCGCTTCAAGGGCATCATCTGTGAGCGCTGTGGCGTCGAGGTCACGCGCGCCAAGGTGCGCCGTGAGCGGATGGGCCACATCGAGCTCGCCGCCCCCGTCACCCACATCTGGTACTTCAAGGGTGTCCCGAGCCGCCTCGGCTACCTGCTCGACCTGGCCCCGAAGGACCTCGAGAAGGTCATCTACTTCGCGGCCTACATGATCACGTCCGTCGACGAGGACCAGCGCCACGCTGACCTGCCGTCGCTCGAGGCGCAGATCCAGGTCGAGAAGAAGGAGATCGAGAACCGCCGCGACGCCGACGTCGAGTCGCGCGCGCAGCTGCTCGAGCGCAACGTCGCCGAGCTCGAGGCCGAGGGTGCCAAGGCCGACGCGAAGCGCAAGGTCCGCGACCAGGCCGAGCGCGAGATGAACAACATCCGCAAGCGTGCCGACCAGCAGGTCGAGCGCCTCGAGCAGGTCTGGGACCGCTTCAAGAACCTCAAGGTCCAGGACCTCGAGGGCGACGAGATCCTCTACCGCGAGATGCGTGACCGCTTCGGTCTGTACTTCGAGGGCGGCATGGGCGCCGCGGCGATCCAGAAGCGCCTCGAGTCCTTCGACCTCGACGCCGAGGCGGACCTCCTCCAGGAGATCATCGCCACCGGCAAGGGCCAGAAGAAGACCCGTGCGATCAAGCGCCTCAAGGTCGTCAACGCCTTCCAGATGACGACGAACCACCCGTCGGGCATGGTCCTCGACGCGATCCCGGTCATCCCCCCGGACCTGCGCCCGATGGTGCAGCTCGACGGTGGCCGCTTCGCGACCTCGGACCTCAACGACCTCTACCGTCGCGTCATCAACCGCAACAACCGCCTGAAGCGCCTGCTCGACCTCGGTGCCCCCGAGATCATCGTCAACAACGAGAAGCGCATGCTCCAGGAGGCCGTCGACAGCCTCTTCGACAACGGCCGTCGTGGTCGCCCGGTCACGGGCCCCGGCAACCGTCCGCTCAAGTCGCTGTCCGACATGCTCAAGGGCAAGCAGGGTCGTTTCCGCCAGAACCTTCTCGGCAAGCGCGTCGACTACTCCGGCCGTTCGGTCATCGTCGTCGGCCCGCAGCTGAAGCTGCACCAGTGCGGTCTGCCCAAGCAGATGGCGCTCGAGCTCTTCAAGCCGTTCGTGATGAAGCGTCTGGTCGACCTCGACCACGCGCAGAACATCAAGTCGGCCAAGCGCATGGTCGAGCGTGCTCGCCCGGTCGTGTGGGACGTCCTGGAAGAGGTCATCACGGAGCACCCGGTGCTGCTCAACCGCGCACCCACGCTGCACCGTCTCGGCATCCAGGCGTTCGAGCCGCAGCTCGTCGAGGGCAAGGCCATCCAGATCCACCCGCTCGTCTGCTCGGCCTTCAACGCCGACTTCGACGGTGACCAGATGGCCGTCCACGTGCCGCTGTCGGCAGAGGCGCAGGCCGAGGCCCGCATCCTCATGCTGTCGAGCAACAACATCCTCAAGCCGGCTGACGGTCGCCCCGTGACCATGCCGACCCAGGACATGATCACCGGCATCTACCACCTGACCGACGCGGTCGACGGTGGCGGCATCGGTGCGGGTCGCGCGTTCTCGTCCCCCTCGGAGGCCCGCATGGCCTTCGACCGTGGCGAGATCCTGCTCGGCTCGGCGATCAAGCTGCGCCTGACGGACGCGGTGCCCCCGGCCGGCTTCGAGCTGCCCGAGGGTGTCGAGGCCGGCGAGGACGGCATCGTCAAGAGCATCACGCTCGAGACGACGCTCGGCCGCGCGATCTTCAACGACACGCTGCCGCTCGACTACCCGTTCGAGAACCGCCCGGTCGACCGCAAGCGCCTCTCGGCGATCGTCAACGACCTCGCGGAGCGCTACTCCAAGGTCCAGGTCGCCGCGTCCCTCGACGCCCTGAAGGAGGCCGGTTTCCACTGGTCCACCCGCTCGGGCTGCACCGTCGCCATCTCCGACGTCACGACGCCGGACAACAAGACGGCGATCCTCGAGGGCTACGAGACGAAGGCCGCCAAGGTCCAGACGCAGTACGAGCGCGGTCTCATCACCGACGACGAGCGTCGTCAGGAGCTCGTCGAGATCTGGACGCAGGCGTCCAACCAGGTCGCCAAGGAGATGGAGACCAACTTCCCGCGCACGAACCCCATCTACCGGATGGTGTCCTCGGGTGCTGGTGGTAACTGGTTCCAGATCCGTCAGATCGCCGGTATGCGTGGCCTCATGGCCAACCCGAAGGGCGAGATCATCCCGCGCCCGATCAAGGCGAACTTCCGTGAGGGCCTCACGGTGCTCGAGTTCTTCATCTCGACGCACGGTGCCCGTAAGGGTCTGGCCGACACGGCTCTTCGTACCGCCGACTCGGGTTACCTCACGCGTCGTCTCGTCGACGTGTCGCAGGACGTCATCATCCGTGAGGACGACTGTGGCACCGAGCGCGGCCTCAAGCTGCCGATCGCCCAGGTCAACGAGACCACGGGCACCCGGTCGCCGAGCGAGGTCGTCGAGGCCTCGGTCTACGCCCGCACGCTGGCCGAGGACGTCGTCGTCGACGGCGAGACGCTCGCCGTGGCCGGCATCGACCTCGGTGACGTCGTCATCGACGCGCTGTACGCGGCGGGTGTCGACGAGGTCCGGATCCGTTCGGTCCTCACCTGCGACAGCAAGGTCGGCACGTGTGCGGCCTGCTACGGCCGGTCGCTCGCGACGGGCAAGCTCGTCGACATCGGCGAGGCCGTCGGCATCATCGCGGCCCAGTCGATCGGTGAGCCCGGCACGCAGCTGACGATGCGTACCTTCCACACCGGTGGTGCGGCCGCCGCCGACGACATCACCCAGGGTCTGCCGCGTGTCGTCGAGCTCTTCGAGGCGCGGACGCCCAAGGGTGTCGCCCCGATCGCCGAGGCCACCGGCCGCGTCGAGATCGAGGACACCGACAAGGCGCGTCGCGTCCTGCTCACGCCGGACGACGGCTCCGAGCAGCACGCCTACCCGGTGAGCAAGCGTTCGCGCCTGCTCGTCGGCGACGGTGACCACGTGACCGTGGGTGACAAGCTCGTCCAGGGCGCGATCGACCCCAAGCAGGTCCTTCGCATCCTCGGCCCGCGTGCCGCCCAGAAGCACCTCGTCGACGAGGTGCAGCGGGTCTACCGTCAGCAGGGTGTGTCGATCCACGACAAGCACATCGAGGTCATCGTCCGACAGATGCTGCGTCGCGTGACGATCATCGAGGCCGGCGACGCCGACCTGCTGCCCGGCGAGCTCGCCGAGCGTGGTCGCTTCGAGGAGGAGAACCGCAAGGTCATGGCCGAGGGTGGGCGTCCGGCTGCCGGTCGTCCCGAGCTCATGGGCATCACCAAGGCCTCGCTCGCGACCGAGTCGTGGCTGTCGGCCGCGTCCTTCCAGGAGACGACCCGCGTGCTCACGCAGGCCGCCATGGAGGCCAAGTCCGACCCGCTGCTCGGCCTCAAGGAGAACGTCATCCTCGGAAAGCTCATCCCTGCCGGCACGGGTCTGCCCCGCTACCGGAACGTCAAGGTCGAGCCCACCGAGGAAGCCAAGGCCGCGATGTACTCGCTGCCGAACTACGACGCCTACGACTACGCAGGCTTCGGTTCGGGCACCGGCGAGGCCATCCGTCTCGACGACGAGGCTCTCGGTCTCGACCAGTTCTGACCGGTCCCGTCCGCCGCGCGAGCGGCGGACGACGACCACCACGTATGCCGCTGGGCCGGCTCCCCGACCGGGGAGCCGGCCCTCGGCGTATCCGGGACGGGCGGTTGGTTTCAGCGCGCCGGAAACGGACAAATCGGACTAGTCTCTCGGGCGAGGTGAGAGTCCGGCGGCGCCAGGGCCGGCCGGCGACACCCTCGGGAGGTCGTCATGTTCGGAGCTCCTCGTTCGCTCAAGGTCGTCCGCGGCTCAACCGGCCCGCGTCGGGCGGTGCGCTGGCCGTTCCTCCTCGCGGTGGTCATGCTCGCCGTGGCCGCGCTCGTGGCGACGGCCCCACCGGGTTCCGGCGCCACCGTCTACTCAGCGCGCGACGCCGCCCTGCGCCGCGAGGTGGGCCGGCTCATGACCGACCCGAGCGTGACGGCCTCGACGGCGCACGTCGGAGTCGTGGTGGCCGACGCCTCCACGCGTACGCCGGTCTACGTCCGCTACGCCAACACCCCGCTCGCGCCGGCGTCGACGCAGAAGACGTTCACCGCCGCGGCGGCGATGTACACCCTCGGCAGCGGCTACCGCTGGCGCACCGACGTCTACGCCCCGTCGGCGCCGAACGGGGGAGTGGTCTCACGGCTCTACCTCAAGGGCAGCGGCGACCCGACGCTGCTCGAGCGCGACCTGACGTCGCTGGCGAGCTCACTGCGGGCCAAGGGGGTCACGCGGGTCACGGGTGACGTCGTCGGCGACGCGTCCGCCTTCGACGAGGTGCGTTACAACCCCTACTGGTCGACGTCGTACGCGTCGGGCTACTACGCCGCGCAGGTGTCGGCCCTGACGCTGGCACCCGACACCGACTACGACGCCGGCACCGTCATCGTCACCGCGACGCCCGGCACGAGCACCGCGAGCGCGCCGCGGCTCACCGTGACGCCGGCGTCCGCGGCCTCCCACGTGCGCCTGGTCAACAGGTCGCGCACCTCCGCCACCGGGTCCGCGACCACGATCTCGGTCGCCCGAACGGCAGGCACCAACACGCTGACCGTCACCGGCCAGGTGCCGCTCGAGCACTCGGCGGCCAAGAAGTGGGTCACCGTCGACGACCCCGCCCTCATGACCGCGCGTGCCCTGCGCGCGCGGCTCGTGGCCGCTGGCATCCGGGTCGACGGGACCGCCGTGCGTGGGAGGACGCCGGTCGGTCAGGCGCTGCTGGCACGGCACGCGTCGATGACCCTGGGGCAGCTGCTCGTGCCGTTCCTCAAGCTGAGCAACAACGGTCATGCCGAGGCCATCACGAAGACCCTCGGGGCCCGGTCAGGGCGCCCGGGCAGCTGGGCCGACGGCACGAAGGCGCTGCGCGACTACGCCGCTCGCATCGGGATCCCCATCGCGGGCCTGCGGTTCGTCGACGGCTCGGGACTCGCCCGGGCCGACCGCCTGACCCCCAACCAGCTCGCGAGCCTCCTCGACAAGGTCCAGCGCACGTCGTGGTGGCCCGCCTTCCGTGCCGCGCTGCCGGTCGCGGGGGCCGACCCGGTCCGATGGACCGGCGGGACCCTGGCGAGCCGCATGCGGGGAACCGCGGCTGCGGGCAACCTGCGCGCCAAGAACGGGAGCCTGACCGGCGTCACGTCTCTCGCGGGCTACGTCACGGGCGCTGACGGCCGCCGCTACGTCTTCGTCATGATGAGCAACTACTCCGCCACCTCGCCGCGACCGGTCGAGGACCGTCTCGGCGTGCTGCTCGCGCGCTGGCGCATGACCAACCGCTGAGCCGCGAGACCTGCTGCCTCGGTAGGGTGGTCGCATGACCGAGCCCACGGCCGACGTGCCGAACGCGCCCGAGACCGCCGAGCCCGCGGCGACCGAGCCCACCACCGACGCGCCTGGTGTCGAGTCTGCCGCGGAGCCCGCTGCCGGCCCGGCCGACCGTCGCACGGACGAGAGCGACAGCGGTCCCGCACCGACGATCATCGTGCTCACCGAGGAGGCGCTCAAGCCCGTCGACGTCGACAAGATCATCGGGCTGCACGAGGACGACGCGCCGACCTACCGGGTCCTCGTGCCCGCCGACACGGAGCGCAACCTGCTCAGCTCCTTCCTCAACCACCTCAGCCTCTTCGAGATGCGTGAGGCGCTCGACTCGCTGCGGCCTGTGGACCGGAGCGAGGCCCACACCGATGCCGACACCGCGCTGTCGACGACGCTGGCCGAGTTCGGGGGCCACGACGTCGTCGCGACCGGCGAGATCACCGCCGACGACCCCATGCCGACGCTCGTCGAGGAGGTGGCCCGCCTCGGCGCCCTCGAGGTCGTCGTCGTCACCGAGCCGCACGCCGTCGAGGACACCTTCCACACCGACTGGGCCTCCCGGGCCCGGGAGGCCCTCGGCGTGCCCGTGCTGCACATGTACGCCGGTGACTGGCGTCTGGGCTGACCGGGCGCGTCGGTGCCGTGCCGAGGTGCGCGCCGGACGGCATACCGCATCGGCCCCGTGGGGGCCGGTCTAACCGATTTGGTCGGCGTGCCGCGCCCCGGTACGCTTGAACACTGTGTCTGAGGCACGTACTCAGGCATGCGCGATGACGGCCTCGGTGCCCTGTCCGCCCGCTCACCGCGGGACGTGACATCACTGCGGTCCAGAGCACACCTTTCGCCGGGCAACCCTTCCCACCGACGGCCTCCCGGCCGTCGTGAAGCAGGGGAGTGCAGGGGGAAGTACCGGTTCCGACACACCCGACCTCGGGGGTCGAGGGGCCGAACAGTCAAGGAGCCGCCCGCCAGGGCGACTGACCACGAGCAACGTTATGGAGTAACCAGGTTGCCTACCATCAACCAGCTGGTCCGCAAGGGCCGCCAGGACAAGGCCAGCAAGGCCAAGACCCCGGCGCTCAAGGGTTCGCCCCAGCGCCGCGGTGTGTGCACCCGCGTGTACACCACCACCCCCAAGAAGCCGAACTCTGCCCTCCGCAAGGTCGCCCGCGTGCGCCTCAGCTCGGGCATCGAGGTCACGGCCTACATCCCCGGCGTCGGCCACAACCTGCAGGAGCACTCGATCGTGCTCGTGCGTGGTGGTCGTGTGAAGGACCTCCCGGGTGTGCGTTACAAGATCGTCCGCGGCACGCTCGACACCCAGGGTGTCAAGAACCGCAAGCAGGCTCGTAGCCGTTACGGCGCGAAGAAGGAGAAGAGCTGATGCCTCGTAAGGGACCCGCTCCGAAGCGCCCGCTCGTCGTCGACCCGGTCTACCAGAGCCCGCTCGTCACGCAGCTCGTCAACAAGATCCTCCTCGACGGCAAGAAGTCGATCGCCGAGATGATCGTCTACGGCGCCCTCGAGGGTGCTCGCCAGAAGACCGGCACCGACCCCGTCGCCACGCTCAAGCGTGCGCTCGACAACGTCAAGCCGGCCATGGAGGTCAAGAGCCGTCGCGTCGGTGGCGCGACCTACCAGGTGCCGATCGAGGTCAAGCCGAACCGCTCGACCACGCTCGCCCTCCGCTGGCTCGTCGGCTACTCGCGGCAGCGTCGCGAGAAGACGATGACCGAGCGCCTCATGAACGAGATCCTCGACGCGAGCAACGGCCTCGGTGCCGCTGTCAAGCGCCGCGAGGACACGCACAAGATGGCCGAGTCCAACAAGGCCTTCGCGCACTACCGCTGGTGACCCAGCGGTCCGGTCGGTATGCCGGGGAGCTCGCTCCACGGCATACCGCCGGGCACGCGCCCGCCCCGTCACATGACGGGGCCCACGGCGCCCACGATTTTCACTCCACGACGAATGAGACGAGAAACCTGACGTGGCACTCGACGTCCTGACGGACCTCAACAAGGTCCGCAACATCGGCATCATGGCGCACATCGACGCTGGCAAGACCACGGTGACGGAGCGCATCCTCTTCTACACCGGTGTCAACCACAAGATCGGTGAGACCCACGACGGTGCGTCGACGACCGACTGGATGGAGCAGGAGAAGGAGCGCGGCATCACGATCACGTCTGCCGCCGTGACCTCCTTCTGGGAGGGCACCCAGATCAACATCATCGACACCCCCGGACACGTGGACTTCACGGTCGAGGTCGAGCGCTCGCTGCGCGTCCTCGACGGTGCCGTCGCCGTGTTCGACGGCAAGGAGGGTGTCGAGCCGCAGTCCGAGACGGTGTGGCGTCAGGCCGACAAGTACGACGTGCCGCGCATCTGCTTCGTCAACAAGATGGACAAGCTCGGCGCCGACTTCTACTTCACCGTGGCGACCATCAAGGACCGCCTCGGTGCGGAGCCGCTCGTCATGCAGCTGCCGATCGGTGCCGAGAACGACTTCCTCGGTGTCATCGACCTCGTCTACATGCGTGCCCTCGTGTGGCCCGGCGACGCCAAGGGCGACGTGACCATGGGTGCCAAGTACGAGATCGCCGAGATCCCTGCCGACCTCCAGGCGAAGGCCGAGGAGTACCGCATGGCCCTCGTCGAGCGCGTCGCCGAGTCCGACGACGAGCTCATGGAGAAGTACCTCGGTGGCGAGGAGCTGACCCCCGAGGAGCTCAAGGCCGGCATCCGCAAGCTCACGGTCAACTCCGAGCTCTACCCGGTCTTCTGTGGCTCCGCGTTCAAGAACCGCGGCGTCCAGCCGATGCTCGACGCCGTCGTCGACTACCTCCCGTCGCCGCTCGACGTGCCGCCGATGATCGGTCACAAGCCGGGCGACGAGGCCGTCGAGCTGACCCGTGCGCCGTCCACCGAGGAGCCCTTCTCCGCGCTGGCGTTCAAGGTCGCGACGCACCCGTTCTTCGGCACGCTGACCTTCATCCGCGTCTACTCGGGCCACATCAGCTCGGGCACGAGCGTCATCAACTCGACCAAGGGCCGCAAGGAGCGCATCGGGAAGCTCTTCCAGATGCACGCCAACAAGGAGAACCCCGTGGAGGAGGCCCTCGCCGGCCACATCTACGCGGCCATCGGCCTCAAGGACACGACGACCGGCGACACGCTGTCGGACATCAACGAGCAGATCGTGCTCGAGTCGATGACCTTCCCGGACCCCGTCATCCAGGTCGCCATCGAGCCCAAGACCAAGGGCGACCAGGAGAAGCTCGGCACGGCCATCCAGAAGCTCTCGGCCGAGGACCCGACCTTCCAGGTCCACCACGACGAGGACACCGGCCAGACGATCATCGCCGGCATGGGCGAGCTGCACCTCGACATCCTCGTGGACCGCATGAAGCGCGAGTTCAAGGTCGAGGCCAACGTCGGCAAGCCGCAGGTGGCCTACCGCGAGACGATCCGCCGCGCCGTGCTCAAGTACGACTACACGCACAAGAAGCAGACCGGTGGCTCGGGCCAGTTCGCCAAGGTCCAGGTCAGCTTCGAGCCCCTGGGCGAGACCGAGGACGGCTCGATGTACGAGTTCGTCAACGGTGTCACCGGTGGTCGCGTCCCGCGTGAGTACATCCCGTCGGTCGACGCCGGCATCCAGGACGCCATGCAGTACGGCGTGCTCGCCGGGTACCCCCTCGTGGGCATCAAGGCGACCCTGAACGACGGCGCCTACCACGACGTCGACTCCTCGGAGATGGCGTTCAAGATCGCCGGCTCGATGGTCCTCAAGGAGGCCATCAGGCAGGCGGACCCCGTCCTGCTCGAGCCGATGATGGCCGTCGAGGTCCGTACGCCCGAGGACTACATGGGCGACGTCATCGGTGACATCAACTCCCGCCGTGGCCAGATCCAGGGCATGGAGGACATCAGCGGCGCCAAGGTCGTCAAGGGCCTCGTCCCGCTGTCCGAGATGTTCGGCTACGTCGGCGACCTGCGCTCCAAGACGCAGGGCCGCGCGAGCTTCTCCATGGAGTTCGACTCCTACGCAGAGGTCCCCAAGGCCGTTGCCGAGGAGATCATCAAGAAGACCCGCGGGGAGTGACTGCGGGACATCCCGTAGTCTCTTCCATCGGAAACCACCCCAACAGCGCCACGTCCTGCCCTGGTCGTACGGCGTAACACGAGATAGTCCTGAGGAGGACCACAGTGGCGAAGGCAAAGTTCGAGCGGACCAAGCCGCACGTCAACATCGGCACCATCGGTCACATTGACCACGGCAAGACGACGCTGACGGCTGCGATTTCCAAGGTTCTGCACGACAAGTACCCCGACCTGAACCCCCAGTTCGCGTTCGAGGACATCGACAAGGCTCCCGAGGAGCGCCAGCGCGGTATCACGATCTCGATCGCGCACATCGAGTACCAGACGGAGGGTCGTCACTACGCCCACGTCGACTGCCCGGGCCACGCTGACTACGTGAAGAACATGATCACGGGTGCGGCTCAGATGGACGGCGCGATCCTCGTGGTCGCCGCCACCGACGGCCCCATGCCGCAGACGAAGGAGCACGTCCTCCTGGCCCGCCAGGTCGGCGTCCCCTACATCGTCGTGGCGCTCAACAAGGCCGACATGGTCGACGACGAGGAGATCCTCGAGCTCGTCGAGATGGAGGTCCGTGAGCTCCTGTCGCAGTACGAGTTCCCGGGCGACGACCTCCCGGTCGTGCAGGTCTCGGCGCTCAAGGCGCTCGAGGGCGACGAGAAGTGGGGCCAGTCGGTCCTCGACCTCATGGACGCCGTCGACAACTCCATCCCGGAGCCCGAGCGCGACGTCGACAAGCCGTTCCTCATGCCCGTCGAGGACGTCTTCACGATCACCGGTCGTGGCACCGTCGTCACCGGTCGTATCGAGCGCGGCATCCTCAAGGTCAACGAGGAGATCGAGATCGTCGGCATCCACACCGGTCCGCCGGCCAAGACGACCGTCACGGGCGTCGAGATGTTCCGCAAGCTCCTCGACGAGGGTCGCGCCGGTGAGAACGTCGGTCTGCTCCTTCGTGGCACGAAGCGCGAGGACGTCGAGCGCGGGCAGGTCATCTGCAAGCCGGGCTCGATCACCCCGCACACGGACTTCGAGGCTCAGGTCTACATCCTCTCGAAGGACGAGGGCGGCCGTCACACGCCGTTCTACGACAACTACCGTCCGCAGTTCTACTTCCGTACGACGGACGTGACGGGTGTCGTGCACCTGCCCGAGGGCACCGAGATGGTCATGCCCGGCGACAACACCGACATGACGGTCGAGCTCATCCAGCCGATCGCCATGGAGGACGGCCTCAAGTTCGCCATCCGTGAGGGTGGCCGCACGGTCGGCGCCGGTCGCGTCACCAAGATCATCAAGTGATCTGACGCAGCACCAGCTTCACCTGCAGTTCCGGTAGGGCCCGTTCCGCTTCGGCGGGGCGGGCCCTACCGCTGTCCCGAGGGCACGCGGTCGCGGAACGCCCGACGGCCGGAGCGGCGTGGAGCGTCGGCGGCCGCTACCAGCGTCACTGCGCTTTCGTATGCCGTCGGCCGTCGGCCGCCGCCGATGCCGCTCGCGCCGTCGAGCGTCCCGCTCCTCGGTTCCGTATGCCGCGGGCACCCTCGGGCGCGCACGGCTGCCTCTCGCTCGGAGGTCAGGGTCTGGTGGCGGTGGTGTAGCGGACCTGTTGGGTGAGGTGCAGCTGGTCGTCGTCGCCCCGGTCCGCTTCCAGGGCGGTTGCGATCAGGGCCATGGCGTCCGGGAGCTCGCTGTCGGGGACGGAGGCCCAGAACTGGCGCATGCCGAGCGTCATCGTCCAGGCGCGCCAGGCGGCGGCGTCCGGGAGGGTGACGTCGAGCGGCTCGTCGTGGCTGTCGACGTCGGTGGCTCCTGCGGACTCGAGGAGCGCGGTCACCGAGTCCGTGGTGGCGAAGGGGCCGGTCCGACCGGTGGTGCGGGCGTCGAGCACCTGGGGCGGCGCATACGCCATGAGCACGGCCTCGGCGGCCGTCCAGGCAGGGTCGGTGGGACCGAAGGTCGACAGGCCGAGACGACCGCCGGGGCGCAGGAGGGCGATCCAGCCGCCGAGGGTCTCGGCGGGCTGGGGGTCGAAGAAGAGCACGAGAGACGCGGTGACGACGTCGAAGGTGTCGGGCGGCATCGTGTCCGGGGTGGCCTCACCCGTCCGGGTGTCGAGGGTGCTGACCGCTCGGGTCTCGGCCTCGGTGCGCAGCTGGTCGAGCATCGCGGCGGAGAGGTCGACCGCGGTGACGTGGCCGGTTGGCCCGACGGCGTCGACGAGCGGGAAGGTCGCGGCTCCGCGACCCGCGCCGACGTCGAGGGCGCGGTCACCGGGGCGGGGCGAGGTCAGCTCGACGAGGCGGGCACCGATGGGCCCGAACCACGGCACGCCGCTGCGGTCGTAGCCGGGAGCGAGCTGGTCGAAGAGCGCGGCGACGCCGGCGCGGCGTTCGGAGGGGTCCATGGCCCGATGGTCCTCCTCGCGGGGGCCGGCCGGCAGGTTGCGCGGCCGCCGATCCGGAGGAGCTACTGGCCGAGGGCGACGAGGACGACGGTGTCGGAGTCGGCGGCGAGGTAGGCCTTGGCGCGGAAGGATCCCTGGGCGAAGAGCGCGTCGAGCGAGGTAGAGCGGAGCAGCTGACCCGACGGCAGGGCGGAGCGGACGCCGTCCTCGACGTCGGGGGTCTCCGTGGTGGGCTCCGGGGAGGCTGCGCGGAGGGTGGTCGCCGTCTCGGGAGTGACCTCGACGACGGCGTCGATCCAGTACGTCGACGGTCCCGGTGCGTCGCCGCCGAGGGTCCCCGACATCCACGTCGCGGAAACCGGCGTGCCGAGCGCGCTGAAGCGCCTGGTCAGCGGCTCGAGGTCGGTGCGCACGTCTCCGGTGCCGGTCTTGGTCGCGCTGCTCACGGTGCTCCTCGTGCGGTCGGTGGCGGGGGTGGGGTCGGTGCTGCACCCCGCGGTGACGGTGACGGTCAGTGCGGCCGCGAGCGCGGCCAGGGCGGGGCGGGTCCTCATCGGCTGCTCCCTCGTTCGTCGGCTCGGTCCTCCCGACCCAGGCCCGGGGTGCGCTCGACATCCCCCGGTCCCACGTCGATGCTCGGCGGCGGCGAGCCGACCGGCCACGTGATCGTACGCGTGACGTCGCCGCTCGACGGGAAGGGCTTGGCCCAGCCGATCTCGGTGAAACGCCCGTTCTCGTTGTCGCCGGCGCCGCTCGCGATGTCGGACTGGTCGGGGTTGAAGTTGTAGTGGTCCTCGGCGTGCACGGTGACCTGCATCGAGACCTGGCCGTTCAGGGCGGTGACGTCGGCGCTGCTCCACTGCTGGTAGCCGCCGATCGTCTTCTGCCAGTTCTCGGTCGTCGGGTAGGCGGTCGCCGGGTGGGCGCCCCCGGTGATGCTGAAGTGCGAGTTGCCGTTGCGGACCATCTCGTCGACGGCCGCGGCGGTGCGGGCGACCTCCGAGTTGACGTTGGCCGCGATCGACGGGTCCTCCTGGTAGCCCTCCTCGTAGTCGAACCGCATCGGCTCGCCGTTGTTGTCCCAGTAGTGGGCATACATCGCCGTCGCGTCGTCGAGGTCCGACTTGACGATGCGGCCACCCTCGAGCTTCGCCATCCACTCGAGCTTGGCGATGTGGTCGTGCCAGTTCGAGTCCTTGGAGCCGTACTCGAACCCCTCGTCCCACTCGATGTCGGGCTTCGTCGGCTCACCGAAGTCGTAGCCGTCGACGGGGCCACCCGTGCCCGTCGTGGCAGGTGGCGGAGGAGAGGACGGGGTGGGCGCGGGTCCCGGCGACGGTGAGGGCGTGGGACCGAACGACATCGGGACGCCGGCGCCGAAGGGAACTCCGCCTGCGGTGCCGCCGGATCCGCTTGTCCCACCGCCGTTCCCGCTGGTACCGCGCTGCTTCGCGGCGTTCTCGCGCAGCTTCGCGCCGAGGCCGTGCAGGGCGCGCTCCAGTGCGTCGATGCTGGGGGCGGACGACCGCCAGTCGCCACGGAAGGAGTCGAAGTCCCTTCCGCCCCAAGCGGTTCCGAGCGCGCCGAACGCGTGGTCGACGGCGTTGCGTACCGCCCGGCACTCGCCCGCGAAGCGGTCGAGCTCGCCGGCGCTGCGATCGAGGACGTCAGGATCGGCGCCCTTCTTGTACACGACCACGGCTGATGCCCTCCCCGAGCTGTCGGCGTCCGTGGCGACCGAGGCGTGGCCGCTCCCCAAACCCTAGGCAGGGTGGGCCGGCTCGGCCAATGGGGAGCTCTCCCCGTCTCAGGCGGTCCGCGGCCGCCAGAACCACGGCGTCACATCGGCCAGGAGCGAGGCGATCTCGCGTCGGACCGGCTCCGCGTGCGGCACGGCGACCGGCTCACCGTCCCGGAGCACCTGCTCATCGAGGGCCACGTGCAGCGAGCGCAGCGTCCGCATCGTGTTGCTCGCCTCGGCGGGCACCGGGCCCGGAGATCCCGCTGCGAACATCGCGCGGGAGTGACCGAGCCACCCGATGGCCGTGGCCTCGTCGACGTCGTCGCGGGTCAGCACGAGGGCGATCGCGCAGGCGAGCCGATCGTCCTCCTGGTCGCGCCACACGGACGTCGTCGGTGCGACGAGCCGAAGACCCAGGGCGTCGAGCAGGGCCGCGGGGTCGCCGACACCGGCGGCGCCACACGCCCCGAAGAAGTCGGCGCCGTGCGCGACGGCGTGCACCCACCCGAGGACGGGGTCGTGCCCCCGGAGGTCCTGCTCGGAGACGTACCACCGGGTGACGTCCTCGACCCAGCCCTGCTCGAAGTCGCCGGCGGAGACGAGCGCGGCGAGGACGAGCGGCGCGAAGGCGCGCGCCTCCACCCGTGAGTGGTCGAGCCGCTCGAGCATCTCCACGGCGAGCCACGAGCGGTCGTCCGCGCCGAGGGCGCCCTCCTGCACGAGGCGCGCCAGGGCGGCATACGCCCTGTCGTCCCGCACCGCGGGGTCGGGGGAGGCCAGGTCGTCGACGAGGGAACGCAGCGTGGTCTCGGGCATGCGGGCGATCCTGCCACTCGCCCCCACGGCGTGGCCGCGCCGACGTTCGTTGCCGCCGGTGCGCCGATGCCGTATGACTGGCCGCAGGGTCTCGACAGGGGAGAGGGTGTCGGCGCGCCGCACCCGCCGTCCGGCAGGTGGCAGGGGATCCGGCCGTGGGAGAGGGAGCCGGTGGGCCTCGGTGCTCGGCGTCGTGCTGGCGCTCTCCGTGTCCGGGTGCGCCAAGGACGGCGGTTCCGCCTTCACCCTGCCTCAGGCGGGATCGCCAGCAGGTCCGTCGACCGGTGACCTGACGCCCCGGGCACCGACCGACCCAGGCCCGACCACCCCTTCGCCCGCCACGCCGGCCGCGACCGTGGCCACGGCGACGTCGGACCCTGCCGCGCCGGTGGTCGTCGCGGGTCGCGTCATGGCTCGGAGGGCGGGCCTGTCCTTCGAGGTGCCGGACGGGTGGCAGGCCATCGACCCGTCGTCCGCCACTCGCGCCGGAGCCTCCGTGCTGCCGGACTCGTTCCGGACGCTCGCCGAGCAGTCCGGGATGACCGCGGACGAGTTCATGAGGCGGGTCGGCACCGCCATCGACGTCATGGTCATGGGCCGCCCGCGCCACGGGTTCGCCGACAACGTGTCCGTCATCCCGACACCCGGCACCCGTCTGCCGAGTGCCGCCGACCTGCGCTCCCAGCTGGAGCTGGCCGGCGCCTCGGTCGACCGCGTCGACCGCACGACGACGGCGGTCGGCGAGGCCCTCGTCGCGAAGTCGCGGGTGCCCCTCGCGACGATGATCGTCGCGAGCCGGTCCCTCGCCGTCCAGCTGGACGGGCACGTCACCTACATCACCGTCTCGGCCTCCGACTGGGATGCCGCCGACGCCATCGCCGACGGCATCCTGCGGACCCTGCGCCGCGCCTGACCCCGCGCGCCCCCTCCGGCCCGGCCCGACCCGAGCCGCCGGCCGACCGGCGGATAGGGTCGGGAGCCATGGCGCACTCGTTCGACACCGACACCGAAGCCCAGGGCCTCATCGACTACGTCGACGCCTCACCGACGCCGTTCCACGCGTGCGAGCAGGCGGCGGCGCGGCTCGTCGCGGAGGGCTTCACCGAGGTCGTCGAGACCGAGCCGTGGCCCACCGAGCCGGGCCGGCGCTACCTCGTGCGGGGCGGGTCGCTCATCGCCTGGGACACCACCGGCGCGCACGGGGCCGGGGCCGGTCCCGCGGCGGGCTTCCGCGTCGTCGGGGCCCACACCGACAGCCCCAACCTGCGCGTCAAGCCCAACCCGGACCACGCGCGCGCCGGCTGGCAGATGCTCGGCATCGAGCCCTACGGCGGCCTCATCCTCAGCTCGTGGCTGGACCGCGACCTCGGACTCGCCGGCCGGGTCGCCGTGCGCGGCGCCGACGGCGTCGAGTCGCGGATCTTCCACGGGCGGGACGCGCTGCTGCGCGTCGCGCAGCTCGCCATCCACCTCGACCGCACCCAGAACGAGGCGCTCACCCTCAACAAGCAGGCCCACATGGAGCCGCTCTGGGGCGTCGGCGACGAGCCCGGCGACTTCGTCGGCTACCTCGCCGAGCAGGTCGGGGTCGACCGCGAGGACGTGCTGTCGTGGGACGTCATGACCCACCCGGTCCAGCCGTCCACCCGCCTCGGTCGGGCGCGGGAGCTCATCGCGGCCCCGCGCCTCGACAACCTCGCGACGTCGTATGCCGGTGTGCGGGCGCTGCTCGACGCCGTGGCCACCGAGCCCGCCCACGTGCCGGTCCTCGTGCTCTTCGACCACGAGGAGATCGGCAGCACGTCCGAGCGCGGCGCCACCTCGACGCTGCTGCCCTCGGTGCTCGAACGCATCGTCACGGCCGGCGGCGGCACCCGCGACGACTACTGGCGCGCCCTGGCAGCGACGGTCATCGCGTCCGGCGACATGGGCCACGCCACCCACCCCAACTACGCCGACCGCCACGAGCCGATGCACCAGATCCGCGTCAACGGCGGACCCGTGCTCAAGGTCAACACCAACCTGCGCTACGCGACCGACTCGGTCGGTGCGGCGGCGTTCCGCCTCGCCTGCGAGCAGGCCGGCGTCCCCATGCAGACCTTCGTGACCCGCAGCGACCTGCCGTGCGGGTCGACGGTCGGGCCGGTGACGTCGTCCCTGACGGGCGCGACGACCGTCGACTTCGGGGCGGCGGCCCTGTCGATGCACAGCACGCGCGAGCTCATGGGGGCCGAGGACCCGGCGATGTATGCCGGAGCGCTGAGCGCGTTCCTCGCCCCCGCCTGAGCACGCGGCGGGGGAGTCGCAGCACGCTCCCGCGGGACGGTCCGTGGCCACCCGGGCGCGACGGCATACGTCCTCGGCCGGGGTGGCTCCGTGCGGACCTGCTGCTGCGGGGTGCGATGATCAAGGCGTGGAGACCACGCTCGTCGTGCCGGACCGGCCGACCCTCGTCTACGACGCCGACTGCGGGTTCTGCACGCGCAGCGTGCGGTTCATCGAGCGATGGGTCGACCGGCGCCAGCGCTACGACGTGCGTCCCTGGCAGTCGCTCGACCTCGCCGCAGTGGGACTCACCGCGCAGGACTGTGACGAGGCGGCCCAGTTCATCACCGCCGACGGCCGCGTCCTATCGGGTCACCGCGCGATCGCGAGCGCCGCGACCCACGGCGCCCCGGCCTGGCGACCTGCCGGCCACCTCCTCATGGCGCCGGGGATCTCGTGGGTGGCCGCCAAGGCCTACCGCTGGGTGGCCGCGCACCGGCACCAGCTGCCGGGTGGCACCGCCGCGTGCGCCCGCCCTGCCGCCTGACGACGCGCCACGTGCACGGCCCTGCAGTGACGGCCCGGCTCGATTTGATAGTGCGGTGCGCGCTCTGGCACACTGTTCAGGTTGCTTGACGCGCGTCGCTGACCCATGTCGGTGCCGCCGCCCCTTGAGAGCCTCCTGACGGGGACTCGCCCGGACTCCTCTCGGAGGCCCGAGGGAAGCGCAAGTTACCCGGTTCGGCCGGGCAATCCACACGAAAGTGGCACTCAGGTGCGCACCTTTCACCGCGAAGCGGGCGCGACACGCCCGACCTCGGGGGTCGGATGGCCAAGGGAACCGGTAGTCAGAAGCGAGAGAGAGACGTTCATCAGATGGCGGGACAGAAGATCCGCATCCGGCTGAAGTCGTACGACCACGAGGTCATCGACAACTCGGCGCGGAAGATCGTTGACACAGTGACGCGCGCCGGCGCGACCGTGGTGGGACCCGTCCCGCTGCCGACGGAGAAGAACGTCTTCGTCGTCATCCGGTCGCCGCACAAGTACAAGGACAGCCGCGAGCACTTCGAGATGCGCACGCACAAGCGCCTCATCGACATCATCGACCCGACGCCCAAGGCCGTCGACTCGCTGATGCGTCTCGACCTGCCGGCGGACGTCAACATCGAGATCAAGCTCTGAGGCGGTTGTAGAGATGACTGTTGCTCAGAAGAACGTCAAGGGCGTGCTCGGCGAGAAGCTCGGCATGACCCAGGTGTGGGACGCAGACAACAAGCTCGTCCCCGTGACCGTGGTCAAGGCCGGCCCCTGCGTCGTGACGCAGGTGCGTGCCGACGAGACCGACGGCTACTCCGCGGTCCAGATCGCCTTCGGTGCGATCGACCCGCGCAAGGTGAACAAGCCCATGAGCGGCCACTTCGAGAAGGCCGGCGTCACGCCGCGCCGTCACCTCGTCGAGCTCCGCACGGCCGACGCCGCCGCCTACGAGCTCGGCCAGGAGATCACGGCCGAGTCCTTCGAGGCCGGCCAGCGCGTCGACGCGACGGGCACGACCAAGGGCAAGGGCTTCGCCGGTGTCATGAAGCGTCACGGCTTCCACGGCGTCAGCTCCTCCCACGGTTCGCACCGCAACCACCGCAAGCCAGGCTCCATCGGCGGCTGCTCGACCCCGGGCCGTGTCTTCAAGGGCATGCGCATGGCTGGTCGCATGGGTGGCGTTCGCCAGACGACCCAGAACCTCCAGATCCACGCCGTTGACGCCGAGAAGGGCCTCCTGCTCATCAAGGGTGCCGTTCCCGGCCCCCGCGGTGGCATCGTCCTGATCCGTACGGCTGCGAAGGGTGCATGATCCACATGGCCACGAAGACCCCCACGCTTCCCGCTGACATCTTCGACGTCCAGACCAACGTCCCGCTGATCCACCAGGTCGTGGTGGCGCAGCTCGCGGCCGCTCGTCAGGGCACGCACTCGACGAAGACCCGCGGCGAGGTCCGCGGCGGTGGGCGCAAGCCCTACCGCCAGAAGGGCACCGGTCGCGCCCGTCAGGGCTCGACCCGCGCCCCGCAGTTCGCCGGCGGTGGCGTCGTCCACGGCCCGCAGCCGCGTGACTACTCGCAGCGCACCCCCAAGAAGATGAAGGCCGCCGCCCTGCGCGGTGCCCTCTCCGACCGGGCCCGCTTCGACCGCATCCACGTCGTCGACTCCATCGTCTCGGGCGACCTGCCCTCGGCGAAGGACGCCGCCGCGCTGCTCGCCGGTCTGACCGAGCGCCCCAACCTGCTCGTCGTGCTCGAGCGCGGTGACGAGGTGGCGTTCAAGTCGGTCCGCAACCTGCAGAACGTCCACGTCCTGGTCGCCGACCAGCTCAACACGTACGACGTCCTGTGCGCCGACGACATCGTCTTCACCCAGGCCGCCCTCGACGCGTTCGTCGCCGGTCCCGTGAAGGCTGACAAGGCCGACAAGGAGGCCACCAAGTGAGCATCCACACCAAGGACCCCCGCGACATCCTGATCGCGCCGGTCGTCTCCGAGAAGTCGTACGGTCTGCTCGACGAGGGCAAGTACACCTTCATCGTCGACCCCCGTGCGAACAAGACGGAGATCAAGATCGCCATCGAGCAGATCTTCAACGTCAAGGTCGACAAGGTCCACACCCTGAACCGTCAGGGCAAGACCCGTCGCACCCGTTTCGGCCTCGGCAAGCGCAAGGACACCAAGCGTGCGATCGTCTCCCTCCGCGAGGGAACGATCGACATCTTCGGTGCGGGCGCCTGAGATCGACGAAGAATAAGGACACACGAACATGGGTATCCGTAAGTACAAGCCGACCACGCCGGGCCGTCGTGGCTCGTCGGTCGCCGACTTCGTCGAGATCACGCGTTCCACCCCGGAGAAGTCGCTCGTCCGCCCCCTGTCGAAGACGGGTGGCCGCAACAACGCTGGCCGCATCACCACGCGTCACATCGGTGGTGGCCACAAGCGTGCCTACCGCGTCATCGACTTCCGTCGCCATGACAAGGACGGCGTGCCGGCCAAGGTCGCTCACATCGAGTACGACCCCAACCGCACCGCGCGCATCGCGCTCGTCCAGTACTCCGACGGCGAGAAGCGCTACATCCTGGCTCCGAACAAGCTGAAGCAGGGCGACCCGATCGAGAACGGCCCCGCGGCCGACATCAAGCCGGGCAACTCGCTTCCGCTGCGCAACATCCCGGTGGGTACGGTCGTCCACGCGATCGAGCTCAAGCCCGGTGGCGGCGCGAAGATCGCCCGCTCCGCGGGTGCTCGCGTGCAGCTCGTCGCCAAGGACGGCCCCTACGCCCAGCTGCGTATGCCGTCCGGTGAGATCCGCAACGTCGACGCGCGCTGCCGCGCGACCGTCGGCGAGGTGGGCAACGCCGAGCAGAGCAACATCAACTGGGGCAAGGCCGGCCGCATGCGCTGGAAGGGCAAGCGCCCGACCGTCCGTGGTGTCGCCATGAACCCGGTCGACCACCCGCACGGTGGTGGTGAGGGCAAGACGTCCGGTGGACGTCACCCCGTCAGCCCGTGGGGTCAGGCCGAGGGCCGGACCCGCAAGGGACACAAGGAAAGCGACAAGCTCATCGTTCGTCGCCGCCGTACTGGCAAGAAGCGCTGATAAGGAGCCTTTGGAATGCCTCGTAGCCTGAAGAAGGGCCCCTTCATCGACGACCACCTTCAGAAGAAGGTGGACGCCCAGAACGAAGCGGGCACCAAGAACGTCATCAAGACCTGGTCGCGTCGTTCGGTCATCAGCCCGGACATGCTGAGCCACACCTTCGCCGTCCACGACGGCCGCAAGCACGTCCCGGTGTTCGTCACCGAGTCGATGGTCGGCCACAAGCTCGGCGAGTTCGCACCGACCCGCACGTTCAAGGGTCACGTGAAGGACGACAAGAAGGGTCGTCGTCGCTGATGGCCACCGAATCCAAGGAAGAAGTCATGGAAGCCAAGGCTTCGGCGCGGCACGTCCGTGTCAGCCCGCAGAAGGCTCGCCGTGTCGTGGACCTGATCCGCGGCAAGGCCGCCACCGACGCCGTCACGGTGCTCACCTTCGCCCCGCAGTCGGCCTCCGAGCCGGTCAAGAAGGTGCTCGAGAGCGCCATCGCCAACGCGCGGGTCAAGGCTGACCGCGAGTCGGTCGCCTTCGACGAGCGCAACCTCGTCATCACGGCCGCGTTCGTGGACGAGGGCCCGACGATGAAGCGATTCCGGCCGCGCGCCCAGGGCCGCGCCGGTCGCATCAACAAGCGCACGAGCCACATCACCGTGGTCGTCACGCAGCCGGAGAACACGAAGGGAGCCCGCTGATGGGTCAGAAGGTCAACCCGCACGGCTTCCGTCTGGGCATCACCACCGACCACAAGAGCCGCTGGTTCGCAGACTCGACGAAGTCGGGTCAGCGCTACCGCGACTACGTCAAGGAAGATGTCTCGATCCGTCGCCTGATGGAGAAGGGCATGGAGCGCGCCGGCATCGCATCGGTCGAGATCGAGCGCACCCGTGACCGCGTCCGCGTGGACATCCACACCGCCCGCCCCGGCATCGTCATCGGTCGCCGCGGCGCCGAGGCCGACCGCATCCGCGGTGAGCTCGAGAAGCTCACGGGCAAGCAGGTCCAGCTCAACATCCTCGAGGTCAAGAACCCCGAGATCGTGTCGCAGCTGGTCGCCCAGGGCATCGCCGAGCAGCTCTCGGCCCGTGTCGCGTTCCGTCGCGCCATGCGCAAGGGCATGCAGTCCGCCCAGCGCGCCGGCGCCAAGGGCATCCGCGTGCAGGTCTCCGGCCGTCTCAACGGCGCCGAGATGAGCCGCACCGAGTTCTACCGCGAGGGCCGCGTCCCGCTGCACACCCTGCGTGCGCAGATCGACTACGGCTTCTACGAGGCCCGCACCACGTTCGGCCGCATCGGCGTCAAGGTGTGGATCTACAAGGGCGACATGACGGCCAAGGAGCTCGCTGCCCAGCAGGCCGCCGCTCCGCGCCCGTCGCGTGGTCCGCGTCGTGACGGCGGTGACCGTCCGAACCGCGCCCGTCGTGGTGACCGCAACGAGACCGCCGCTGCTCCGGCAGTGAACGAGACCGCTGCTGCCGAGGCCCCCGCCGCGGCCAGCACCGAGAATGAGCAGGCCTGACCATGTTGATTCCCCGTCGAGTCAAGCACCGCAAGCAGCACCACCCGAACCGCCACGGTGCGGCCAAGGGTGGCACGACGATCGCCTTCGGTGACTACGGCATCCAGGCTCTCGAGCCGGCCTACGTGACCAACCGTCAGATCGAGTCCGCTCGTATCGCGATGACCCGCTACATGAAGCGTGGCGGCAAGGTGTGGATCAACATCTACCCCGACCGTCCGCTCACCAAGAAGCCCGCCGAGACCCGCATGGGTTCCGGTAAGGGTTCGCCGGAGTGGTGGATCGCCAACGTCAAGCCGGGTCGCGTCATGTTCGAGATCTCGGGCGTGGCGGAGCCGGTGGCGCGTGAGGCCATGCGCCTCGCGATGCACAAGCTCCCCATGAAGTGCCGCTTCGTTCAGCGTGAGGGTGGTGACATCTGATGGCAGTCGGAACCAAGGACCTGGCTCCCGAGCAGCTGCGTGGTCTGGACGACACGAAGCTGGCGGACGAGCTGAAGAAGGCCAAGGAAGAACTGTTCAACCTGCGTTTCCAGTCGGCCACCGGCCAGCTGGACAACCACGGCCGTCTGCGCGCCGTCAAGAAGGACATCGCGCGCATCTACACCGAGATGCGTGAGCGCGAGCTCGGCATCGGCTCGGCCCCCGCCGCCCCCAAGGCGCCCGAGAAGGCCGAGAAGGTCGAGAAGAAGGCTGCCAAGGCCGACAAGAAGGCCGACAAGGCCGAGAAGGCTGACAAGGCCGAGAAGAAGGCCAAGAAGGCTGACAAGGCGCAGGAGGCTGACGCATGAGCGAGCAGGAGAAGGTCGTGAGCGACCAGGCGAGTGAGCGCAACTACCGCAAGACCCGTCAGGGCTACGTGGTGAGCGACAAGATGGACAAGACCGTCGTCGTCGAGGTCGAGGACCGCGTCAAGCACGCGCTCTACAGCAAGGTCATCCGCCGCACCAGCAAGGTCAAGGCGCACGACGAGCAGAACGAGGCCGGCGTGGGCGACCGCGTGCTCATCATGGAGACGCGTCCGCTCTCCGCGACGAAGCACTGGCGCATTGTCGAGATCCTCGAGAAGGCCAAGTAAGCCACCCCCCATTTCCGTTCGGCAAGGCTCATCCGGGCAACCGGTGAGAACCAGCACGACGACAGGAGTTAGACAGTGATTCAGCAGGAGTCGCGGCTGCGCGTCGCCGACAACACCGGTGCCAAGGAAATCCTTTGCATCCGTGTTCTCGGCGGCTCGGGCCGTCGCTACGCCGGCATCGGCGACACCATCGTCGCCACCGTCAAGGACGCGATCCCTGGCGGCAACGTGAAGAAGGGTGACGTCGTCAAGGCCGTCATCGTCCGCACCGTCAAGGAGCGTCGCCGCGCCGACGGTTCCTACATCAAGTTCGACGAGAACGCTGCGGTGATCCTCAAGGCCGACGGTGACCCTCGTGGTACCCGCATCTTCGGCCCGGTGGGCCGCGAGCTGCGCGAGAAGAAGTTCATGAAGATCATCTCGCTCGCGCCGGAGGTGCTGTGAACATGGCGAAGACCACCATCAGCAAGATGAAGATCAAGAAGGGTGACCTCGTCCAGGTCATCTCCGGCCGCAGCCAGAAGAACGGCGGCGACCGGGGCAAGCAGGGCAAGGTCATCGCGGTCTACCCCGAGACCCAGCGTGTGCTGGTCGAGGGCATCAACCGCGTCACCAAGCACGTCAAGGCCGGCGCGACCGCCCGTGGCACCCGCACCGGTGGCCTGACGCACACCGAGGCCGCGATCCACGTGAGCAACGTGGCGATCGTCGACCCCGAGTCGAAGAAGCCGACCCGCGTCAAGACGCGTGTCGAGACCGTCGAGCGCAATGGCCGTCAGAAGGCGTCCCGCGTCCGTGTCGCGGTCAAGTCGGACAAGGACCTCTGAGAATGACTGACACCAGCACCAAGCCGCGCCTTCAGCAGCGCTACCAGGACGAGATCAAGAGCTCGATGCTCGAGCAGTTCGGCTACGCCAACGTCATGCAGGTTCCCGGCGTCGTCAAGGTCGTCGTCAACATGGGTGTCGGCGACGCGGCCAAGGACAGCAAGCTCATCGAGGGTGCCGTCCGCGACCTCACCGCCATCACCGGTCAGAAGCCGGTCGTGACGAAGGCTCGCAAGTCGATCGCCCAGTTCAAGCTGCGTGAGGGCATGCCCATCGGCGCCCACACGACGCTTCGCGGTGACCGCATGTGGGAGTTCCTCGACCGTCTCGTGACGATCGCCCTCCCGCGCATCCGTGACTTCCGTGGCCTCTCGCCGAAGCAGTTCGACGGCAACGGCAACTACACGTTCGGCCTGACCGAGCAGTCGATGTTCCACGAGATCGACCAGGACCGGATCGACCGCGTGCGAGGCATGGACATCACCGTGGTCACCACGGCGACCAACGATGACGAGGGTCGCGCGCTGCTCAAGCAGCTCGGCTTCCCCTTCAAGGAGAACTGACATGGCCAAGACCGCGCTCGTTAACAAGGCGAACCGGAAGCCGAAGTTCAAGGTCCGCGCGTACACCCGTTGCCAGAAGTGCGGTCGCCCGCACTCGGTGTACCGCAAGTTCGGCCTCTGCCGCATCTGCCTTCGCGAGATGGCTCACGCGGGCGAGCTGCCGGGCGTGACCAAGAGCTCCTGGTAATCGGCTCCCCGAGCCCAGAGCAACCCCAAGACCAACACACCTCTGACACCGTAGGTCGGCCACACGACGGCCCAGCCGTCGCCGGGCAGATAGCCCCGGTCGAAACCCCGGTGAGGAAGGGCGGAGAGCCCACATGACCATGACTGACCCGATTGCGGACATGCTGACCCGCGTCCGGAACGCCAACTCGGCGCACCACGACGTCGTCTCCATGCCGTACTCGAAGCTGAAGAAGAACATCGCCGAGATCCTCCAGAGCGAGGGCTACATCGCCTCGTGGAAGATCGAGGAGGCCGAGGTCGGCCAGACGCTGACCATCGACCTCAAGTACGGCCCGAACCGCGAGCGCTCCATCGCCGGCGTGCGTCGCGTGAGCAAGCCCGGTCTGCGCGTCTACGCCAAGTCGACGAACCTGCCCAAGGTTCTCGGTGGCCTCGGCGTCGCGATCCTGTCGACGTCGAACGGTCTGCTGACCGACCGCCAGGCACACGAGAAGGGCGTGGGTGGGGAAGTCCTCGCCTACGTCTGGTAAGGAGACACTGACATGTCGCGAATCGGACGACTTCCGGTCTCCATCCCCTCGGGTGTGGACGTCAAGGTCGAGGGCCAGGACGTCATCGTCAAGGGCCCCAAGGGTGAGCTCTCCCTGACCGTCGTGCAGCCGATCACGGTCGAGCTGGGCGAGGGCAACCTCGAGGTCAAGCGCCCCAACGACGAGCGCGACTCGCGCTCGCGCCACGGCCTGACCCGGTCGCTCATCAACAACATGGTCCTCGGTGTCACCGAGGGCTACGAGAAGAAGATGGAGATCCACGGCACGGGTTACCGTGTCGCCGCGAAGGGCTCGGACCTCGAGTTCTCGCTCGGATACTCGCACCCGATCCTCATCCAGGCTCCCGCCGGCATCAGCTTCGCCGTCGAGAACCCGACTCGCTTCTCGGTGCAGGGCATCGACAAGCAGCTCGTCGGTGAGGTCGCGGCGAACATCCGCAAGCTGCGCAAGCCCGACCCGTACAAGGGCAAGGGCGTTCGCTACGCGGGCGAGCAGATCCGTCGCAAGGTCGGAAAGGCCGGTAAGTAAGCCATGGCAATGATCATCAAGCGCGGTAAGTCCAAGGCTGCCGCCCGCATCCGTCGCCAGGTTCGCGGTCGCAAGAAGATCGCCGGCACCGCGGCGCGTCCCCGCCTCGTCGTGTCGCGCTCGAGCCGTCACCTCTTCGTCCAGGTCGTCGACGACACCGTCGGCAAGACCGTGGCCTCGGCCTCGACGATGGAGGCCGACCTGCGCTCCTTCGACGGTGACAAGACGGCCAAGGCCAAGAAGGTCGGCGAGCTCGTGGCCGCCCGTGCCAAGGACGCCGGTATCGAGGCCGTCGTGTTCGACCGTGGTGGCAACAAGTACCACGGCCGTGTCGCGGCGATCGCCGAGGGCGCCCGCGAAGGCGGTCTGTCCCTGTGAGCAACTTCGTGAACGCAATTGTTGAGATGAGGAACATCTGATGCCCGGACAGCAGCGTCGAGGCACCGGCCCCGCCGGTGGCGGCGAGCGCACCGAGCGCGGAGACCGCCGTGACAACCGCGGCGGCCGCGACAACCGCGACAGCCGTGACGACAAGAACCAGTACGTCGAGCGCGTCGTGACCATCAACCGTGTCGCCAAGGTCGTCAAGGGTGGTCGTCGCTTCAGCTTCACCGCCCTCGTCGTCGTCGGTGACGGTGACGGCACGGTGGGCGTCGGCTACGGCAAGGCCAAGGAAGTTCCCGCGGCCATCGCCAAGGGTGTCGAGGAGGCCAAGAAGAACTTCTTCAAGGTCCCCCGCATCCAGGGCACCATCCCGCACCCCGTCCAGGGTGAGGCCGCCGCTGGTGTCGTCATGCTCCGCCCCGCCGCCCCCGGTACCGGTGTCATCGCCGGTGGCCCGGTGCGTGCGGTGCTCGAGTGCGCCGGCGTCCACGACGTCCTCAGCAAGTCGCTGGGCTCCGACAACGCCATCAACATCGTGCACGCCACGGCCCAGGCCCTGCGCGAGCTCGAGCGCCCCGAGTCGGTCGCTGCCCGTCGTGGCAAGACCCTCGAGGAGGTCGCTCCGGCGGCCATGCTCAAGGCCCGTGCCGCCGGTATGGCTGAGGCCCAGGCTGCGAAGGCTGGTGCGTGATGGCTCGTCTCAAGGTGACCCAGACCCGTTCCGAGATCGGTGGCAAGCAGAACCAGCGTGACACGCTGCGCAGCCTCGGTCTGAAGCGCATTGGCGACGTCGTCGTCAAGGAGGACCGTCCCGAGATCCGCGGGATGGTCAAGACGGTCACGCACCTCGTGTCCGTCGAGGAGGTTGACTGACCATGGCCGACAACGCCAAGAAGTCGGGCGAGTCCGCCCTCAAGGTCCACCACCTGCGTCCGGCCCCCGGAGCCAAGACCGCCAAGACCCGCGTCGGTCGTGGTGAGGGCTCCAAGGGCAAGACCGCTGGTCGTGGTACCAAGGGCACGAAGGCCCGTTACCAGGTCCCGGAGCGTTTCGAGGGCGGCTCGATGCCGATGCACATGCGCCTCCCGAAGCTCCGCGGATTCAAGAACCCGTTCCGCACGGAGTACCAGGTCGTGAACCTGGACCGCCTGCAGCTGCTCTTCCCGGAGGGTGGTCAGGTGTCCGTCGCCGACCTCGTCGCCAAGGGTGCCGTCCGTGACGGCTTCCCCGTGAAGGTCCTCGGCACGGGCGAGATCTCCGTCAAGGTCGAGGTCGAGGCACACAAGTTCTCGGCCTCCGCCAAGGAGAAGATCGAGGCCGCCGGCGGCACGGTCACGGCCCTCGCCGGCTGAGACCAGGCTTCAGTGAACACCACACATCTCGTGTGAGCAGCGCCCCGGGCGCCCGACCCGCGAGCCGACGTGACGTCGGCCACCGCGGTGGGAGCCCGGGGCGTTGCGCCTTTGCGTTAACCTTCCACGGATTGCATGACTTACGCCGCGCCACCGCGCGGCCCCCCAGGAGGACCCAGTGCTCGCCGCCTTCGCACGCGCGTTCCGTACCCCGGACCTGCGCAAGAAGCTGCTCTTCACGCTCGGCATCATCGTGCTGTTCCGGCTCGGATCACACGTGCCGACGCCGGGCATCAGCTACGGCCTCGTGCAGGACTGCCTGCAGGCCACCAAGGGTCAGAGCGGCGACCAGAGCGGCTTCCTGAACCTGGCCAACCTCTTCAGCGGCGGTGCGCTGCTGCAGCTGTCCGTGTTCGCGCTCGGGATCATGCCGTACATCACGGCCAGCATCATCATCCAGCTGCTCACGGTCGTCATCCCGCGCTTCGAGGCGCTCAAGGAGGAGGGCCAGTCGGGGCAGAGCAAGCTGACGCAGTACACCCGCTACCTGACGATCGGTCTCGCGATCCTCCAGTCGGCGACCCTCGTCACCTTCGCGCGCAACCCGTCCAGCCTCTTCGGCGGCTCCTGCGACTCGATCATGACCGACCAGTCGATGGTCACGATCCTCATCATGGTCCTGACCATGACGGCCGGCACCGGCCTCATCATGTGGTTCGGCGAGCTCATCACCGACAAGGGCGTCGGCAACGGCATGTCCCTCATGATCTTCACCTCGATCGCCGCCGGCTTCCCCGCCTCGCTCTGGGCCATCAAGGAGAACAAGGGCTGGGGCACCTTCCTCGGCATCCTCATCCTCGGTGTCTTCGTCATCGCCGCGGTCGTCTTCGTCGAGCAGTCCCAGCGCCGCATCCCGGTGCAGTACGCCAAGCGGATGGTCGGACGCCGGATGTACGGCGGCACGTCCACGTACATCCCGCTCAAGGTCAACATGGCCGGCGTCATCCCGGTCATCTTCGCCAGCTCCCTGCTCGCCCTGCCGGGTCTCGTCGCGCAGTTCAACACCCGCGCCGACGGCAACAACCCGGGCTGGGTCTCGTGGGTGCAGGAGAACCTCGTCAAGGGTGACCACCCCTTCTACATGGCGACCTATGTCGCGCTCATCCTCTTCTTCACGTTCTTCTACGTGTCCATCACGTTCAACCCGACCGAGGTCGCGGACAACATGAAGAAGTACGGCGGCTTCATCCCGGGTATCCGGGCCGGGCGACCCACGGCCGAGTACCTCAACTACGTCCTGACCCGAATCACCGTGCCGGGTGCCATCTACCTCGCGATCGTCTCGCTCATCCCGCTCGTGGCCCTCGTCCTCGTCGGCGCCAACCAGAACTTCCCGTTCGGTGGCACCTCGATCCTCATCGTCGTCGGTGTGGGCCTGGAGACGGTGAAGCAGATCGAGGCGCAGCTGCAGCAGCGTCACTACGAAGGGTTCCTCCGTTAATGCGACTGATCATCCTCGGCCCGCCCGGCGCCGGTAAGGGCACGCAGGCCGCCCGGATCGCCGAGCGCCTCGGCATCCCGGCCATCTCGACCGGCGACATCTTCCGCGCCAACATCAAGGACCAGACCCCGCTCGGCGTCAAGGTCCACGAGATCATCACGTCCGGCGGCTACGTCTCCGACGACATCACCAACGAGATCGTCGAGGACCGGCTCACCTGGGACGACGCCGCCCACGGCTTCCTCCTCGACGGCTACCCGCGCACCGCGGGCCAGGTCGACGCGCTCGACGAGATGCTGTCGCGGCACGGGCACGCGCTCGACGCGGTCCTCGAGCTCGAGGTCGACGAGGACGCCATCGTCGAGCGACTGCTCAAGCGCGCCGAGACCGAGGGTCGCGCCGACGACACCGAGGACGTCATCCGCGAGCGCCAGGCGATCTACCGCAAGGAGACCGCGCCCCTCGCGGAGCACTACGAGGTCGCCGGCCTCCTCGTCAAGGTCGACGGCATGGGTGCCGTCGACGACGTCACCGACCGTGTCATCGCGGCCCTGCCGCAGCACGCCTGAGCACACCGCAGCGACGCCGCCGTCAGGCGTCGTCGGGTGTCGTCACCGACAAGGACCACCGATGTTCGGACGCCGGAACCGGCTCCAGGGCCGCACCGACGAGCAGCTCCGCCTCATGCGTGAGGCCGGCCTGCTCGTCGGGCGCACGCTCGAGCTGCTCGCGAGCGAGCTGCGTCCGGGCCTGACGACGCTCGAGCTGGACCGCCTCGCGGAGGACTTCATCCGCAGCAACGGCGGCATCCCCAACTTCCAGCTCGTCCCCGGCTACAGCCACACGCTGTGCACGAGCGTCAACGACGAGGTCGTCCACGGCATCCCGGGTCCGCGCGTCCTCGAGGCCGGCGACATCGTCTCGGTCGACTGCGGCGCCGAGGTCAAGGGCTGGAACGGCGATGCGGCCTTCACCGCCGTCGTCGGCGGGCGCGAGGCGGGTCGTCCCGAGGACCTCGCCCTCATCGACGCCACCGAGGCCAGCCTCTACGCCGGGATCGCCGCGATGCAGGTCGGCGGTCGTCTCTACGCCGTCGGTGACGCCGTCGAGGCGAGCATCGAGGCTGCCGCCGAGCGCGACGGTCGCACCTACGGCGTCATCGACGAGTACGTCGGCCACGGCATCGGCACCCAGATGCACATGGATCCCCAGATCCCGAACTACGCGGTGCGCGAGACGGGCCCCAAGCTCGTCGACGGCTTCACCGGTGCCATCGAGCCGATGGTCACCCTCGGCGGCATCGACACCAAGGTGCTCGCCGACGACTGGACCGTGGTGACGCTCGACGGCACGCGGGCCGCGCACTGGGAGCACTCGGTCGCCGTCCGCGACGACGGCCTGTGGATCCTCACGGCCGTCGACGGTGGCCAGGCTGCCCTCGCGGCCGCCGGGGCGGCATACGCCCCCCTCGACGTCACCGCCTGACCGCGCGCGACTCGGGGCCGTCACCGACCCACCTACGGGCTCCGGACGCGTAGCCTCACGCTCGTGAGCCTTCCCCGCAGCACCCCGTCGGCGCAGGGCGTCGACGCCGCCGGCATCCACGCGTTCGTCGACGCCGCCGAGCGTGACCACCTCGGGCTGCACAGCCTCATGGTCGTGCGTCACGGACACGTCGTCGCGGAGGGCTGGTGGAGGCCGTATGCCGCCGGCCGCGTCCACCTCGCGTACTCCCTCTCGAAGACGGTGACGGCCACGGCCGTCGGCTTCCTCGTGCAGGAGGGGCGCCTGTCGCTCGACGACCGGGTCCTCGACCACTTCCCCGAGCTCGACCGCGCCCTGGTGGCCGACGGCTGGGAGGACGTGCGGATCACGCACTGCCTCTCGATGACCGTCGGGCACGAGGAGGATGCGTGGGCACACGTCTTCGACCGGCTGAGCGGCAGCGAGGGCGGCGACGGCGACGACTGGGTCCCGCGCGTCTTCGCGACCCGGCCGACCCGGCAGCCGGGGACGGTCTTCGCCTACAACCAGGTGGCGACCTACCTGCTCGCCGTCATCGTGCGGCGTGTCGTCGGGGTCAGCCTGGTCGAGATGCTGCGACCGCGGCTGCTCGCGCCCCTCGGGCTGCCCGACATCCCCTGGCACCGCGACCCGCTCGGGCGCGAGCTCGGGTTCACCGGGTCGCACCTGACCACCGAGGCCATCGCCTCCATCGCCCAGCTCTACCTCGACCGCGGCCGGTGGGAGGGGCGCCAGCTGCTGGCCGAGGCGTGGGTCGCCGAGGCCACCCGGGGGTTCGGACCGGTCAGCGAGGACCCCGACGCGGACGACGACTGGCGCCGCGGCTACGGCTACTCGTTCTGGATGCAGCGCCACGGCTACCGCGGCGACGGTGCCTACGGCCAGTTCCTCGTCGTGCTGCCCGAGCACGACACGGTCGTGGCGATCACCGCCGAGCAGTCGCGCATGCAGTCCACCCTCGACGGGCTGTGGGCCCACGTCGTGCCGGCCATCGGCGGGAGCGGTTCCGCCGACTCCGACCGTGCCCTCACCGAGCGCCTCGCCGGTCTCGAGATCCCCGCGATGTCCGGGGACGCGCTCGGTCCGGAGTACGCCGAGTTCACCCGCTCGGAGGGCTCCGACCTGTCGGCCGACTACACCGCCGTCTCCGTGACGCGCGACGGCCCCGACGTCGTGCTCGGGCTCAGCCGGCGCGGTGAGTGGCTGCGCGTCCCTGTGGGGCGAGGGCTGTGGCGTGAGGGGGAGCTCGTGGCCGCGGGCGCGACCCTGCCGGTCGTCTCGAGTGGCGGCTGGGTCGACGAGGACACCTTCCGCGCGGAGGTCATCGCCGTCGAGACGCCCCACCGCTTCCGCATCGAGGCGCGGCTGCGCGGCGCCGACGCCGATCTGACCTGGCGGATGGTGCCGCTCACCGGCAACGACCCGCTGTGGCTGGCGACGCGCTGGTCGTACGCCTGAGGCGGGCCCGCGCCGTCATGGGCCGGTCGGGCGTCCGTCCCGGGCCGCTCGAAGGACCACGGAAGGACCCACGGACGGACCCACGGACGGACCCTCGACGGGAGCCTGACGGCTGTCGGTGCCCGGGTGGACAATCAGAGGTGCTGCGTCAGGCAGCGGAAGGGGGCCATCGTGGCCGGTGAGGACAGCACCACCGACGTGACCGGACGCGACGCGACGGGAGAGGTCGTGGCGCCCAGGGCCGCCCCCGTGGCGCCGCTGGGCGGGGTGCCCGACGGGCACAACCCGTGGCCGGCCCTCTGGGCGATGGTCATCGGGTTCTTCATGATCCTCGTCGACTCCACCATCGTGTCGGTGGCGACCCCCGCGATCCTCAGGGGACTCGACACCGACGTCAACAGCGTCATCTGGGTCACGAGCGCCTACCTGCTCGCCTACGCCACGCCGCTGCTCATCACCGGCCGGCTGGGCGACCGCTACGGACCGAAGAACCTCTACCTCGTCGGGCTGACGGTCTTCACGCTCGCTTCCCTGTGGTGCGGGCTCACCGGCACGATCACCGGGCTCATCCTCGCCCGCGTCGTGCAGGGACTCGGCGCCTCGATGCTGACGCCGCAGACGATGGCCGTCATCACCCGCACGTTCCCCGCGGCCTCCCGCGGTCAGGCCATGGCGCTGTGGGGTGCCACGGCCGGCGTGGCGATCCTCGTGGGTCCCGTCGTCGGCGGCCTGCTCGTCGACGGTCCGGGGTGGGAGTGGATCTTCTTCATCAACGTGCCCGTCGGTGTCGTCGCCTTCGCGCTCGCCGCCCGGCTCGTGCCGCGGCTCGAGACGCACAGCCACAGCTTCGACTGGATCGGCGTCGCGCTCTCGGCGGTCGGGATGTTCCTCGTCGTGTTCGGCGTCCAGGAGGGCGAGACCTACGACTGGGGGACCATCTCCGGGTTCGTCTCCGTGCCGCTCCTCATCGGCGTCGGCCTGCTCGTGCTCGGCGTCTTCATCTGGTGGCAGGCGCACAACACCCGCGAGCCGCTGTTGCCGCTGCGCCTCTTCGACGACCGCAACTTCTCGCTCGCCAACGTCGCGATCACGACCATCGGCTTCTCCATCACGGCGATGGCCTTCCCCCTCATGCTCTACGCCCAGGCGGTGCGCGGGATGTCGCCGACCGCCTCGGCGCTCCTGCTCGCGCCGATGGCCGTCATCTCGGGTGGCTTGGCCCCCGTGTCCGGCCGGCTCGCCGACCGGGTCCACCCGCGCGGCATCACCGCGGCCGGGATCGGCCTCACGGCACTGTCGCTGCTCTGGCTCGCCCTCGTCATGCACCCCGAGACCGAGACGTGGGTGCTGCTCCTGCCCATGGCCCTCATGGGAGTCGGCAACGCCTTCATGTGGGGCCCGCTCGGCGCGACCGCCACCCGCAACCTGCCGCTGTCGTCGGC
Organism: Terrabacter sp. P2_E3; assembly: GCF_056403915.1. NCBI lineage: Bacteria > Bacillati > Actinomycetota > Actinomycetes > Micrococcales > Intrasporangiaceae > Terrabacter > Terrabacter sp. P2_E3. Next base: position 241,580 of record NZ_JBFUEN010000002.1, read on the forward strand.
CGGTGCCGGGTCGGGCGTCTACAACACGACCCGCCAGGTCGGTGCGGTCCTCGGCAGCGCAGCCATCGCGGCCCTCATCGAGGCCCGGCTCGCCGCCGACCTGCCGGGGATCTCCGGCCAGCTCGGCGGACTGCAGGGGTCCGGGGCGACGATGCCGGCGCAGGTCGCGAGCGGCTTCGCCGATGCGATGGCCGAGTCGATGATGCTGCCCGCTGCGGTCCTGCTCATCGGCGTCGTCGCCGTCCTCTTCTTCGAGCGACCCGCGATCAACCGGGCCTGAGGAAGGCACGAGGCGCCGTCGACCCGGGCCGGCACGGCGCGGCGGTCGCCGGCCTACCGCCCAGCGGCGAGCGCTCTAGCGGCCGAGGCCCCCGGGCGTGCCGCCGACGTGGACGACCATCCGCTCGGCGACGACGCGCGCGTTCGCCCGGAGCACGTCGAGGGGGACCCGGGGGAGGTTCTCCTCCCAGTCGATGAGGGGTGACCCGCGGAACTGGAGCATGCGCGCGGGACGGCCGAGGAAGAACAGGTGCAGGTGCGCGCCGCCGTCGCCGTACTTCGCCAGCTGGACCCGGCCGACGCTCGGCACGTGCTCGACGGCGTCGGAGACCGCCACGACGAGCTGGCCCATCTCGGCGGCGAGGTCGCCCGGCAGGGAGGGCAGGTCGTGGTGCGCGAGCGGCATGAGCATGAGCATCACCGGCAGGCCGGTATCGACGGAGAGGGTGAGGCGCCAGCGGGCGTTCGACCAGACGAGCCGGTCGTCGGCGTCCCCGAAGCCGTCGGCGCACCAGCAGTCGCGGGCCTGCTCGCCCCGCCGGGCCGGCTCCTCGTCGGCCGGAGGCTGCACCGGCTTGAGGCGCAGGCCCTCGATCTCGTAGGGGTAGATGTCCCAGCCGGGCATCTCCTCGACGGCGACGGGAAGACGACCGTCCGCGCCGGCCGCGGCCGCGATGCGTGCGTAGTAGTCCTCCACGCTCTCCGCGGCCGACGGGGGCGCCGTGACCGCGTCCGTGCGGTCAGGCGGCGTCTCCTGAGCCGGTGACGGCGTGGAGGTGGCGGGTGGGACGGTGGCGTCAGCGCCGGGCTCGGTCACCCGGCCAGTATGCCGCTCCCACCCGCCGGCTCCCGGCTACTTCGAGGGCTGAGGCGTCGAGCAGCCGATGCGCGGGTCGAGCCCGATGTAGTTGAGCGGTCCGGCGACGATCGTCACGGCCGTCGTGGCCAGCCGGCTGCAGCTGGGGTCGGACGAGCCGAAGTAGCCGCGCTGGAAGGCGGCGAAGACGCCGATGAGGAGCCAGAGCAGCACGACGACGGTGGAGGTCTGCGTGCGCGTGCGGGTGCGAGCGCTCATGGTGGCCTTTCGTGGAGGGTCGTCACGACGACGACCGTGGAGGGGTCGCCCACCCATACCCGGGCGACCGGGGGTGGCGAACCCGCCCGTGGCGGCGACGGTGGTGCGACCATGGCCGGGTGGGAACGATCGGCGACTACCTCGGCGGACTCGAGCCGGCCCAGCGCGCAGCCCTCCAGCACGTCGTCGACGTCGCGCGTCGCGTGGCACCCGAGGCGGACGAGGGCACGAGCTACGGGATGCCGGCGCTGCGCCTCGCCGGCCGCCCGCTCCTCGGGATCACGGCGGCGGCCAAGCACCTCTCGGTCTTCCCGTTCAGCCCGGCCGTCGTCGAAGCCGTCGCGCCCGACCTCACGGGGCACTCCCTGAGCAAGGGCACGATCCGTTTCGCCGTCGACCAGCCGATCCCCGACGAGGTCATCGAGCGCATCGTCACCCTGCGCCGGGCCGAGCTCGAGGGCTGAGCGTCGCGGCAGCGTCCGAGGCGTGGTCGGGGGCAGCCACCGGTCCGTGGACCGCGAACGGACTGCCCGTGACGTGGGCCCAGTAGCGGTCCCCGAACGACCAGTGCCACCACTCGGTCGGGTAGTTGACGAGGCCCGCCGGGCCCAGGGCGCAGGCGAGCACGCGCCGCAGGTGGCGTGCCTCGTCGTCGAGACCCGGGGCGTCGAAGTAGCACGCCCCGCCGCTCTCCTCGGGGGTCGCGTCGACGGGGCAACCGAGGTCGAGCCGGCGCCCGTCGTCGTCGCAGAGCGTCAGGTCGACGGCGGCCCCGCTGACGTGCGGGGCCGTGGCCGGTGGGGCCACGAACCGGCTCGCCAGCCGGTCGAGGGCGTGAGCGTCGAGCCCGGGCTGCTCGGTCGCGAGGCGCGCCCGGTACGCGGCGTGGATCATCCGCTGGGTGTCCAGCGGACGAAGTCCCTCGACGACGAGCAGGTGCAGGTCGTCGGGGAGCAGGGCCCCGGCCTCGCCGAGACGGTCGGCGAGCGTGCGTCGGACCAGCCGGTGCGGTCCGGGCGGGGGCGCGGTCGCCCGGTCCGGTGCAGAGCCCGGCAGACCGAGACCTGGTGGTGGTGGCGGGGGCTGGTGCTCGACCCGCACCCCGACGCTCGCGAGGTCGACCAGCGGGGATCCGTCCTCGACGACGGGGATGGAGCTGACCCGTGGGTCGGCGAGCAGCAGCGGGCTCGTGGAGCTGCCCATCGACGTCCGGCTCGGCGACGCGCTCATCCGACGACCACACCACGGGGCGCGTCGACCGGCCGGCCGGCGGCGGTGCGCACGAGGACGTCGACGAGCGCCGGGTAGGTCAGACCGGCGGCGGCCCACATCCGCGGGAACTGCGACGCCGGGGTGAAACCGGGGAAGGTGTTGACCTCGTTGAGCACCGGCCCGTCCGGTCCCACGAGGAAGTCGACACGGGCGAGACCGCGACACCCGAGCGCCCGGTACGCCGTCGTCGCCAACTCACCGAGGCGCGCCGTCTGCTCCGGGGGGAGCGGAGCGGGCACGGTGAACCTCGTCCCGGCCCCGGCGTACTTGGCGGCCTCGGTGAAGAACGGCTCGTCGGGGTCGCTCTCGACGAGCAGGGCGGGCCCGCACCGCACCTGCCCGTCGGGCAGCTCGAGCAACGGCACGTCGACCTCGAGGCCGGCCACCTCTGCCTCGACGAGGACTCCGTCCGTCCCGTGCTCGAGAGCGGTCGAGAGCGCCCGCGACAGGGCGTCCGACAGGCCGCCGCCCGGCAGGGCGCCCGACAGAGCGCCCGGCAGAGCACCCGACGGGGCCCCGGGCGTCCGGCGGCGACCGCCGTCGGCGCTCGCGTCGACCCTGGTGACCCCCACGCTCGACCCCCCGTGCACCGGCTTGACGAAGAGCGGGCCGAGCAGGCCCGCCGCGGTCACGTCGTCGACGAGGCGCTGGAGCTCGGCGGCCGAGCGCGTTGCGGCGACCGCCCGCTCCGAGGGGACGAACAGTCCCGGCGCGACCGCCACCCCGGCGGCGGCCACGACGAGCTTCGTCAGCTGCTTGTCCAGGCACACGGCGCTCGCCGCGACGGGCGAGCCGACGTAGGGCACCCCGAGGATCTCGAGGAACCCCTGCACCGTTCCGTCCTCGCCGAGCACCCCGTGCAGCGCGGGCACCACCACGTCGCAGCCTCGCAGCGTCTCGGCGGCGTGCAGCACGCCCGAGCCCGCGCCGGTCCGCCACTCGCCCGACCGCTCGAGGAGGACGGGAACGACGTCGTGGCCGGCGCTGCGCAGGCCGGCGATGATCCCTTGACCGCTCGCGACGGACACGTCGTGCTCGGTGCTCGTGCCTCCGTGGATGACCGCGACCCTCATCGTTCCTCCGTTCCGACGCCGGGCACCTGGATGCCCCGGGCGAGCCCGACGTGCCGGCGCTCGACGCGTGCGCCGATGCCCGTGTAGATCTCGTGCTCGTTGGTGCCGGCCCAGCGCGCCCAGTCGCGGGCGGTCGGCTCGCCGCACTCGCCCGCTCCGAGGACGAGCACCTCGGCGCCGACCGGGACCGGCTCCGGGCCCACGTCGACGACGACCTGGTCCATGCAGACCCGGCCGATGAGCGGGGCCCGTCGCCCGCCGACCCACACGCTCGCCCGGCCCGTCGCGGCGCGTGGCAGCCCGTCGGCGTAGCCGAGCGGGACGAGCGCCAGATGGGTGTCGCGCGTCGTGCGGCCGACGTGGTCGTAGCCGACCCCGCGACCCGTCGCGACACGACGCACCTGCACGACCCGGGTGCGCAGGGTCAGCGCTGGGCTCAGTCCGTCGCCGATCCCGTAGATCCCGGCTCCGACCCGGACGAGGTCGTATGCCGTGTGGCGTGAGTTTGCCTGCACTGCAGCGGTGTTCGCGAGGTGGACGACCTCGGGGCGCAGTCCGGCGGCACGGGCGAGGTCGACGCCGACGCGGAACATGAGCAGCTGGCGGTGGGTCGCCACCGCGTCCGGCTCGCCGCCGTGCGACAGGTGGGACCACAGGCCGACCACCCGGACCCGACCGGCCGACTCCAGTGCCGCGGCGGCCGACACGAGCCCGGCCCAGTCCTCGCCGGGGCAGCCGCTGCGGTGCAGGCCGGTGTCGAGCTTGAGGTGGAGGCGGGGGCGTCCCGTCGCGCGGGCGACCGCTGCGAGGTCACCGGGGCTGCTCACCGAGAGGTCCACGTCTGCGGCGACCGCCTCCTCGGCGCGGGACGGCTCGAAGAGCCACGCGAGGACCGGAGCCGTGATGCCGACCCGACGCAGCTCGAGCGCCTCGCCGACGCGGGTCACCCCGAGCCAGGACGCGCCGGCGGCGAGGCAGGTGCGGGCGACCGGCACGGCACCGTGCCCGAACGCGTCGGCCTTGACGACGGCCATGAGCCGGGTGCCGGCGGTCGCGCGGAGGGCGCGGACGTTCGCCGCGATCGCCCCGTGGTCGACGACGGCCTCGGCGAGCTCGCCGGCCAGCGAGGTGGGCCCCGGGGGTGCGAGCGCGGCGGTGGCCGACGGGTCTGTCTCGATCATGACTCGACGCTAGGAGCGCGAGCCCGAGGCCCGCATCGGGCCGTGGACCGAGCTCGGCATCCTCCTCAGGGAGGAGCGCGGCGCAGCCCGGGTGGAGAACGCGGCTGTGGACGCGCCCTCGCCCGGCTCAGGACAGCGCCACGGCGCCCGTCTGGTAGGCCAGCACGACGAGCGCGACGCGGTCGCGGACACCGGTCTTGGCCAGGATGTGGCCGACGTGCGTCTTGACCGTCGTCTCGGACACGAAGAGCGCCTCGGCGATCTCGGAGTTCGTCAGGCCGTTGGCGATGGCCACCCAGACCTCGCGCTCCCGGTCGGTCAGGGCCGTCGTGCGGTCGATGAGGGCCGGCGCCACGGGAGCGCTCCGGACATACGTCTCGACGAGCCGGCGCGTCGTCGACGGCGCGATGACGGCGTCGCCGGCGTGCACCGTCCGGATCGCCGCGAGGAGGTCCTCGGGTGGCGCGTCCTTGAGGAGGAAGCCGGAGGCGCCGGCACGCAGGGCCGTGAAGGCATACTCGTCGAGGTCGAAGGTGGTCAGCACGAGAATTCTTGTGGCGCAGTCGCGTTCGACGATCAGGCGGGTGGCCTCGATGCCGTCCATCCGTGGCATCCGGACGTCCATGAGGACGACGTCCACCGGCACCGTCGAGAGGGTGTCGAGGCACTGTTGCCCGTCGGCGCACTCGGCGACCACGACGAGGTCGGGCTGCGAGCGCACGAGCATGGCGAAGCCCGCCCGCACCAGCGCCTGGTCGTCGACGATCATGACGCGGATCACGGCGCGACCTCGATGGGTCGGGTCGCCCCGGCCGCGAGACGGGGCAGTGTCGCCACGACGCGGTAGCCCCCGCGAGGATCAGGTCCGGTGACGAGCGAGCCGCCGAGCACCTCGACCCGCTCGGCCATGCCACGCAGGCCGTGGCCCACACCGCCGTCGACGTGGCTCCCGCCGTCGCCGTCGTCGACGACCTCGACGACGACGCGGCTCGGTCCGACCGTCACGCTGACCCAGGCCGTCGCGTCCTCGCCGGCGTGCTTCATGACGTTCGTCAGGGCCTCCTGGACGATCCGGTAGGCCGTCAGCCCGGTCGCGGCGTCACCCTCGGTCGCGTCGTGGGGCAGCAGCTCGCCCTCCTGGCGCAGGTGCACGACCCTCCCGCCCGCGGTGAGGCCCGCCACGAGCGTCTCGATGTCGGCCAGTCCCGGCTGCGGCGCCTCCGGGACGCCGGTCGTGTCGTCGCGGAGCACGCCCAGCAGCCGCCGCATCTCGGCCAGCGAGGCCCGCCCGGTCGCGGCGATCGTCGCGAGCGCGGTCGTCGCGGCGTCCGGGTCGGAGGCGGCCGCGAAACGCGCACCGTCGGCCTGCACGATCATGACCGAGAGTCCGTGCGCCACGACGTCGTGCATCTCGCGGGCGATCCGCTGCCGGTCGGCCAGGCCGTCAGCGCGGCTCACGGCAGCGCGCTCGGCCTGTTCGTGGGCGGCCGCGTCGGCCGCGTGCGACGCGGACTCGTCCTGGAGCGCGGCCCGCTCCCGGGCGGCGCGCACCTGGTCGGCCACGGCCCAGGTGAGCACGACGACGGCGGCACTGTTGAAGAGGAAGACGGCGACCCGGTCGGACAGGAAGGTCTCGAGCGGCGGGAGGAGGTAGCCGAAGCGGAGGAGGAGCAGCACGGTGGCGAGGCCGATCGAGCCGAGCGCCGCCGCGAGGGCCCACAGCCCGCCGCGCCGGTCGGTCCAGAGGGTGACGCCGAAGAGCGCGACCAGGGCCATGAGCACCGTCGGCAGCCCGAGCATGGCCCCGACGGCGTACAGCAGGTAGGCGAGCACCCCGCACGCCGCGAACGTCGCGCGCGGGAAGCGGGGGAGCAGGAGCAGGGCGAGGGCGCCGAGCCCGATGCCGACGTAGCCGAGGACCGCAGGCTGGTCCCGCACGTTGACCCACCAGGCGCTGCGGCCCAGCCCGGCGGCGACCGTGATCGACGTGACGAAGTAGAGCAAGGCGATGATCGCCCCGACGCGGTCGACGAGCGGCCGGGCCGCCCCGCCGGGTGCGGCCGGCGCAGCGGGAGCCTGGGGTGCGGGCCGGACGGTCACGCGAGCACGCTACCCAAGGCGACGGCATACGGGATCCTCCCGTGGGAGGACCTTCCGCGGGGCCCCCACGGGGGATGGTTCGGGCGGGGTCGTCGCTCCGGCCACGATTTCGGGGAACGGGCCCCCGTGGCGTAGTCTTGTGCGTTGGGTGTCGTGTGCCTCGGCGCCTGAGTTCTCGCTGTGCGACGAGCACGGCACCCAGGCACGTCCCAAAGGCCGGTTCAGTCCGGGTCGGCCACCAACAGATAGACGGAGGATATGGCCAAGAAGGACGGTGTCATCGAGATCGAGGGCACGATCGTCGAGGCTCTCCCGAACGCGATGTTCCGGGTGGAGCTCTCCAACGGTCACAAGGTGCTCGCACATATCTCGGGCAAGATGCGACAGCACTACATCAGGATCCTCCCGGAGGACCGTGTGGTGGTCGAGCTCTCGCCCTATGACCTGACCCGCGGTCGGATCGTCTTCCGCTACCGCTGAGCACCAGGGTCGGCCGCGACCGGTCCGCGAGAGCGGGCATGTCAGGCCGGGACGAGTGCGAGGCACCAACTCCCGATTACACAACCAAGCACCTGATCGTCACGTGCCCTCCGGGGCCCGCGGTGGCAGGCGCGCGATCTGAAGACAGCAGGCAGATGAAGGTTCAGCCGAGCGTCAAGAAGATCTGCGACAAGTGCAAGGTGATCCGCCGCAACGGTCGGGTCATGGTGATCTGCGAGAACCTGCGCCACAAGCAGCGCCAGGGCTGAGCAGAAACACCACCCTCGCCGTCGACAGAACTTCGACAGCACGCAAGACAAGTGAATGAAAGCAGCACCCGGCCCCTGATGACCGACCGTCGTGTCGGCGCAGGACGTCACCCCCGGCACGGAGGCCGGGGACCGGTGGTCCGTCCTTCTGAGTGGCGGACCGTGACCCCGGATCGGTGCCTTGCTCCAGACCTCCGCGTCACAGAAATCAGGAGACAACCCAACATGGCTCGTCTTGTTGGAGTCGACCTTCCGCGCGAGAAGCGCGTCGAGGTCGCACTGACCTACATCTTCGGTGTGGGTCGCACCCGTTCCAAGGAGGCGCTGGTTGCCACCGGCGTCGACCCCAACACCCGCGTCAAGGACCTCGGTGAGACCGAGCTCGTTGCGCTTCGTGACTTCCTCGAGGGCAACTACCGCCTCGAGGGTGACCTTCGCCGTGAGGTGCAGGCCGACATCCGCCGCAAGGTCGAGATCGGCTCCTACGAAGGTCTCCGTCACCGTCGTGGTCTGCCCGTGCGCGGTCAGCGCACCAAGACCAACGCGCGCACCCGCAAGGGCCCGAAGCGCACCGTGGCCGGCAAGAAGAAGGCCAAGTGACGCTGATCGCCTCGCGATCACGTCTCACCGACATTCAGTTCTGACGTAGGAGAAAAATGCCTCCCAAGGCTCGTGTGACGAAGGTTCGTCGCAAGGAGAAGAAGAACGTCGCCCACGGGCACGCTCACATCAAGAGCACGTTCAACAACACGATCATCTCGATCACGGACCCCACCGGCGCCGTGATCGCGTGGGCCTCTGCCGGCCAGGTCGGCTTCAAGGGCTCGCGCAAGTCCACCCCGTTCGCCGCCCAGATGGCCGCCGAGGCTGCTGCCCGCCGCGCCATGGAGCACGGCATGCGCAAGGTCGACGTCTTCGTCAAGGGCCCGGGCTCGGGCCGCGAGACGGCGATCCGTTCGCTCACCGCCACCGGCCTGGAGGTCGGCGCGATCAGCGACGTCACGCCCACGCCGCACAACGGTGTCCGCCCGCCCAAGCGCCGTCGCGTCTGATCCGGCCTGAGCGAGAGAGAGAACTAGAAACATGGCTCGTTACACCGGCCCGATCACCAAGAAGTCCCGCCGCCTCAAGATGGACCTCGTCGGCGGCGACAAGAACTTCGAGCTCCGTCCCTTCCCGCCCGGCCAGCACGGCCGTCGCCGGATCCAGGAGAAGGAGTACCTCACCCAGCTCCAGGAGAAGCAGCGCGCCCGCTTCCAGTACGGCGTCATGGAGAAGCAGTTCGTCCGCTACTACAAGGAAGCGGCGAAGCGCCCCGGCAAGACCGGTGAGAACCTCCTCCAGATCCTCGAGTCGCGTCTGGACAACGTGGTCTACCGCGCTGGCCTGGCCCGCACGCGTCGCCACGCCCGCCAGCTCGTGACGCACGGTCACTTCGAGGTCAACGGCGTGCGCGTCGACGTCCCGAGCTACCGCGTCGAGCAGTACGACATCATCACGGTCCGCAAGCAGTCCGTCGAGAGCTTCCCGTTCGAGCTGGCTCGCCAGACGTTCGGCGAGCGTCCCGTCCCGGCGTGGATGCAGGTCGTCGACGGCTCGCTGCAGATCCTCATCCACCAGCTCCCGGTGCGTGCGCAGATCGACTCGCAGCTCACCGAGCAGCTGATCGTCGAGCTCTACTCGAAGAACTGATCAAGGCCCCGTATGCCGTGAAGCCCGCTTCACGGCATACGGGGACCCTTGTGCCTGGGGTCGCGCTCGCAGACAGAGCCGAGCCGGCCCGCCCGGATCACGACCGGGCAGTTTCACGAGGCGTCATATGGCGGTCGCCCGTGGGAAGGAAATGAACAGTGCTCATCGCACAGCGTCCCGTGCTCTCCGAAGAGGTCGTGGTCGAGAACCGCAGCCGCTTCACCATCGAGCCGCTCGAGCCCGGCTTCGGCTACACGCTCGGCAACTCCCTCCGTCGCACCCTGCTCTCGAGCATCCCGGGCGCGGCGGTCACCTCCATCCGCATCGACGGCGTGCTCCACGAGTTCACGACCGTTCCGGGCGTGAAGGAGGACGTCACCGAGATGATCCTCAACATCAAGGGCCTCGTCGTCTCCTCGGAGCACGACGAGCCGGTCGTCATGTACCTGCGCAAGCAGGGTCCGGGTGCGGTCACCGCCGCCGACATCACGCCTCCGGCTGGTGTCGAGGTGCACAACCCCGACCTGCACATCGCGACGCTCAACGACAAGGGCAAGCTCGAGATGGAGCTGACCGTGGAGCGTGGCCGTGGCTACGTCTCGGCGCAGCAGAACAAGTCCGGTGACCAGGAGATCGGCCGCATCCCGGTCGACTCGATCTACAGCCCGGTGCTCACCGTGACCTACAAGGTCGAGGCGACCCGTGTCGAGCAGCGCACCGACTTCGACAAGCTCATCGTCGACGTCGAGACGAAGAACTCGATGACCCCGCGTGACGCCATGGCCTCGGCCGGCAAGACGCTGGTCGAGCTCTTCGGTCTGGCTCGCGAGCTCAACGTCGAGGCCGAGGGCATCGACATGGGCCCGTCGCCGACTGACGCCGCGCTCGCCGCCGACCTCGCCCTGCCGATCGAGGACCTCGACCTCACCGTTCGTTCCTACAACTGCCTCAAGCGCGAGGGCATCCACACCGTGGGTGAGCTCGTGGGCCGCAGCGAGGCCGACCTGCTCGACATCCGCAACTTCGGTGCGAAGTCGATCGACGAGGTCAAGGCCAAGCTCGTCGGCATGGGTCTGGCCCTCAAGGACAGCCCGCCCGGGTTCGACCCGTCTGCCCTCGTCGACGGCTACGGCGAGGACGACTACAGCGACGACGACGACCAGTCGTTCGTCGAGGACGAGCGTCTCTGACCAACCGCTTCTTGACCGAGCCCTCGGCGAACTGCTCGAGAACGGCCTGGTCGGACTTCTAGGAGAAACGAAATGCCCACCCCCACCAAGGGTCCCCGCGTCGGTGGCGGCCCCGCCCACGAGCGGCTGATCCTGGCCAACCTCGCGACGTCGCTCTTCGAGCACGACAAGATCACGACGACCGCGGCCAAGGCCAAGCGTCTGCGCCCGCTCGCCGAGCGTCTCATCACGTTCGCCAAGCGCGGCGACCTGCACGCCCGTCGCCGCGTCCTCACGGTCGTGCGCGACAAGGGTGTCGTCCACCGCCTGTTCGCCGAGATCGCCCCTGACATGGCGGCCCGCGACGGTGGCTACACCCGCATCACGAAGATCGCCGCCCGCAAGGGCGACAACGCCCCCATGGTCGTCATCGAGCTCGTCCGCGAGCCGCTGTCGGCCAAGAAGGCGACGGTCAAGGAGGCCGAGGCCGCCACGAAGCGCGCTGCGAAGCAGAGCGAGTCGAAGCAGGCGGCTGCCGAGACGAAGGCCGCCGAGGACGCCGAGAAGGCCGAGGCCACCGAGGCTGCTGTCGAGCTGCCGAAGGGCGCCGTCGCCGCGAACGAGGACGGCTCGTCGCCCGAGGACGGCTACACCGTCAAGGGCAACGCCGACTCCGGCAAGTACCACGAGGCCGACGGTCAGTGGTACGACCAGACGATCGCCGAGTTCTGGTTCAAGTCCGCCGAGGACGCCGAGGCCGCCGGCTTCACGAAGGCCGGCTCCGGCTCCTGAGCCACCTGAGCCACCAGAGTGACCTCGCGCTCCGGCGCGACGAGAAGGGCCCCGCACCAGTGGTGCGGGGCCCTTCTCGTTCACCACCGGTGGGCGACGTCGACGACGAGACGGCGGCCACCGTCGGTGTCGGTCAGGACGAAGGCGCGCATCGGCAGCCGCGCCCGCACGCCGAGCCCGTAGTCGGTGTAGCCCTCGAAGCTGCCGACGCCCCGCAGCTGCCGGAAGGTGGTCCATCCGGAGAAGGTCGTCGTGGTCCGGCCGAGGACCGACGGCGCGTCGACGGTGACCTGGATCTTCGCGCCACCGCTCACGGGGACGGGGAGGCCGCTGCCCGGCGCGGTGACGGCGCCGACGTAGCGGACGTCGTAGCCGAGGATGCCACGGCCACGGGCGAGGTCGATGACGAGCCGGTCGTAGCAGGCGTGCCGGCCGGCCAGGACCCCCGTGACGGCGCCGGTCCAGAGCTGGGTGGGGCTCGTCGCCTTCGCGCCGGATCCCCACGTGATGCCGCAGGACGGCGCGGTCGAGGCGGTCGCGGGGGTGATGGTGCCGGCGGACGCGACCGGGGCGGTGAGTGCGGCCGCGCACGCGGCGACGAGGATGCGGCGGGTGACGGTGTGCATGGAGGTTCCCCCTTCTGGCGGGCCCGGACCGGGTCGTCCGGTGTCCCACTCATAGGACGTGCAGGGCCCCGGCGCGGTTGACGGGCGCGCGTCACGGGCCCATCGGATCCCGTTAGGCTCGGGCGCCATGAGCGAGTCGAGTGGGTCCACGCTGCGCGTGCGCCTCGACCTGGCCTATGACGGGACAGCCTTCTCGGGGTGGGCCGTCCAGCCGGCGCTGCGCACGGTGCAGGGCGAGCTGACCGCTGCCCTGTCGACGGTGCTGCGCAGCCCCGAGCCCGTCCGGGTCACCGTGGCCGGCCGCACCGATGCCGGCGTCCACGCGCGCGGTCAGGTCGCCCACGTCGACCTCGACGCCCACGCCTGGGCCACCCTGCCGGGTCGCTCCGACCGGGAGCCGGGGGTCGCCCTCGTCAGTCGTCTCGGGGGCCTGCTGGGCACGGACGTCGTCGTGCGCCGTGCGGTGGTGGCCCCCCTTGGCTTCGACGCACGTTTCTCAGCCGTCGAGCGGCGCTACCTCTACCGCCTCGCCGACCCCGACGCAGACCGTGACCCGCTGCGACGCCACGACACGGTCTGGTGGCGCCGGCCCCTCGACGTCGCGGCCATGGACGAGGCGTCGCGCTCGCTCATCGGGCTGCGCGACTTCGCGGCGTTCTGCAAGCAGCGGGAGGGTGCGACGACCGTGCGAACGCTGCTCGACTTCTCATGGGTCCGCCTTCCCGACGGCGTGCTCGCCGCCACGGTGCGGGCCGACGCGTTCTGCCACTCGATGGTGCGGTCGCTCGTCGGTGCCGTCGTGCCCGTCGGCGAGAGCCGTCGCGCTGTGGACTGGCCGCGGGCGCTCCGGGACCGGGCCGAGCGCACCGCGGGAATCCACGTCATGCCGCCGCACGGCCTCAGCCTCGAGGAGGTCGTCTACCCGGACGACGACGACCTCGCCGCGCGGGCCGTGGCCACGCGGGCACGCCGTTCTGCCGTCTGAGCGGTGTCTCAGGCCCGAGACCGGACCGGCGGCCACCAGCCACCTGTGGTTGGATCGTCCGCATGAAGGCCCGCCCGACCCGTGTCGTCTCGGTGGGCGTCCTCACCTGCGCCCTGGTGCTCACGGGCTGCTCGAAGGACACCACCGCCTCGCCGCCGGCGAGCAGCCCCGCCTCCGCGTCGGGTGCGACGTCCACGGCGACCGGCTCGGCCACGACGGCAGCTGGCGACGAGGTCCGGGGCCGCTCGGGTGCCTTCACCGTGGTGCCTCCGGAGGGGTGGACCGAGGCGACCGACAAGGCCACCGGCGTGGCCGACATCGACCTCGTGCTCCTCTCGTCCAAGAAGGTCGGTGCCTTCGCCAACAACCTCGTGGTCACCTCGGCCGCCGGCGACCAGTCGGTCCTCGACGACGAGCTGGCCAAGGGACGCCAGCAGCTCGGGGCCGCCGGACGCACCGTGTCCTCGGCCCCCGGCAAGAGCGTGTCCGGCTCCGCGGCCGCCGGCTTCACGACGACCTTCGAACAGCAGGGCATCAAGGTGCTCGCCCGCTCCTACGGCGTGTCGCGCGGCGGCCGCATCTACCTGCTCACCCTCAGCTCCTCCCAGGCCGACGCGACGCACGCGATGGCCGAGTTCGACGAGCTCCTCTCGACCTGGGCGTGGACGTAGCCCCATGGCGTCTCGCGTGAGGACGTCGGCGGCACTGCTTCCGGCGATCGCCCTGGTCGTGGCCCCGTGCCTCGCCGGCTGCTCCGCCGACCCCGCCCCGGTGGCGCCCACGCCGACCGACGTCGGCGTCGTCCACCTGCCGACGTCCGCGGCGCCGACGACCGACAGCGGCGGCCACCGCATCGAGCCGCTCCCCACCGCGGTCGGCCCCGTGGCGATGACCGAGGACCGTGTCCGCGGCGTGGACTACAGCTACCTCCAGCCCGCCGGGTGGAGCCGGGCCGAGCGCGACCTCGACCCGCCGCCGGACACCCTCGTGCAGCCCGACGACGACGGCGTGCCGGCGTTCATCGCGGTCGAGCGGCCGATCAAGGTGGGCTCGCACTCGCTGGCCGAGGTCGTCGACGGGATCCGTCAGGGCTTCGAGGCCAAGGGCCTGACGCCCATGGCGGCCCCCGAGCGTGAGATCGCCGGCTACCGGGCGATGGGCATCGTCGTCGACCAGTCGGAGCAGGTGCGCCACGTCTACTACGTCGTCGCCTACACGGAGCAGGCCTTCGCGATCCGGCTCACCTACGACCCTGCCCACCCGGAGGCGCTCGACGTCTACCGCGCCGTGCTCGACTCCTGGGCGTGGGGGTGACGCGTGCGCGACCGGATGCTTAACCGGGTGACGCGGCCACACGGCATACGTCAGGCTTGACTCTCGTGGGCCATGTCGACGTCAACTCCGTCTCGTTCAGCCTGCCTGACGGCAGGCCGCTGCTCAACGACGTCTCCGTGCGGGTCGGGGAGGGCGCCAAGGTCGCACTCATCGGTCCCAACGGGACCGGGAAGACGACACTGACGCGGATCATCGCCGGCGACATCGCGGCCCACGAGGGCGCGGTGACGCGCTCGGGCGGTCTGGGCGTCATGCGCCAGTTCATCGGCAAGGTGCGCGACGACACGACCGTGCGCGACCTGCTCGTCTCGGTGGCGCCCGACCGCATCCGCGCCGCCGCCGAGGAGATCGACCGCAGCGAGCTGCTCATGATGGAGCGCGACTCCGAGGACGACCAGATGGCCTACGCCCACGCGCTCGTCGAGTGGGGCGAGGCGGGTGGCTACGAGCAGGAGACGCTCTGGGACCAGTGCACCGTCGCGGCCCTCGGCATCCCGTACGAGCAGGCGCAGTGGCGCACGGTCACGACGCTCTCCGGCGGTGAGCAGAAGCGGCTCGTGCTCGAGGCGCTGCTGCGCGGACCCGAGGAGGTGCTGCTCCTCGACGAGCCCGACAACTACCTCGACGTGCCGACGAAGCGCTGGCTCGAGGAGGCGCTCGTCGCCTCGCCCAAGACGGTGCTCTTCATCAGCCACGACCGCGAGCTGCTCGACCGGGTCGCCACCCGCGTCGCGACGCTCGAGCCCGGAGCCGCCGGCGCCACCCTCTGGGTGCACCCCGGCCGTTTCGCGACCTACGCCCAGGCCCGCACCGACCGCAACGACCGCCTCGAGGAGCTGCGCCGCCGCTGGGACGAGGAGCACGTCAAGCTCAAGACCCTCGTGCAGACGCTCAAGGTCAAGGCCAAGTTCAACGACGGCATGGCCTCGCGCTACCAGGCCGCGCAGACCCGCCTCGCGAAGTTCGAGCAGGCCGGGCCGCCCGAGGAGACGCCGATGACTCAGTCGGTCAAGATGCGCCTCACCGGGGGTCGCACGGCCAAGCGGGCCATCGTCGCGACGGGGCTCGAGCTGACCGGCCTGATGAAGCCCTTCGACCTCGAGGTCTGGTACGGCGAGCGCGTCGCGATCCTCGGCAGCAACGGCTCGGGCAAGTCGCACTTCCTGCGGCTGCTCGCGTGCGGTGGCACCGACCCCGAGCGCGAGCACCAGCCCGTCGGCGACGTGCGGCCGGTGCCCGTCGATCACTCCGGCGTCGTGCGGCTGGGGTCGCGCGTGCGTCCGGGATGGTTCGCGCAGACGCACGAGCACCCCTCGCTCATGGGACGCACGCTGCTCGAGATCCTGCACCGGGGTGACGAGCACCGCGAGGGGCGCCCACGCGAGCAGGCCGCCCGCGCGCTCGACCGCTACGAGCTGGCGCGCTCGGGCGAGCAGAAGTTCGAGTCGCTGTCGGGCGGGCAGCAGGCCCGCTTCCAGATCCTGCTGCTCGAGCTCTCGGGCGCGACGATGCTGCTGCTCGACGAGCCCACCGACAACCTCGACCTCCAGTCGGCCGAGGCGCTCGAGGAGGGGCTCGACCGCTTCGAGGGGACCGTCGTGGCCGTGACCCACGACCGGTGGTTCGCGCGCGGCTTCGACCGCTTCCTCGTCTTCGGCGCCGACGGCCGCGTCTACGAGTCGACCGAGCCGGTGTGGGACGAGGGGCGGGTCGTCCGGCCGCGGTGACCCCGCCCACACTCCCCACGTCGGCCGCACGGCCCGGTGCCCCGGGCGGGGGAGCGGAGTAGCGTCGGGGCATGCTGCTGCGAACGCTCGAGACCGGTGTCGTCGGCGCCCCGATGGCGGGAGGCCCGACCTCTCCCGAGCTCGTCGCCGCGGTCGGCGAGGCCGGTGGTCTGGGCTTCCTCGCTGCCGGATACCTCACCGCACCTCAGCTCGCCTCGGCGATCGCCGAGGTGTGGGACGCGAGCTCGCGCCCCTTCGGCGTCAACCTCTTCGTGCCCGCCCAGGCGAACGCGTATGCCGTCGGGCCGGGCGAGCTGACCGGCGCCGAGCGCGCGGACGCGGTGGCCGCCTACCGCGAGACGCTGGGCGACGACGCGCGGTCCGTCGGCGTGGAGCCCGGTGAGCCGAGGCCCGGCGACGACGACGACTGGGAACGCAAGCTCGACCTCGTCGTGCGGGAGCGAGTTCCCTTGGTGTCCTTCACGTTCGGGCTGCCGAGCACGGCGGTGCTCGGTGAGCTGCGCCGTGCCGGCATCGAGACCGTCGCCACGGTCACCGACGTCGACGAGGCGGCAGCGGCCCTCGGTGCCGGCGTCGACGGGCTCTGTCTCCAGGGACCGGAGGGCGGCGGACACCGTGGCACCCTCGATCCGGCCAAGGAGCCGTCGGCGTCCGACCTGCTGGACCTCGTCGCCGCCGTGCGGTCGCAGACGGACGTGCCGATCGTCGCCGCCGGCGGGATCTCGACCCCGGAGCGTGCCGCGCAGGTGCGGGCCGCCGGGGCTGACGCCGTCCAGGTCGGGACCGCCCTGCTCCTCACTCCTGAGGCCGGGACCGGCCTCGCCTACCGCCGCGCGCTCGCCGACCCTTCCTACGAGCGCACCGCCGTGACCCGGGCCTACTCGGGCCGCCTCGCCCGCGGTCTCGAGACCGAGTTCCTGCGTCGGCACGACGGCCACGCCCCGGCCGCCTACCCGGAGGTCCACCACCTCACGGTGCCGTTGCGGCGGGCGTCGGCACGGGCGGAGCGCTCGGACCTGCTCGCCCTGTGGGCCGGCTCGGGCTGGAGGTCGGCGCGGCCGGTGCCCGCGGCCACGGTCGTCGCCCTGCTCTCGCACTGACCCGGGCGTCGGCCGCGTGAGAGCGCCGGTTTCGCGTTGCGAGGGACCGGCCGCGGCGGTTGACTGCCGCACGTTCGTGCAGTTGAGCGCAGACCGTATGCCGTCGGGCGGGCCGACGGCATACGAGCCCTCTGGGCGGTGCGGGAGCGGGCGGCATACGCTCGGGCCATGCCGAGCGCCGAAGGAAACCTGACGTGGGTGGCCGCCTCCGAGCGCCCCGACCTGCTCGCCCCGCCCGTCGCGGCGGCACTCGAGCACGTGCCGGGGGTCCGGGTCGCCCCGATCGACGCCACGCTCGCCGACACGGCGGCCTTCTGCGAGGCCTACGACGTCGCACCCGAGGCGTCGGCCAACTGCGTCGTCGTCGAGGCACGCCGCGGTGACGACACGACCCTCGCGGCCGTCATGGTGCTCGCGACCGACCGGGCCGACATCAACCGCGTCGTGCGCAAGCACCTCGGCGCCCGCAAGATCTCCTTCGCCGACCAGGCGAAGGCCCAGAAGCTGACCGGGATGCAGCAGGGTGGCATCACGCCGGTCGGGCTGCCGGCGGGCTGGCCGGTGCTCGTCGACGAAGCCGTCGTCGCGGCAGGTCCGGTCGTCATCGGCGCCGGCGTCCGCGGCGCGAAGCTGCTGCTCGACGGGGCGTCCCTCGCCGGACTGCCGACGGCGCAGGTCATCGCCCTCGCCGTGCGCTGACGGCTCGCTCAGCCGGCGACGTCCCAGAGCATCTGGGCGCGCTCGGTCGGCGTCGTGCCGCCCCAGATGCCGAAGGTCTCGGGAACCCGGAGCGCGTGGTCGAGGCACCGCTCCCGGACGGGGCACGAGGCGCACACCATGCGGGCGGCCTCGGTCTGCTCGCGGCGCTCGCGCTGGTCGAGCTCCTGGTCGTCGGCGAAGAACTGCTCGACGGCCTTGGTGCGGCAACGACCCTGCTCCTGCCACTCGTACGAGGAGTAGGTGGGGCGCGGAAGGCGAGTGATCGTCATGGCTTCCTCCGTCGGTCCGGTCGAGCGATCTGATGCAGAACCTACGCAGAACTTATGCATTGCACAAGAGGTCTGCATAAGTTTATGATCTGGGGAGCCCGATCGGCGCTGGAGCGGTCCATGACGGGAATCTCGGACCGCTCCGCCCGACGCGGGTGACCAACGTGAAACGGTGATGATCGACATGAACCCGCAGCCGGCAGCCTCGAGGGAGCCCGGCCAGACGGAGCCTGACCACCCCGAGCCGGGGGAGCGGGCGCCCGATCTGGGCTGGCCCGTGGGAGTCGTGTCCGAGCGACTCGCCATCGCCGCGCCGACGCTCCGGTCCTGGGATCGCCGCCACGGCATCGGACCGAGCCTGAGGACCCGGGGCAACCACCGCCGGTACACCGAGCTCGACATCCGGCGCGTGCTGCTGATGTCCCGCCTGACCGCCCAGGGGGTGCCCGCGCAGAGCGCCGCGGACTCGGTGCTGGCGATGGACTCTGGGGCGATCGCCGAACGTCTCGACGGGGACCGCAGGTCCGCAGCCCCGGGCGAGGGGGACGGGCTGGGTCGCCTGCCCGGCGAGCCCGGCGAGCCCGGTGTCGGTGGTGCGCGCGCGGGTGAGGTCGAGGGCTCCGAGCAGGATGCGACCGACCTCGTCGAGGCCATCGTGGGCGCGGCCCGAGCTCTCGACCCCCGCACCATGGCGCTGCTCTACCGCCAGGTCATGCGCCGCCGCGACGTCGGTCGGGCCTGGGTCGAGGTCTTTGCGCCGGCGCTGCGCCGCGTCGGTAACCTCTGGGAGGAGGGGCGGCTCGGGGTGCAGTCCGAGCACCTGACGAGCGAGCTGCTCCAGTCCGAGCTGCGCGCGGTCGTGCGGGCCAACCGGCTCCGGGTCGCAGGTCTGCCCGTCGTGCTGGCCAGCGCCGACGACGAGCAGCACCACCTCCCGCTGCTCGCGCTCGAGGCCGAGCTCGCGTGCCACGGGGTGGCGAGCCTCTTCCTCGGCCCGCGCGTGCCGTCCGACGCCCTCGTGTCGGCGCTGCGGGAGTCGCAGCCGCGGGCCGTCTTCCTCTGGGCCTCGCTCGCGCGCCCGCAGGCCGAGCCGTTCTGGCGCGACCTCGAGATCATCGACTGGCCGCTCGAGGTCGTCATCGGCGGGCCCGGCTGGCCCGACGGGATCGCCGCGCCCGAGGGGCCGGTGACCGTGAGGCGAGCCGCCGACTTCGGCGCGGCCGTGACTGCCCTCGTACCGCGCCCGGGTGCCTCGGTGGGCTGAACGGCTGTCGTTCGGCGCAAGAAACCGCAACATCCTGAGCCTGAGTGCAAGATTTTGCAGTCCAGGTCTGGCGTGGTGTCCGATTCGGGCGCTAAGTTCTCCCCCGGTGGTCGAGCGTCCAGACGCGGGCGTGAGCGACCCAGCCCACAAAGGAGTGCGCATGCGCCGTCGCCCGGCCCTGTCCGTCGCCAGCATCTCGGCCCTCGTCATGGCGGGACTCGCCGTCCCGCTGGCCGGGGCACCGACCGCCCGGGCGGACGCTCCGCGCACCGCAACGGTCGTCGGGTCCCTGCAGGACGAGCTCGGCTGCAGCGGCGACTGGACGCCGGACTGCAGCGCCACCGACCTCGCGCTCGAGCCGGGCACGACGACATATGCCGCCGAGTTCCGTCTGCCCAAGGGCAGCTACGAGCTCAAGGTGGCCATCAACCACTCGTGGGACGAGAGCTACGGCCAGGGCGGCGGCAACGTGCCGCTCGTCCTCGCCGGCCCGGCCACGCTGCGCTTCACCTACGACGACACGACCCACGCCATCGGGATCGCCCCCACCGACCTGCCCGGTGCCGCCACGAAGGCCGACATGAAGCTGGCCGCCTCGTCGCTGCGCTCGCTCGCGACGAAGGAGCGCTTCTACTTCGTCATGGCCGACCGCTTCGCCAACGGCGACACGGCCAACGACCAGGGCGGCCTGACAGGCGGACCGCTCTCCACCGGCTTCGACCCGACGAACGAGGGGTTCTACCACGGTGGTGACCTCAAGGGCCTGACCGGCAAGCTCGACTACATCAAGGGACTCGGCACGACCGCGATCTGGCTCACGCCGTCGTTCAAGAACCGCCCCGTGCAGGGCAGCGGCTCCGACGCGAGCGCCGGCTACCACGGCTACTGGATCACCGACTTCACCCGGATCGACCCGCACCTGGGCACGAACGCCGACATGAAGGCGCTCATCTCGGCCGCCCACGCGAAGGGGATGAAGGTCTACTTCGACATCATCACCAACCACACGGCCGACGTCATCTCCTACGAGGGCGGCTCCTCCACCTACGTCAACAAGGAGACGAGCCCCTACAAGGACGCCCGCGGCAAGGCCTTCGACGACGCCGCTGTCGCCGGCAAGCCGGCCTGCGCCGGCGACACCGTGCCGGACTGCTTCCCGAAGATGACGGCGGGCACGTCCTTCCCGTACGTGCCGAAGGTCGCCGACGCCGACAAGGACGTCAAGGTCCCGGCGTGGCTCAACGACACGACGCTCTACCACAACCGCGGTGACTCCACGTATGCCGGCGAGTCGTCGACCTACGGTGACTTCTCCGGTCTCGACGACCTCTTCACCGAGAACCCCAAGGTCGTCACGGGCATGGAGGACATCTACAACTCCTGGGTCGACTTCGGCGTCGACGGCTTCCGCATCGACACCGTCAAGCACGTCAACATGCAGTTCTGGCAGGCCTTCTCGCCGGCGATCCTCAGCCATGCCAAGGCGATCGGCAACGACGACTTCTTCATGTTCGGCGAGGTCTACGACGGCAACCCCGCCTACACGAGCCAGTTCACGACAAAGGGTGCGCTGCCGGCGACCCTCGACTTCGGCTTCCAGGGTGCGGCGCTCGGCTTCGCCCAGGGCAAGGCGACCACCGGCATCCGCGACCTCTTCGCGGGTGACGACTACTACACCGACACGGACTCGAACGCCTACGAGCTGCCGACGTTCCTCGGCAACCACGACATGGGTCGCGTCGGCGCGATGCTGCTCGCCGGCGGCGCCACCGGTGACGACCTGCTGGCCCGCGACCGGCTCGCGACGTCCCTGATGTTCCTGACGCGCGGCAACCCGGTCGTCTACTACGGCGACGAGCAGGGCTTCACCGGTCCGAAGAGCGACTTCGGCGACAAGCGTGCGCGCCAGGACATGTTCGCCAGCCGGACGCCGATCTACCAGGACGACGTCGTCGTCGGGGGCAGCGAGCCCGCCGGCTCCGACTCGCACTACGACACGTCCGCACCGCTCTACCGGGAGATCAAGGCGCTCTCCACCCTCCGCGCGGCCAACCCGGCCCTCGCGGACGGGGCGCAGGTGCACCGCTACGCCTCGGACGCGGCCGGCATCTACGCGATCAGCCGCATCGACAAGGCGGCCAAGCGCGAGTACGTCGTCGTCGCCAACAACGCCACGACGGCGAAGACCGCGACCTTCTCGACCTACTCCGCCGGCTCGAAGCTCGTGCCGCTCCTCGGCGCCACCTCGGACCTGCGCGCCGCGGCCGACGGGCGCGTCACGGTGACCGTCCCGCCACTGTCGGTGGCGGTCTATCGGGCGAACTCGACCATGGCGCAGCCGAAGTCGGCTCCCGCGATCTACCCGACGTCGCCCAGCGCGGGTGGTGTCGTGGGTGGTCGTGCGGAGATCGGCGCCGCCCTGCCCGGTAACACGTTCGCGGAGGTCTCCTTCCTCCAGCGCCCGGTGGGCACCTCCTCCTGGACGCCGCTGGGAACGGACGACAACGCGCCCTACCGCGTCTTCCACGACGTGTCCGGCCTCGCCAAGGGAACGCTCGTCGAGTACCGCATCGTGGCCAAGGACATCGCCGGCCACGTCTCGGCGACCTCCACCTACGGCATCGTGGGTGAGCCCGAGACGTCCGGCGGCGGTGGCGGCGGTGGTGTCGGCCCCGTCACCCAGCCCGACAACGTCAGCGTCCCCGGCAACCACAACTCCGAGATGGGCTGCCCGGGCGACTGGCAGCCGGACTGTGCGGAGGCGCAGCTCGCCCTCGACGCCAAGGACGACATCTGGAAGGGCACCTTCGACGCCATCCCGGCCGGCGACTACGAGTACAAGGCCGCGATCGACAAGTCGTGGGACGAGAACTACGGTGCCGGAGCGGTCAAGGGCGGCGGCAACATCGCCTATACGGCCGCCGGCAAGCCCGTCACCTTCTACTACGACCACCGCACCCACTGGGTGACCAACGACGCGACGGGCCCGATCATCACGGCTCCCGGCAGCTTCCAGAGCGAGCTCGGCTGCCCGGGAGACTGGGCGCCCGACTGCATGCGGTCGTGGCTGCAGGACCCCGACGGTGACGGCACGTACGTCTTCACCACCGACCAGATCCCCGCGGGCTCGTACGAGTTCAAGGTCGCCGTGGGTCTGTCCTGGACCGAGGCCTACCCGGCCAACAACGTCGCCTTCTCGGTCCCGGCCGACGGCGTGCTGACCACCATCACCTACAAGACCTCGACGCACGAGGTCACGGTCAAGACGTCCAAGGCGGGCGCCGCGCCCGACCTGACGAAGTCCAAGGCCTACGTCGTGGGTCCCGACCTCGTCGCCTGGCCCGCGTCGGCGCTGCCGGCCGGCACCGACCCCGCGACGCTCGACTGGCGCCTGCACTGGTCGGCCGACGGCGGTCTCGCCGTCGACGCGGAGGCCGTCACCGGCGGCTCCGTGGCGAGCCTGACGCGCGACCCGGCAGGGCTGCCCGCCTCGCTCGTGGCCGCCCACCCGGAGCTCAAGGGGGCCGTGGCCCTGCGTCTCGACAAGGCGACCGCCGCACTGATGCCCGAGATCCTCAAGGGCCAGGTCGCCGTCGCGATGTACGCCTCCACGGGCCAGCTGCTCGACGCGACGGGCGCGCAGACGGCCATCGCCCTCGATGCGATCTACGCCGCCAGGGCGGCCGCTCGCACCTACGGTGTCGGCTTCACGCGCAGCCGCGCGACGTTCAGCCTCTGGGCCCCCACGGCGCAGCAGGTCACCCTGCTCACCTGGCCGGCCCGCTCGGCGGACCGTCCGGTCGACACGGCCCGACGCACGACGATGACGCGCTCGTCCGACGGGGCGTGGACGACGAGCCTCAGCACCTCGACGGCGCTCAACGCCCGCTACCTCTACGAGGTGAAGGTGTGGGCGCCGACGACGGGCACGGTCGAGACCAACGTCGTCACCGACCCGAGCTCGGTGGCGCTGACGCTGAACTCCACGCGGTCCGTCGCCGTCGACCTGACGAGCCCGGCGTTCATGCCCTCGGTGTGGAGCCGCACCCCGTCGCCGAAGCTCGCCCAGCACGTCGACTCGACGATCTACGAGCTGCACATCCGCGACTACTCCATGTCGGACGCCAAGGTCCCGGCGGCCCTGCGTGGCAGCTACCTCGCCTTCGCCGCGGACGGTGACGGCAGGGCGCACCTCAAGGCGCTCGCCAAGGCCGGTCTCAACACCGTGCACCTGCTGCCGAGCTTCGACATCGCCTCGATCGAGGAGGACAAGGCCAAGCAGCAGACGCCGCAGTGCGACCTCGCCTCCTACGCGCCCGACAGCGAGGAGCAGCAGAAGTGCGTCGGGGCCGTCGCGGCCAAGGACGCCTTCAACTGGGGCTACGACCCCTACCACTACAGCGTTCCCGACGGCTCGTACGCGTCGAGCACCGCTGCGGCCGACGGCGGGACCCGCGTGGCCGAGTTCCGCACGATGGTCGGAGCCCTGCACCAGGACGGCCTCCGCGTCGTGCTCGACCAGGTCTTCAACCACACGGCCCAGTCGGGCCAGGGCGACAAGTCCGTGCTCGACAAGGTCGTGCCCGGCTACTACCACCGCCTGAACGCGAGTGGCGCCGTCGAGACCTCGACGTGCTGCCAGAACGTCGCCACCGAGCACGCCATGGGCCAGAAGCTCATGGTCGACTCCGTGGTGTCGTGGGCCCGCAACTACCGGGTCGACGGCTTCCGCTTCGACCTCATGGGCCACCACAGCAAGGCCAACATGCTCGCCGTGCGCTCGGCCCTCGACGCCCTGACGCTCTCGAAGGACGGCGTCGACGGCAGGTCGATCTACCTCTACGGCGAGGGCTGGAACTTCGGCGAGGTCGCCGACAACAAGCTCTTCGTGCAGGCGACGCAGGGCCAGCTCGGTGGCACGGGCATCGGCACCTTCTCCGACCGCCTGCGTGACGGCGTGCGTGGAGGCGGACCGTTCGACGAGGACCCGCGTCGTCAGGGCTTCGGCTCCGGCGAGGCGACCGACCCGAACGGTGCCGCGATCAACGCCGACGCGGCCACCCGCCTCGGCAGCGACACCGACCTGGTCCAGCTCGGGCTGGCCGGCAACCTCAAGACGTTCACCTTCCGCAGCCAGAAGACCGGGACGGTCGTCAACGGCACACAGGTCGACTACAACGGGTCCCCGGCCGGCTACGCCGACCAGCCCGACGAGGTCGTCAGCTACGTCGACGCCCACGACAACGAGACGCTCTTCGACTCGCTGACGTACAAGCTGCCGGTCGCGACGTCGATGCAGGACCGGGTGCGGATGAACACCCTGTCCCTCGCGACGACCGCTCTGGCGCAGACGCCGTCGTTCTGGCACGCCGGCGCCGACCTGCTCCGCAGCAAGTCGCTCAACCGCGACTCGTACGACAGCGGTGACTGGTTCAACCGGCTCGACTGGACCGGCGCCGACAACGGCTTCGGCCACGGCCTGCCGCCGCAGGAACAGAACTCCGCCAAGTGGCCGTTCATGAAGCCGCTGCTCGCCAACCCGGCGCTCAAGCCGTCCGCCGCCGATGTGCGCAGCGCCGACGCGATGGCGCAGGACCTGCTGCGACTTCGCTTCAGCACCAAGCTGTTCCGTCTCGGTAACGCGGCTGCCATCAACGCCAAGGTGACCTTCCCGGTCTCCGGCACGGCCGACGCGAAGCAGGGTGTCATCGTCATGCGGATCGACGACACGAAGGGAGTCGACGTCGACCCGGCGCTGCGCGGAGCGGTCGTCGTCTTCAACGCGACCCCCGACGCCGTGACCCAGAAGGTCCCCGGCCTCAGCGGCGCGGTCTCGCTGAACCCGGTTCAGGCGAACGGCGCCGACAGCGTCGTCAAGCAGGCGGCATACGACGCAGGCAGCAGCTCGTTCTCGGTGCCCGCCCGCACGGTCGCGGTCTTCGTCCAGCCGAACTGACCACGCAGCCTCCTCGAAGGCCGGTCCCCGCCACGCGGGGGCCGGCCTTCGTCATGGGTGCGGGACCTGCCGACCGACCGGGCCCGGGCATAGGTTGGACGGGTGACTGCGACTCCTGACATGACCTACCGGCAGCTCGGCGACAGCGGGCTCACCGTCTCGACCGTCGGCATCGGCTGCAACAACTTCGGTCGGCGCCTCGACCAGGACGGCACGAACGCCGTGGTGCGCCAGGCCCTCGACAGCGGCATCACGCTCTTCGACACCGCCGACATCTACGGCCAGGGCTCCAGCGAGGAGATGCTCGGCCTCGCTCTGGGATCTGAGCGTGAGAACGTCGTGGTGGCAACGAAGTTCGGCATGGACATGCAGGGCGCCAACGGCCCCGACTGGGGTGTGCGTGGGTCGCGCCGCTACGTGCGCAAGGCCGTCGAATCGAGCCTGCGGCGCCTCGGCACCGACTGGATCGACCTCTACCAGCTGCACAGACCCGACCCGCAGACCCCGATCGACGAGACGCTCGCGGCACTCGACGAGCTGGTCCGCGAGGGCAAGGTGCGCTACCTCGGCAGCAGCAACTTCACGGGATGGCAGGTCGTCGACGCGGACTGGACCGCGCGCGCCGCCGGGTCCTCGCGGTTCGTCTCGGCGCAGAACGAGTACTCCCTGCTCGAGCGTGACGTCGAGGACGAGGTCGTCCCCGCGTGCGAGCATGTCGGCGTCGGGCTGCTCCCGTTCTTCCCGCTCGCCTCCGGCCTGCTCACCGGGAAGTACCGTCGGGGCGAGCCGGCCCCCGAGGGCACGCGCCTGGCCGGGATGGCCGACCGGCTCGACGGCGCCGACTGGGACACGATCGAGGCCCTCGAGGCGTATGCCGCCCAGCGCGGTCTGCGCCCCATCGACGTCGCGATCGGCGGGCTCGCGGCCCAGCCGGCCGTCGCCTCGGTGATCGCGGGGGCGACGCGCCCCGAGCAGGTCGTCGACAACGTCCGGGCCGGCCTGTGGGAGCCCACCGCCGAGGACCTCGCCGAGCTCGACGCCGTCACCACCCCGCCCGCCTGACCCCCGCTTCACGTCGAGTGAGCGCCCCGTCCCACTCGAGTGAGCGCCCCGTCCCACCCCTTCCGTCGAGTGGCCCCGTCCCTCCGGGCGCACGCCCGCGATCGACGAGTGACCCCGCCGTCGCAGGCTCGGGAGGCGGGTGTGGGGGCGGGGCCACTCGTGTGGGGGTTGAGGGCGGCTCAGTCGACGGCCGGGTGGAGCGCAGGCCCGGTCGTGACGCCCTCGGCCGCGCGGGCCTTCTCGGCGTGCAGGGCGTGCCGGTAGAACCAGGCGCCGAGGATGCTGACGGCTCCTGCGGTCACCATGGCCACCTGTGTCGAGGTGCGCTCGGCGAGCAGGCCCAGGAGCGGGGCCGCGATGCCGAAGGCCACGGAGGCGACCATGGAGTTCATCGACAGGACCGTGGCGCGGTTGCGGGCCTGGGCCTCGCGGTGGAGCAGCGCGGAGTGGGCCGGACCGGCCGCGCCGTGCAGCAGGTACGTGACGCCGTAGGCGGCGATGAGCGCCGCAGGCCCCGCGACGAGTCCCATGACGACCGCGCCGAGGCCGTTGAGCACGCGGGCGGCGATCGCGGTGCGGGTGACGCCGATGCGGCGGCTCGACCATCCCGAGAGGGCCGCGCCGAGGGCGAAGACGGCCCATCCTGCGGCGGCCACCGGGCCCATGATCGCGCCGGCGCGCTCCTCGCCACCGACGAGCTCGGCGAGACGGATCGGCTGGAAGGTCTCGAAGACGATCATCGCCACCGACCAGAACACCTCGACGCAGACGATGCCGCGCAGCGCGCGGTTGCTCCGCAGCAGGCCCAGGCCGTCGCGCACGACGGCGGGAGCCTCCTTCGCGGAGGCGAGGGCGCGGCGGGCACCCGAGGCGTCGAGGTGCTCGGCGCCGCGCGGCTCGCGCAGGAGGACGAGGACGGCGACGAGGTGCACGACGTTGAGGGCGACGAAAACGGCGACGGGTAGGACGAGCGCCGACGCACCCGCGAACGGGTGCCACCAGACGAGGCCGCCGGAGACGAGGGCCCCAGAGGCGATCGCCCCGCCGAGCACGGTGCCCTGGGCCGCGAGGGCACCGTCGACGTCGGCGCCGGGAGTCGTGGCGTGCACCGTGTCGACGAACCACGCCTCGAGGGGGCCGGAGTCGAGGGCGCGGAAGATGCCGGTGAGCACGGCGCCCGCGAAGAAGGCCCAGAAGGAGTGCGCCACGAGCAGGATGCTGCTCGCGAGGACGTTGACGACGGCCGAGACGACGAAGACCGGCCGGCGGCCGAAGGCGTCCGCGAAGCCGCTCGTCGGCAGCTCGAGCGCGAAGATCGTCAGCCCGGCGGCGGACGAGATGGTCATCGCCTGCGCCACGGTGAGGCCTCGCTCCAGCTGCCACAGGGTGAGCAGGCCGACGACGAGCCCGACCGGGAACCACCGGGTGAAGCTCAGGGCGAGGAAGACGCGGCGGGCCGCAGTGGGGGAGAGCAGGGTGTCCCGAGGGCTCATCGGGCTCAGTCCTTCGTCGTCGTCGTCGGGGGTCGGTCGAGGTCGAGCGGGTAGGCGAAGGCGTAGACGGCGATCCGCCGCGCCTGCGGGTTGCCCTGTCCGACGCGGCGGTAGCGCTCGATGAGGTCCCACATCTCCTCCCGCATCGCCTCGAGGGACTCGGCGGTGACGAGCACGGCCGCGTCGCTCGAGCCGCAAGCGTCCTGCCACGCGGTGGGCCACGTCGTCGAGACGTCGAGCCACTTGTCGTACTGCTCGCTGAAGTGGCGGGCGTAGTCGCGCGTGAGCCAGTTGAGGGCGGTCTCGGAGTCCTCGTCACCCTCGAAGTCGCTCGGGTGCCAGGAGTGGTACTCGGAGCTCGCGCGCCACAGCCGGCGCTTGCCCTCGCCCTCCTCGGTGTCGTGGACGAGCCCGACCGACTCGAGCTTGCGCAGGTGGTAGCTCGTGGCGCCGGAGTTGGTGCCGAGGAGCGTGGCGAGGTCGGTCGCGGTCGACGGGCCGCCTCGGCGCAGCGCCCCGAGCAGGCGTGACCGCAGCGGATGGGCGAGGACGCGCACGCTCTCCGGCGTGAGCCAGACGTTCTCGTCCTCCGAGGGCCCGGACGACGCGGTCGGGGAGGGGTTCGAGGGATCCTGTGCAACCATAGTGTGCACAATACCTCTGCACACTTCATGTGCACAAGATCTATGCACGGAGGTCTCGATCTGCCATCCGTGCAGGTCAGGCCCTGTTTTCGGTGTCCGTGTCCGTGATTTGGGCGCAGGCACGCGACCCCGTAACATGGATGAAGTTGTGCACCGGGCCGTCAGGCGAACCCGTCATCCCCACCTCGTGGACGAGACGGGCGACGCGGACCGAGCCCAGCGGCATTCACTGCTCCACCATTTTCAGAAGCGAAGGCAGACTCCATTGCGCACGTACACCCCGAAGCCCGGCGAGGTCACTCGCACGTGGCACGTCATCGACGCGACCGACGTCGTGCTCGGCCGTCTCGCGAGCCAGGCCGCTGTCCTGCTCCGGGGCAAGCACAAGCCGCAGTTCGCACCGCACGTCGACACCGGTGACTTCGTCATCATCATCAACGCCGACAAGGTTGCCCTGACCGGCGCCAAGCTCGAGCAGAAGAAGGCCTACCGCCACTCGGGCTTCCCGGGCGGCCTGCGGTCGACCTCCTACACCGAGCTGCTCGCCAAGAGCCCCGAGAAGGCCGTCGAGAAGGCCATCCGCGGCATGCTCCCGAAGAACTCGCTGGCCCGCCAGCAGCTCTCCAAGCTCAAGGTCTACCGCGGTGCCGAGCACCCGCACGCGGCCCAGCAGCCCGTCCCCTTCGAGATCACCCAGGTTGCGCAGTAAGCCCCCGGCTGCTGCGTAGAAAGCGACAAGACACGTGACTGACATCGTGAACGAGGAAGTCCTCGACACCGACGAGCCCGAGCTGACCGAGTACACCTCGGAGTCCGACGGCTCCGTCGCCGGCGAGCCGAAGCGCGCCCGTGAGGTCTCGACCCCCGGCGCTGCGACCGGTCGCCGCAAGCAGGCCATCGCCCGCGTGCGCATCGTCCCCGGCACCGGCGAGTGGAAGATCAACGGCCGCACCCTCGACGCCTACTTCCCCAACAAGGTGCACCAGCAGATCGTCAAGGAGCCCCTGACGCTCCTCGAGCTCGACGGCTCCTACGACGTGCTCGTCCGCGTGCACGGCGGTGGCCCCTCCGGCCAGGCCGGCGCGGTCCGCCTCGGCGTCGCCCGCTCGCTGAACGGCATCGACGAGGAGCTCAACCGTCCCGCCCTCAAGAAGGCCGGCTTCCTCACCCGTGACCCCCGCGTCCCGGAGCGCAAGAAGGCCGGTCTCAAGAAGGCCCGCAAGGCTCCCCAGTACTCCAAGCGCTGATCTGGCTGCCTCAGCTGGTTGCACGAAGGCCCCCGAGCACTGCTCGGGGGCCTTCGTCGTTCCCGAGGGCGTATGCCGCCGGGCCGGGTCGGTGACGCGTCAGCCCACCGTGGCGTGGCTGAGGTCGCACCGGTTGGTGTCGTTGGACCACGTGGCCTGCATCGCGAAGCTGCCGGACGTCGTCGAGACGTTGCCCGCGCCGCCCGCGCTGCCCGGTGCGATCCACGCGCACTCGTCGGCGTTCTCCTGACCGGAGTAGGTGCGCGACGTCGTGTTCGTCCATCCGCCGGCCGGGTTCTGGTCGGTGATCGTCTCGGCGTACTCGTGGCCCTCGACCATGGAGTAGCCGTCGTCGGTGCCCGCGGCGCCGGTGTTGACGAAGTTCTGCCCGCAGCTCGTGCCCATGTCCATGACGTAGGGCATGTTCGTGAAGGCGATGTCGCCGTACGGGCTGGTCGACCCGACGTAGGGGTCACCGTTGTAGTCGTGCCAGGCGCAGAACTGCCCGGACGAGGTGTTGAAGCCGTCCGGGTGCGTGCCGGTCGGGGAGAGGACGACGTACTGCGCGTCGCGGTTGCTGGCGGCGGTGGTGTTGCCGAAATGCCCTGCGGCGCGGACGGCTTCGTCGCCGAGCTGCTTGGCCGTGGCGTTCGCGGGCGCCGCGACGGACGGGTCGAACCACACGCCGGCGAGGGCCCCACCGGTCGGGTAGCGCACGTGCGCAGCGCTCGACGGGCAGGAGGTCGCGCCCTTGGCCACGAGCGGACCGTCGCAGTACTGCGTCATGACGCCCGACCAGGCCTCGCCGCCCGTCCCCAGGCTCTTGAAGAGCTTCTGGACGACCGGGGCCCCTGACTTCGGGTCGCCGGTGAAGGTCAGGTTGCCGCCGGCGTCGGTGCCCTGGCTGCCCCACTGGCTGCCGTAGAACACGAGGTAGACCTTCTCGGCGCCGCCGCTCGTGACGCCGATCCCGTCGACGCCGCCGCCGTAGGAGAGCGTCTTGGCCTGCGTGGGCCGCGCCCCTTTGGTCTGGGCCTCCCACCGGTGCATCTGGGTGTTGAGCTCGCGGGTCGGCACCGCGCCGTGGCGGTAGGGGTGGCCGTAGGCCGGAGAGTACGGGTTGGTCACCCCTGCGCCGGACGCGCCGGCAGCGGGCGCGGACGTGCTCGGTGCCGCGGCGGACGCGCCGAGCGCCGTCGCCACGCTGAGGACGGTGGCGGCGGTGGCGGTGGCGGCGACCAGTCGCCGTGAACGTCGAGTGCTCATCGAGTGCCTCTCTGGGAAGGACCCGGGAAGGCCCGCGGGTGTCGGGCCCCGGGATGGCCACATCGTCGCGGGGTGCGTCTGTGAAGTGGATGGGAGCCACCTGCCAGTTCCCTGCCACTTTCCGGCACGATCAGAGCGGGTATGTCCGTTGTGACCGTTTCGGGCTCCGCCGGATGGCCGTATGCCGTGGGGGCGGTATCGTCGTGCGAGCACATCAGCCGGCCCAGTGGGTCGGACCCATCGGGAAGGCACACAAGCGTGGCTCGACTCTTCGGCACGGACGGCGTCCGTGGTGTGGCGAACAAGGACATCACCGCCGAGCTCGCGCTCGACCTCTCCGTCGCCGCGGCGCACGTCCTCGGCGAGGTGGGCGCCTTCAACGGTCACCGCCCCGTCGCCGTCGTCGGCCGCGACCCCCGGGCGTCCGGCGAGTTCCTCGCGGCCGCCACGGTGGCCGGCCTCGCCTCGGCGGGCATCGACGTGCGCGACGCGGGCGTGCTGCCCACACCGGCGATCGCCTACCTCGTGGGCGAGCAGGACGCCGACCTCGGTGCCATGCTCTCGGCGTCGCACAACCCGATGCCCGACAACGGCATCAAGTTCTTCGCCCGGGGCGGGCACAAGCTCGCCGACGACCTCGAGGACCGCATCGAGGCCCGGCTGCGCGACGAGTGGCAGCGTCCCACGGGCGGTGACGTCGGCCGCATCACGCCCCTGCTCGACGGCGCGGACCGCTACGTCGCGCACCTGCTCTCGGTGCTGCCGCACCGGCTCGAGGGCCTGCACGTCGTCGTCGACGCCGCGCACGGGGCTGCGTCGGAGGTCGCCCCGCGCGCCTTCCGCGAGGCCGGCGCGCAGGTGACCGTCATCGGCGGCGAACCCGACGGGCTCAACATCAACGACGGCTACGGCTCCACGCACCTCGAGCACCTCAAGGAGACCGTCGTCTCGGTCGGCGCCGACTTCGGCATCGCCCTCGACGGCGACGCCGACCGCTGCCTCGCCGTCGACGCCGCCGGCCACGAGGTGGACGGCGACCAGATCATGGCGATCCTCGCGCTCGCCATGAAGGAGCAGGGCGTGCTGCGCGGCGACACGCTCGTCGCGACCGTCATGTCCAACCTCGGCATGATCCAGGCTCTCGGCGGCGCCGGCATCAAGGTGCTGCAGACCGCTGTCGGCGACCGCTACGTCCTCGAGGGGATGAAGTCCGGCGGCTACGCGCTCGGCGGCGAGCAGTCCGGCCACGTCGTCATGCTCGACCACGGCACGACAGGCGACGGCACCCTCACCGGGCTCATGCTCGCCTCACGGGTCGCTGCGACCGGCCGGACGCTCGCCGACCTCGCCGGCATCATGACCCACTTCCCGCAGGTGCTCGTCAACGTCAAGGACGTCGACAAGTCGGCCCTCGAGGCCAACACGGCCGTCGCCGACGCCGTGCGTGCGGCCGAGGGAGAGCTGGGGGAGAGCGGTCGGGTCCTGCTACGCAAGTCCGGCACCGAGCCGGTCGTCCGCGTCATGGTCGAGGCCGCCGACGGCGACCAGGCCCGCACGCTCGCCGACCGCCTCGTCGGGGTCGTCAGGGCCGAGCTGTCGCTCTGAGCCCGCCGGACGGCATACGCCCTCGGGTTTCCGGTCGAAACCGGGTCGAGGGCGGAGCCGCTGCTGCGTAGGGTTCAGGCCATGCCCGACGAGACCCCGGCCGCCAACCCGCTGCTCGCCCCGAGCCCGCTGCCCCACGGGCTGCCGCCCTTCGCCCTGATCCGTGACGGGCACTACCGCGAGGCGTTCGACCGCGGCATGGCCGAGCACCTCGCCGAGGTCGAGGCGATCGCGGCCGACCCGGCGCCCGCGACCTTCGAGAACACCCTCGTCGCGCTGGAGCGCTCGGGGCAGACGCTGAGCCGGACGAGCCTGGCCTTCTTCGGGACGTCGAGCTCCCTCGCCACCGACGCCGTGCAGGCGATCGAGGAGGAGTATGCGCCGCGTCTCACCGCGCACGCCGACGCGGTCCGGCTCGACCCGCGCCTCTACGCCCGGATCCGGGCCGTCCACGACGACGAGGTGGCGATGGCCGCCCTCGACCCGGAGTCGCGACGGCTCGTCGAGCGGCACCTCACCGAGATGACCGTCGCCGGGGCCGGGCTCGACGAGAGCGCGAAGGACCGCCTGCGTGAGCTCAACGGGCGGCTCGCGAGCCTCGGCACCCAGTTCGAGAAGCGCCTGCTGGCCGACTCCAACGACCTCGCCGTCCTCGTCGACGACGTGGCGGCGCTCGACGGGCTGACCGCCGGCGAGATCTCGGCCGCCGCGGCGGCTGCGGCCGAGCACGGGCACGAGGGGGCCTGGCTGCTCACGCTCGTCCTGCCGACCGGGCACCCGCACCTCGCCTCGCTCACCGACCGGGACCTGCGCGGCCGGCTCCACGAGGCGCAGGGCTCCCGCGGCAACCGCGACAACGCCAACGACACCAAGGCCCTCGTCCTCGAGACCGTCCGGCTCCGGGCCGAGCGGGCCCGGCTCCTGGGCTACGACACGCATGCCGCCGCGGCGCTCGCCGACTCCACGGCGCGCACCCCCGAGCGCGTCATGGACCTGCTGGGGCGCCTCGCCCCGGCCGCGGCCCGCAACATCGAGGCCGAGCGGGCGCTGCTCGAGGACGAGGCGGGCCATCCGGTCGAGGCGCACGACTGGGCCTTCTGGGCCGAGAAGGTCCGTGCGTCGAGGTATGCCGTCGACCTCGCGGCGATGCGGCCCTACTTCGAGGCCGAGCGGGTGCTCCACGACGGGATCTTCCACGCGGCCGGGCTGCTCTACGGCCTGACCTTCCACGAACGGGACGACCTCGAGGGCTACCACCCCGACGTCCGCGTCTTCGAGGTGCACGACGCCGACGGGACGCCCTTCGGGCTCTACCTGCTCGACCTCCACACCCGCGACACGAAGAAGGGTGGGGCGTGGATGAACAGCCTCGTCCACCAGAACACCCTGCTGGGCCGGACGAGCGCCGTCGTGTGCAACAACCTCAACGTCCCCAATCCCGGTCCGGGTGAGCCGACGCTGCTCACCTACGACGAGACCCGCACGTTCTTCCACGAGTTCGGGCACGCGATCCACGGCCTGCTCGCCCGGGTCACCTACCCGCACTTCGCCGGGACCCGCGTCTTCCGCGACTTCGTCGAGTACCCGAGCCAGGTCAACGAGATGTGGATGCTCTGGCCCGAGGTGCTCGGGAGCTATGCCGTCCACCACGAGACGGGGGAGCCGCTGCCGCAGGAGCTCGTCGACCGGCTCGTCGCCGCGCAGACGTTCGGAGAGGGCTTCGCGACGGGCGAGTACCTCGCTGCAGCGCTGCTCGACCAGGCGTGGCATGCCATCGACGTCGAGGAGGCCTCGCGCGTCACGGACGTCGAGGCCTTCGAGGCGTCCGCCCTGGCCGCGGTCGGGCTCGCGAACCCGCTCGTGCCGCCGCGCTACCGGTCGACGTACTTCGCGCACACCTTCTCGTACGCCTACGACGCGCAGTACTACGCCTACATCTGGAGCGAGGTGCTCGACGCCGACACCGTCGCATGGTTCCGCGAGAACGGCGGCCTGACCCGCGCCAACGGCGACCACTACCGCCGGCACGTCGTCGGGATCGGGGGCGCGGCCGACCCGCTCGAGTCCTACCGCGAGTTCCGGGGCGCCGACGCCGACATCCGGCACCTCATCGAGCGGCGCGGTCTCGGCTGACGGGGGCACCGGCCGGCGCGCTGCTGGCAGACTCGGCCCGTGAGCCACGTCAACGTCGTGCCCCTGTCGCGGCGCATGCAGCCCCGTGACCCCCACGAGCCGCATCGCGTCGCGACCCCGCTCGAGCTGCTCTTCGACCTCGTCTTCGTCGTCGCGATCGCGAGTGCCGCCGCGCAGTGGCACCACGGCCTCGCAGAAGGACATCTCGGCGACCTCGTCAACTTCGTCATGGTCTTCTTCGCCATCTGGTGGGCGTGGATGAACTACACGTGGTTCGCCTCGTCGTACGACTGCGACGACGTGACGTACCGCCTGCTGACCTTCGCCATCATGGCCGGCTCGCTCATGCTCGCCGCGGGCATCCCCGAGCTCTTCAGCACGGAGCAGTCGGGACTCGTCGTCGGCGGCTACGCCGTGATGCGCTTCGCGATGGTGGCCATGTGGCTCCGCGCGGCGGCCGGCCACCCCGAGGGGCGGCGCACCGCGCTGACGTATGCGTCGGGCATCGCGATCGTGCAGGTGCTGTGGATCGCCCGGCTGCTCCTGAACGGGCAGACGGCGCTGCTCGTGTCGTTCTTCGCCCTCGTCGTCCTCGAGCTGCTCGTGCCCATCGTGGCCGAGCGGCACGGCATCACGCCGTTCCACCCGCACCACATCGCCGAGCGCTACGCCCTGCTGACGATCATCGTGCTCGGCGAGGTCATCCTCGCCTCGGTGCAGGCGGTCCAGGGGGCGCTGGAGCAGGGCGCGGAGGCCGGGCTGCTCGCCATCGTCGTCGGCGGGCTGCTCATCGTCTTCTCCATGTGGTGGCTCTACTTCAAGCGCGAGCACGCGGGTCTCTTCGAGGGCGGCATCCGGAGCACGTTCGTCACCGGCTACGGCCACTACCTCGTCTTCGTCTCGGTGGCGGCGACCGGGGCGGCGCTCGCGGCCGCCGTCGACCTCGTCCAGGGCGAGGCGCACACGACGGACCGTGTCGTGGGGGTGGCGCTCGCCGGTGCGGTGGCCGTCTACGTGTGGTGCCTGACGGCCATGCACGCGATGGCGGGAGCGCCCGTCGTCGAGACCCGGGTGGGCGTCGTCGTCGGGCTCGTCCTGCTGGGCGTCGCCGCCATCGGCCCGCCGGTGGGCTTGACGGTGCTGACGACGGGGCTCGTGCTGGCCGCCGCCGTCGCGCACCACGTCTGGACCACGCGCGCGGTCACCTGACCCACGACCGGGAGCGGGTCAGGCGACGGGCCGGAGCAGTCCGGAGTCGACGTCGTAGATGAAGCCGGCGACCTCGACGCCCTCGGCGATGAGCGGGTGAGTGCGCACCCTGGCGAGGTCCTCGCGCAGGGCGCGCTCCTGGTCGGCGATGGCGTGGAACGTCATCCACGACGCGTCCTTGCCGGCGCTCGCACCGACACGTTCGCGCAGCTCGGCCTCGCTGTTCGACGCCATGGCGCACCGGGTGTGGGGCACGACGAGGATGCGGTCCACATTGAGCAGGTGGGTGGCGAGGACGAGCGCCTCGAGGGCCTCGGAGGCCACGCGCCCGCCCGGGTTGCGGAAGATCTTGGCGTCGCCCGGCTTGAGGCCGACGAGGCCGAGGGGATCGATGCGGGAGTCCATGCACGTGACGATCGCGACGCCGGCCTGGGCGATGCCGTCGAAGCCGGCCATCTCGAAACGGTCGGCATAGGCGCGGTTGGCGGCGAGAAGGTCGTCGAATCCCGCTCCCGCAGAGGCGTTCTCGCTCATATCTGTCCTTTCGGTCATTGGAGTCCGGGTCGCTTCGAGATGGTGAAGGCCATCGGCTTGCTCACCTCGGCGAAGAAGTCGTTGCCCTTGTCGTCGACGACGATGAAGGCGGGGAAGTCCTCGACGTCGATCTTCCACACCGCCTCCATGCCGAGCTCTTCGTACTCGAGCACCTCGACGTGCTTGATGCAGTCCTGGGCCAGCCGGGCCGCCGGGCCGCCGATCGAGCCGAGGTAGAAGCCGCCGTGTGCATCGCACGCCTCGGTGACCTGCTTGCTCCGGTTGCCCTTGGCGAGCATCACCTTGGACCCGCCGGCGGCCTGGAACTGGTCGACGTAGGAGTCCATCCGCCCGGCGGTGGTGGGCCCGAACGAGCCGGACGGCATACCTTCTGGCGTCTTGGCGGGGCCGGCGTAGTAGACGGGGTGGTCCTTGAGGTACTGCGGCATCTCCTCGCCCGCGTCGAGCCGCTCCTTGATCTTCGCGTGCGCGATGTCGCGCGCGACGACGAGCGGCCCGGTGAGCGAGAGCCGGGTCTTGACCGGGTGCCGGGCGAGCTCGGCGAGGATGTCGTCCATCGGCTGCGTCAGGTCGACCTTGACGACGACGTTCTTGCTGATCGAGCTGACACCCATCGCGTCGTCCTCGTGCTCGCCGAGGTCGACGGCGCCGGCGTCGGGAAGGAAGCGTGCCGGGTCGGTCTCGAGCTGCTCGATGAAGACGCCCTCGGCGGTGATCTTGCCGAGCACCTGCCGGTCGGCCGAGCACGAGACGGCGATGGCCACCGGGAGGCTCGCGCCGTGTCGGGGGAGGCGGACCACGCGCACGTCGTGGCAGAAGTACTTGCCGCCGAACTGGGCTCCGATGCCGAACTGGCGGGTCAGCTCGAGCACCTTCTCCTCGAGCTCGGTGTCGCGGAAGCCGTGGGCCGTCAGCGACCCTGAGGTGGGCAGCGTGTCGAGGTACTTCGCCGACGCGTACTTGGCTGTCTTCAGGGCGAACTCGGCGCTCGTGCCGCCGATGACGATGGCGAGGTGATAGGGCGGGCAGGCCGCCGTGCCGAGGGAGCGGAGCTTCTCGTCGAGGAAGCGCATCATGGCGTCCTCGTTGAGGATCGCCTTCGTCTCCTGGTAGAGGTAGCTCTTGTTGGCCGAGCCGCCGCCCTTGGCCATGAAGAGGAACTTGTACTGCGCCTCGTGGCCGGGCAGCGTGTCGGCGTAGAGCTCGACCTGCGCCGGCAGGTTGGAGCCGGTGTTCTTCTCCTCCCACGTCGTGAGGGGGGCCATCTGCGAGTAGCGCAGGTTGAGGCGGGTGTACGCGTCGTAGACGCCCTCGCTGATCGCCTGCTCGTCGGTGCCCGGCGTCAGCACGTGCTGGCCCCGCTTGCCCATGACGATCGCGGTGCCGGTGTCCTGGCACATCGGCAGCACGCCACCGGCCGCGATGTTGGCGTTCTTGAGCAGGTCGAGCGCGACGAACTTGTCGTTGTTGCTGGCCTCGTCGTCCTCGAGGATGTTGCGCAGCTGCTGCAGGTGCGCCGGGCGCAGGTAGTGGGCGATGTCGTGCATCGCCGTCTCGGTCAGCAGCCGCAGCGCCTCCGGGTCGACCTCGAGGAACGTGCGCCCCCCCGGCCCGTCGACGGCGCGCACGCCCTCGGTCGTCAGCAGCCGGTAGGGCGTCTCGTCGGCGCCGATGGGCAGCAGGTCCTCGTAGGCGAAGTCGGCCACGAAACGCTCCTTGCGATACAGGTGGGCTCGAGCTGGTCGGGCGTATGCCGCCGAGCCCCACGGCATACGACAGTCCCCTCCCAGCCTAGTGACGGCCGGGAGGGGACTGGCGAGCAGGTCGGTGCGCGAGCGCCGAGGCGGGTGCCTCAGCCCTTGACGGCGCCGGAGGTCATGCCGCGGACCATGAACCGCTGCAGGGTGAAGAACACGATCATCGGGACGACGATCGAGATGAACGCGCCAGCCGTCAGGAGCTCCTGGCCCTGGCCCTGGGTGCCGAGGAGCTGCTGGAGCTTGACGATGACGGTCGTGTTCTCGCTCTTGAGGAACAGCTTGGCGATGAGCAGGTCGTTCCACACCCAGAGGAACTGCAGCGTCGCGAACGCCGCGATGGCCGGGATCGACATCGGCGCGACGAGCCTCCAGAAGGTCTGGAAGTGGCTGCACCCGTCGATCTTGGCCGACTCGACGACGCTGCGCGGGAGCGTGCTCATGTAGTTGCGCAGGGTGTAGATGCACAGCGGCATGCCGAAGCCCGTGTGCAGCAGCCACACCGAGATGTACTCCCCGCTGATGCCGAGGCCGCGCGGCCCGAGGAGGTTGAGCATCGGCTGGAAGGCCACCTGGATGGGGACCACCATGACGGCGATGATGAGCAGGAAGAAGAACTCCTTGAACCGGAAGTCCATGAAGGTGAACGCGTAGGCGGCGAACGCCGCGAACATGATCGGGATGACCGTCGCCGGGATGGCGACGACGATGCTGTTGATGAAGCCCGAGCTGAGGTCGGCCCCGGTCCAGGCGCCCGAGTAGTTGCTCGTCGTCCAGTCGGCGCTGAACGGGTTGAAGAGCGCCGTCCACCAGCCCGAGCCCGCGGCGTCGTCGCGGGTGCGGAACGAGGTGACGAGCAGGCCGATGGTCGGGATCGTCCAGAGCAGCGCGAGGACGCCCATCGTGACCATCGAGAACGGGCTACGAGGCCGCCCGTCCTTCATCAGTGAGCGGCTCATCGGTTGGCCTCCTCGTCGCGGAAGTGCTTGATCTGGTACCAGATGAGCGGTGTCACCGCGATGAGCAGAACGACGACGATGGCCGTCGCCTGTCCGGCCTCGCTCGCTGCGAACAGCTTGTTGAAGAAGAGGTTCGCGATGACGTTGGTGCCATAGGCGCCGTTCGTCGTGACGTAGACGATGTCGAAGACCTTGAGGACGGTGATGAAGACCGTGACGAAGACCGTGATGATCGTGCCGCGGATCTGCGGGATGACGACGCGCCAGAAGATCTGCACCTCACCGGCCCCGTCGATGCGCGCCGCCTCGATGGTGTCCTCGGGGACACCCTTGATGGCCGAGGAGAGCAGCACCATGGCAAACCCGACCTGCAGCCAGATGAGGATCACCATGAGCAGGATCGAGTTGAGCTTGGCGGTCGAGATCGCGAGCCACGTCTGCGGGTCGCCGCCGAGACCGACCCAGATCGCGTTGAGCAGTCCGGTCTGGGTCTGCCCCGGGTTGTTGTAGGCGTAGACGAGGCCCCAGATCGCGGACGCGCCGACGAAGGAGATCGCCATCGGCAGGAAGACGAGGCTCTTGGCCGTCTTCTCACCGGTCGCGGAGAGCTTGTCGGCGAGGACCGCGACGATGACGCCGAAGGCGACGACGATCGCGGGCACGATGAGCAGCCACAGGACGTTGTTGCCGATCGAGCTCCAGAACTCGGGGTCGGCGAAGATCGTCTTGTAGTTCTGCAACCCGACGTAGGCCGTGCTGTCGGAGTTGGCGAACGAGTAGTTGATCGTCTGGAACGTCGGGTAGATGAGCATGAGCGCGACGAGGAGCAGCCCCGGCAGCAGGAAGGCGTAGGGGATCGCGCCCTCCGACAGCCGCCGCGGCAGCGACTCGACGAACATGTTGAGGAAGAAGAACAGTAGGGCGGCACCGCCGACGCCGCCGATGATGGCGAGCACGCCGATGATGAACTTGTTGTTCCCGAACCACTGCGGGTAGTAGGCGAAGGCGAGGAAGAGGTTGGCCAGGCCCCAGACCATCGCGATCATCCCCACGAGGCCGAGCACGAGCTTGGCCGGGTTGGTCCGCAGGTGGGCGTCAGGGTCGTCCCCGGTGCGCATTCGCTGTCGCGGCGCTGCCGCGCTGGTGTCGGCGGTCATGACTTGGGCCAAGCCGCTTCGATGTTGTCAGCCGTCTGCTGAGAGGACTGACCGTTCTCCCACTTGACCATTTCCTTCCAGAAGACGTCCGAGCCGATGGACTTGGGCATGAGGTCGGAGCCGTCGAAGCGGAGCACGCTCGCCTTGTTGGCGATGAGCGCGATCTTTTTCGTCGTCTCGTTGGGGTAGTTGCTGAGGTCGAAGGTCTTGTGGGGCGAGAGCCACCCGCCGGCCTTGGCCCACGGGCCGCCGAACTTGTCGGAGGTGAGGAACGCCATGACCTTCTGGGCGTCAGGGTCGTTGCCGTTGAAGAGGGCTGCGAGGTCACCGCCGCCGAGAATCGCCTGGCCGTCGTAGCCGCCGGCGAACTTCGGGAAGACGTAGATGCCGACCTGGTTGTCGAGGTCCGCCTGGACGTTCTTCGGGTAGAACGTCGTGGCGAAGTTGCCCTGGCGGTGGAGCATGCACTTCGGCGGGTTTGCGAAGGCCGGGGTCATGGCGTCGCCGAACGCGGTGTTGAGCACGCCCTTCGTGCCGCCGAGGACCATGTTCGGGTCCTTGTTGAACTTGGCCGCCTCGTCGAGGGCCTTGACGACCTTCGGGTCGTTGAACGGCATCCGGTGCGAGGTCCAGTCGTCGTAGACGGTGGGTCCGTACATGCGGAGCATGAGCTCCTCGACCCAGTCGGTCCCGACCCAGCCGGTGGCCTGGTCGGACTCCCAGCCGATGCACCAGGGCGTGATGCCGGTGGCGGCAATCTTGTCGGCGACGTCCGTCCGGAGCTGCTGGATGGTGTCGGGCGACTGGTTGTAGCCGCCCTTCTCGTAGGCAGCCTTCGGGTACCACACGATGCTCTTGACGGCGTTGCGCATCGGGGCGCCGTAGACGCGGCCCTTGTAGCGACCCGCGTCGAGGAAGCCGGGGAGCAGCGTGCCCTGGAGCTTGTCATAGTCGAGGTAGGTGTCGATCGGCTGCACCTTGCCCTGGGCTGCCATCTCGATCATGCCGCCGGGCTGCGGGAAGAGACCGATGTCGGGGGAGTCGCCCGAGCTGACCTTCTGCTTGATCGTCGTCGTGAAGTCCTGGTCGGAGGTGTACTTGATGTCGATGCCGCTGGCCTTCTCGAACTCCGCGAGCGAGGCGTTGAAGTTCTTCTCCTCGTCACCGCCGAAGGCGCCGAGGATCGTCACGACCTTGTCGCCGTCGGCCGATCCGCCGTCAGCGAACCCGCCACCGGCTCCTCCTGCCCCGCCGGAGCCGCCGGAGGCGTTGGGGTTCTGGAGGCAGCCGGTCAGCACGAGTGCAGCGGCTGCGACCACCCCGCCAGCCCTCAGTGCACGTCTTGGGATACCGCTCATGGTCGCTCCTCGTCGTTGAGTTGTGCGTCGATCCCCACCGATCAACGTGACCATGGTCACGTGGAACACCTCATTCCTACCGCGTCACCGCAGGCGGGTCTAGTGGGGTGACCTGCCCGTGACCTACCCGCGACACGCCGTCTCTGGACGGCCGGAAAACACGCACGACCCCCGGCGGGCCGGGGGTCGTGCGTGTTTCTGCTGTGAAAGGTGTGGCGACGGCGTCGTCTGGCCCGTTGGGTCAGACGCAGCGGCCGTTCTTGCACTCGTGGTCGAAGAGCGCCCGGGCGAGGACGGTGGTCATGTCGGCCGGGGACGGCGCCGCGTAGAAGTCGGAGTAGGTCATCTTCGAGATCTGCGACAGCGCCTTGGGGTCGACGTCGGGCCCGATGCCGATGGTCGTGATGGCGATCGGCTTGGTCGGGTCGCTCGCAGCGCGCAGGTTGGCCTTGAGCTGCTCGAGCGAGATGCCCTTCGGGTCCTCGTTGCGGCCGTCCGTGAGGATGACGACGGCGTTGACCCGGTTGGGGTCGTACTGCTGCTTGACCTTCTGGTAGGCGGCCCAGATCGTGTCGTAGAGCCCGGTACCGCCGCCGACGTTCTTGGCGAGGGTGCTCGCGGCCGTCGCGACGACGGCCCGGTGGGAGTCGTCGTCGAGGCGAGCGATGGGCGCGAGCTCGCGCCAGTCCTGGCCCTTGCCCCCCTTGTCGATGGAGAAGATCCAGAGCCCGAGCTTCGTCGTCTTGGGCAGGGCCGCCAGGGCGATGCCGGCCGCCTCCTGCGTGATGGCGACGCGGGTCGTGTCGCCGACCTTGTCGTTCATCGAGCCGGAGACGTCGAAGACGGACAGGATCGAGAAGTCGGTCGTCGCCGACTGCCAGACGTTGGTGGCGGCGGTGACGGTCTGTGCGTCGGGGCTCGGCCCGATCTTGACGTCGCCCACGCTGCCCGCCGGCGTCGGCATGGTGACGGGGACGGCCGTCGAGCGGATGCCGTACTGCGCGAAGATCTTGGCGGCGGTCGGCGTCATGAGGTAGGCACGGAGCAGCTCCACGGCCTGGTCGCGGACCGGGTCGGTCGCGACGTTGACGAGGGAGAACTCGAAGGCCGGAGTGCCTTCGCTCGGGGTGACCGACACCATCTTGTGGTCGGGGTAGAGGCGGTTGTGGTCGATGAGGTCGGCCTCGGACACCGGGAAGGCTGCCGCGGTCGCGGGGTCGGCGTTGTAGGCGCTGAAGAGGTCGTCGACCGAGGCGGCCGCACCCTTGGCGAGCTTGGGGATGACGACGCGTCCCTGCTCGTTGGACAGCTCCGGCAGGGC
Source organism: Terrabacter sp. P2_E3 (assembly GCF_056403915.1). Classification (NCBI taxonomy): domain Bacteria; kingdom Bacillati; phylum Actinomycetota; class Actinomycetes; order Micrococcales; family Intrasporangiaceae; genus Terrabacter; species Terrabacter sp. P2_E3. Next base: position 284,731 of record NZ_JBFUEN010000002.1, read on the forward strand.
CGAGGCGAGCGTCAGCATGCCGGCCGTGGTCGAGCGGGGGTCGCTCATCCGGATCGGGCTGTCCGACGCGACGAGCTCGAGCCACTTCGGCTGGTCACCGAGCTTGTCGGCCTGGGCGGGGTCCATCGCGATGACGAGGGGGCTCTTGGCGAAGGCGCCCGCCGGTTTGGCGTTGAGCTTGGCGGCCTCGTTGACGCGCTCGACCCAGCGCGGGGAGTCGGGGATCCAGGCATCGGGCCGGTCCGGCTGCCCCTGGCCCAGACCGATCATGGCCTCGATCGGTGCCTTGCCCTTGACGACGTAGTCGACGCACGGGGAGTCCGGGTCGGCCTGGTACTCCTTGGCGAGCGCGAGCACCGCGGGCTGGGCCGCCTCCGACACCCAGACGGAGACCGGGGTGCGGTCGGGGCACGACTTGCCAGGGGTCGCCGTGAGGGCGGCGACGGGAGCCACCTCCCGGCCCTTCCACCAGACGAAGCCGCCGACGCCGGCCCCGGCGAGCAGCACGACGCCGAGCACGGCGGCGATGATGCGGTTGCGGCGAGCCGCGGCGATCCTGGCCTCGAGGGCCTTACGGTTGGCGCGGCTCTCGATGAGACTCTGCTCGTACGGGCCGACGGGGCGTTGTGGAGGGGTGGGGTTGGACACGAGGTTTCCTCACATGAGGACGCCCCGGCACCGGGGCGTCAGGGTGAACCACCGGCCAAAACTACCCGGCGAGTCGCGCAGAATGGTGCCCGACTGCTGGCCTTCTTGTCGAATGCCCGAATTGTCCTCAGGCCATGTCGTTTCGGGTCGGCGCATGGGCCCCGGCGCGCTCGACGGTGAGTGCTCCGGTGCGCAGCGCGCGCTCCACCGCGGGCACGACGTCGGCGAGGGACGCCGCCTGCAGACGGGTCCGCGCGTCCGGTCCGCCGAGCAGCCCGGCATCGATGAGGCCCGACACGAGCCCCGCCATGAACGAGTCACCGGCCCCGACCGTGTCGACGACGGTGACGGTGGGCGCCGGGAGCGCCTGCTGCTCGCCGGTGCGGGTGACGCGGACGACCGTGCCCTCGCCCCCGCGTGTCACGACGACGAGGGAGGGTCCGAGCTCACCCCATGCGCGGACGACGTCGTCGATGGCCTCGCCGGGGCACAGCCACTCGATGTCCTCGTCGCTGACCTTGACGACGTCGGACAGTGCGATCGAGCTCTCGATGGTGTGACGGGCCTGCTCGGGACGCCCCATGAGCGACGGCCGCGCGTTCGGGTCGTAGGACACGGTGGCGCCCAGCTCGCGGGCCGCGGCGAGGATCTCGCGCACCTGACCGCCCCCGGGCTCGAGGACGGCGGCGATGCTGCCCGTGTGGACGTGGCCGTATGCCGTGAGGCCGGGGACCGCGGCCACCTGCCACTCGAGGTCGAAGACGTACGTCGCGGCACCCGTGGCGTCGAGCGTCGCGTGCGCGACGGAGGTGAAGGGTGCACCCTGCGAGCCCGCCGTCAGGGCGACGCCGCGCTCACGGCATACGTCCTCGATGCGGCGACCGCGCTCGTCGGTCGCGATCCACGTCGCGAGGTCGACGGGGTGCTCGAGGGCCGCCAGGCCGAAGGCGACGTTGGCGGGGCTGCCGCCGACGTGCTCGGCCGTGTCGCCGCCGGCGGTCGTGACCGCGTCGACGAGGGCCTCGCCGACGACGAGGGTGCGGACGGGCGACGAGGGGGGCGTCGGGTCGGACATCGTGGCGGTCCTCACTCCTCGATCATGTCGGTGCTGCCGAACCAGCCCGGGCGGTCGAAGCGGTGCTCGCTGTCGATGGTGCGGATGGTGCCGCTGCGCGAGCGCATGACGAGGGAGTTGGTGCGCGCCGACTTCGCGCCGTAGCGCACGCCTCGGAGCAGCTCGCCGTCGGTGATGCCGGTCGCGACGAAGAAGCACTCACCGACGACGAGGTCGTCGGTGGACAGGACCCGCTCGAGGTCGTGACCGGCGTCGAGGGCCTTCTGGCGCTCCTCGTCGTCCTTGGGCCAGAGCCGGCCCTGGATGACGCCGCCGGTGCACTTGATGGCACAGGCGGCGATGATCCCCTCGGGGGTGCCGCCGATGCCGAGGAGCAGGTCGACACCGGTGCCCGGGCGGGCGGCCATGACGGCGCCGGCGACGTCGCCGTCGACGATGTAGCGGATGCGGGCGCCCGTGTCGCGGATCTGCTCGGCGAGGTGCTCATGGCGCGGCCGGTCGAGCATGACGACCGTGACGTCGGCCGGCGTCTCCTTCTTGGCCTTGGCGATGCGCCGGATGTTCTCGGCGACGGGGAGCCGGATGTCGACGACCTCGGCCGCCTCGGGACCGGTCGCGAGCTTGTCCATGTAGAACACGGCCGAGGGGTCGTACATCGCGCCCCGGTTGGCGACGGCCATGACGGCGACGGCGTTGTTCATGCCCTTGGCCGTCAGCGTCGTGCCGTCGATCGGGTCGACGGCGACGTCGACCTCGGGGCCGGTGCCGTCACCGACCTGCTCACCGTTGAAGAGCATCGGGGCGTTGTCCTTCTCGCCCTCGCCGATGACGACGACGCCGCGCATGCTGACGGTCGAGATCATGGCGCGCATCGCCTCGACGGCGGCACCGTCGGCCTTGTTCTTCTCGCCGCGGCCGACCCAGCGGCCCCCGGCCATGGCTGCTGCCTCGGTCACCCGGACCAGCTCGAGAGCGAGGTTGCGATCCGGCTGGCTGTGCTTCATCAAAGGTCCTCCGTCGGCGCAGAACGAGTCGGCGCCAGCCTATCGGTGGCCACACCCGCGTTTGGACCGCGTCCGGGAGTCGGGGACCATGGGGGCATGAACACCCCGTCGACGCCGTCGACACCCCCGGCAGAGACCACCCCCGCTCCGGCGACCGAGTCACCGGAGGCCGCAGGCCCCACCACGCCGGCCGCTCCGCCGAGCCGCTACTCGCTCGGGACCTTCCCCAACATGTTCCGCTCGATGTTCGTCATCGGGCTGTTCGTGCTCGCGCTCGTCGCGATCGTCCCCCGCATCACCCAGGTGCAGCGTCCGGCCGTCGACGCGGCCGGCAAGGCGAGCCAGGTCGCGGCGCAGACGTCGTGGCCGGTCCAGCTGCCGAAGGGCCTCGGCGACGGCTGGGTGCCGACCGTGGCGACGTATGCGCCGGGCACCGAGAAGGTCCAGACCTTCACGACGGTCTGGACGACCCCGAGCGGCAAGGACATCGCCCTGAAGCAGGCGGCGGGCGCGACCCAGGGCTGGGTCGCCCGCTCGGTCGACGACGGGGACGCCGCCGGCACCGTGACGGTCTCGGGGCGCACGTTCGAGAAGTTCGTCGCGAACGACGCGGGCCAGGTCGCCTACGTCGCCCGCGGTGACGGCGCTCGCGGGTTGACGCTCGTGGCGAGCGGCACCGCGCCCGAGGACGAGCTCAAGGCGTTCGTCGCGGCCCTCGCGCCCGTGACGCCCGCGCCCGGCGTGACCCCCGCGCCGTCGACCACGACCGGCTGACCCGACCCCGTCGAGCCCCGTCGGTCGAGGCCCGTCGGTCAGGGGCGGTCGGTCAGGACTCGTCGTCCTCGTCGAAGATCTCGTCGTCGGCGTGCAGCTCGCCGGTCGGTGCTGCGGGAGACGTCGGACGCGTCGTCCGCTCGATCTCGGCCTGGGCGCCGTCGAGCCACGTCGCGCAGTGCGCGGCGAGCGCCTCACCGCGACGCCAGAGGTGCATCGAGTCCTCGAGCGGGGCCTGCCCGGCCTCGAGCTGGGCGACGATCGCGATGAGCTCCTCACGGGCGTCCTCGTAGCGCATCCCGGCGATGTCAGGGAAGCCGTCGGTGGTCGTCGCGTCAGCCATGGGCGCCACCCTACGGCGTCGCGGCGTCGCCGCCGCCGGTCGGCTCCGGCGGGGTGGCGGGCCGCTTGCCCGCGCGGGGCGTGCGTGGCGAGGCCGCCTTCCGGGCAGGGGCGCTCGTCGTCTTCCGCGCCGCGGTCCTGCGCGTCGAGGCCTTCGGTGGGGCGTCCTCGGCGCCGGCGGTCACGGGGCGTACGCCGAAGTCGCCGCGAGCGACGCGGACCCGGAGCAGCTCGCCGACCCCGACGTCGTCCTGGTCCATGACGATCCGGCCGTCGCGGTGCTGCACGACGGCATACCCGCGCTCGAGGGTCGACTGGGGGGAGAGAGCCACGACCTGGCGACGGAGGTGCTCGGCCTGGTCGGCGGCGCGGTGCAGTCGGGCCTCGACGCGCGTCGTGGCCCGCGCCCGGAGGGCGGCGACCTCCTGACGACGCGCGCGGACCAGGGCGATCGGGTCGGCCATGACGGGACGGGAGACGAGGGAGCGCAGCCCGGACCGCTCGGCCTCCACCCGGCGCACGAGCGCGCGGCGCACGCGGTCGCGTGCCGCGTCGACGAGGGCGCGCTCGTGGGCGGCATCGGGGACGACCTTCTTGCCGGCGTCGGTCGGTGTCGAGGCCCGCCAGTCGGCGACGAGGTCGAGCAGCGGGGTGTCGACGTCGTGACCGATGGCGCTGATGACGGGGGTGCGGGCCTGGGCGACCGCACGGACCATCGCCTCGTTGGAGAAGGGGAGCAGCTCCTCGAGCGCACCACCACCGCGGGCGATGACGATGACGTCGACGGACGACATCGCGTCGAGCTCGCGCAGCGCCTCGACGACCTCGGTGACGGCCGACGTGCCCTGCACGGCGACCTCGCGGATCTCGAAGAGGACGGCGGGCCAACGGCGCCGGGCGTTCTCGACGACGTCCTTCTCGGCCGCGGAGTTGCGTCCGGTGATGAGGCCGACGCGGTGCGGGAGGAAGGGGATCGGTCGCTTGCGTCCCGCGTCGAAGACGCCCTCGGCAGCCAGCGTGCGCTTGAGGATCTCGACGCGGGCGAGGAGGTCGCCGATGCCGACGGGACGGATCTGGCGTGCCTCGAGCTGGAGGGTGCCGCGCTTGGTCCAGAACGTCGGCCTGGCCTGGAGCACGACCCGGGCGCCCTGGGCGAGCGGGATCGGCATGGCGTTGACGGCGTTCATCGGCACGGAGACCGACAGGGACATGTCGACGTCGGGGTCGCGCAGGGTGAGGAACGCCGTGCCGCCGCGTGGGTTGAACTGGACGACCTGGCCCTCGACCCACAGCTGGCTCATCCGGTCGACGTAGTCGGAGATCTTGAGGCTGAGCACCCGCACCGGCCACGGCTGCTCGGCCGTGGTGTCGGCGGCCTTGTCGGGCAGCGGGCTCGTCATGCTCACCCGCGTCACCCTAAAGGTGTTGCCGGGTCGATGTGACGCACCTGGCGTCGGCGCGGGTGATCCCCGAGCCTGACGAGACTGCGCGCTGGGTGGCCGACCGCTACGCGCTCGGTTCGGTCCGCTCGATGGAGTGGGTCGCACGAGGCACCATGGGCGAGGTCCACCGGCCCGTCACGGACCCGGGCGCGTATGCCGTCAAGCGGGCCTTCTGGCGCGAGGACCCTGACGACGTGGTCGAGTTCAGGGCCCGTGTCGAGGTCGTTCGTCGAGCGGTGCCTGGCCGGTCCTCGCCCGCTGCGGCGTCCTCGCGGCCCGGGCGGCGAATCGGGGGCGAGCGGTGCGCCACCGTACGATGGGCCCATGAGCGAGCCAGCCGACCAGACGTCCGCCAAGAAGGTCCTCCTCGCGGCGCCACGCGGCTACTGCGCCGGTGTCGACCGGGCGGTCGTGACCGTCGAGAAGGCCCTCGAGCTCTACGGGCCGCCGGTCTACGTGCGCAAGCAGATCGTGCACAACAAGCACGTCGTCACCACGCTCGAGAAGCGCGGCGCGATCTTCGTCGACGAGACCGACGAGGTGCCCGAGGGTGCCACCGTCATCTTCTCGGCCCACGGGGTGGCCCCCGTCGTGCACGAGGAGGCGCGGGTCCGCAGCCTCAAGACGATCGACGCGACCTGTCCCCTCGTGACGAAGGTGCACCGCGAGGCCGTCCGCTTCGCCGACGACGACTTCGACATCCTCCTCATCGGGCACGAGGGGCACGAGGAGGTCGTGGGCACCGCGGGCGAGGCCCCTGAGCACATCACGCTCGTCGACGGTCCCGCCGACGTCGACAACGTCACCGTGCGCGACCCGGAGAAGGTCGTCTGGCTCTCGCAGACCACCCTGTCGGTCGACGAGACGATGGAGACGGTCGCTCGCCTCAAGGAGAAGTTCCCGGCGCTGCAGAGCCCGCCCTCCGACGACATCTGCTACGCCACCCAGAACCGCCAGCTTGCCGTCAAGCAGATGGCCAAGGACACCGACCTCATGATCGTCGTCGGGTCGCGCAACTCGTCCAACTCGGTGCGCCTCGTGGAGGTCGCGATCGAGCACGGAGCCCGGGACGGGCATCTCGTCGACTTCGCCGACGAGATCGACGAGGCGTGGCTCGACGGTGTCTCGACCGTGGGTGTCACCTCGGGTGCCAGCGTGCCGGAGGTGCTCGTGCGTGACGTGCTGACGTGGCTCGCGGAGCGTGGCTACGGCGAGGTCGAGGCGGTCATCGCCGCCGAGGAGTCGTTGCTCTTCTCACTGCCCAACGAGCTGCGCCGTGACCTCAAGGCCGCCAAGGGCGAGGACGCCGGCACGGTGCGCCACGACGCCGCCTTCGAGGACTCCGGCTCGCTCCACTGACGCGATGACGCCCTCGCGTCCCCGCCGCCCCGTCAGCCGCCGAGCGCCGTGGTCAGGGCCGGCTGGAGGTCCTCGACCGTCTCGGTCGAGACGTACTGGCCACCCGTGATCGCCACGACCTGGCGCATCGCGGCCGCGTCCGCGCGACCGCCGATGCCGAGCACGACGACCCGGACCGGCCGCTTCGGGTCCTTCGCGGCGGCGAGACGCTTCTTGAGCAGCTCGAGGGTCAGGCCGTAGTCGTCCTCGTTGGGGCCGTCGGCGACGATGACGAGGGTGTTGGCGTAGCCGGGCCGCCACGCGGACCGGGCGCGGTCGTAGGCGGCGGCGATGGTGTCGTAGAGCCCGCTCCCGCCGCCGACGTAGGTGTCGAGCCGTGCGACGGCGTCGTCCAGCGCGCCGAGGCTCTTGCTGACGCCGAGCCTGCCGTAGTCGGTCAGCTGCCGGTAGTCGTCGGCGCGGCTGCCGACGTGGAGCGAGTAGATCCACAGGGACGCCATCGTCGTCGGGGAGACGGCGGCCACGGCGCGGGCCGTCGACTTCTGCACGATCGCGAGACGGGTGCCATTGTCGGTGCGCTCGAGCATCGAGCCGGAGACGTCGACGGCGAGCAGGGCCTGGGTCTTCTTCGCTGCGGCATTCCAGAGGCCGGCGGCCTTCGTGAGCGAGGCGCCCTCGGCCTCACCGGCCACGTGGATCTCGCCGTACAGCGGCGATGGATCCTTGGGGTCGCCATCGGCCGTGCGGAATCCGCTGTCCTGCAGGACCTTCCGCGTGTCCGCCGATGTGAGGTAGTGCTCCAGCGCGGTGACGGGACCGGTCTTGTCCGGATCCTTCGTCAGCGACACGAGGGAGTACTCCAGGGCCGGGGCTCCCTCGGACGGCGCCACGGCCGCCAGCGCCTGGTCGGGGTGGGCGGTGTTCCACGCGACGAGCTGCGCCTGCGAGACGACGGCCCCGACGCTGCGCCCGGCCGTCGCGATGCCGGCGAGAGACACGCCGCCGGTGCCCGTGGGCGCTGACGTCGCCGCGAGCGTGCGCAGCCGGGCGTCCGGGAGCGACGCCGACGCGACGCCGAGCGCGATCCGGGCGATCGCCGACCGGTTCGGGTCGGGGATGCGCATCGGCACCGGACCGCCGAGCAGGTCGGCCCAGCGCAGGCGGCTGCCGAGGCCGGACGCGGTCTCGTCCTTCATCGCCACGAGGACGGCGCTCGAGGCGAAGGGCTCGCCGGGCGTGACCGGGGAACCGGAGACAGCGTTCGCACGCCCGACCCAGACGGACGAGTCGGTGATCCAGGCGTCGGGGCGCCCCGCACCACCGAGCGACCCGGCGACCGAGAAGGGCTCCTCGGAGTCGATCGTGTAGGCCGCGCACGGGCCGTCCGACCGTGCAGCGAGGGAGTCGGCGGCGGCGGCCACGGCGGGCGCGATGGCCGGGGCCACGGACACCCGGACCTTGACCGGGTCGGCGCACGACGTCGGCTGGGCAGCGGTGGTGGGCAGGGCGGTCGGGACCTCACGGAGTCCGACGTAGCGGAAGGCGCCGTAGCCGACGCCGGCGACCACCGCGAGGGTCGCGACGGCCGCGATGACGCGCGTGCGACGGCGCCGGCGGGCATGCTCGCGCTCGGCCGCCTCGAGACGCTCGCGCGACTCGCGCAGGCTCTGCTCGTACGGACCGATGCGCCGGGTCGGCGCGCTGGAGTCCTCCGGACCCGGGCCCCCCGCCCCGGTCACGATCTACCCAATCCCACGCGCGTATTGTCCGCGGCGCCGTAGCAGGTGTCCACTTCCCGGACAAATCGGACATCGCCGCCCGCGACCCGAACTGCCTGCCGCACAGGGGCGCCCACGGCTGCCACCCGACGAGCCGACGACCACGCTCCCGCGTCGACCGGCCGCGCCGGACGGTCCGGCTCAGGCGGACTGCTCGCGGGGGTCGTCGTCGGACCCCTGACGGGAGTCGACGCCGGCGGCGCCTGTGCCCCCCTGGCCAACTGCCCCGCTGCGCCCGACGGCATGGCCGAGGAACGCGTCGTCCCGAGCCGTGCGCCCGAGGTCGTCGGTGAGCTCCGCCGCGCTGAGCGAACGCGGTGCGACCTCGAGCGGCTCGAGGGTCGGGGGCGCGTCGGTGGTCAGGTGCAGCTCGTGCATGCGTCGCGCCGTGACGAGCACCCGCGACTCGAGGGTGCCGACGAACCGGTTGTACTGCTCGACGGAGCGCGAGAGGGACTGGCCCATCGTCGTCACGTGCCCGCCGAGGGTCGTCAGACGCGCATAGAGGTCCTGGCCGATGACGAGCAGCTCGCGGGCGTTCTGCTCGAGGGCGTCCTGCTGCCAGATCGCCCCGATGGTGCGCAGGACGGCGAAGAGCGTGCCCGGGGAGGCGAGGACGACCTTGCGCGAGAGGGCGTGCTCGTAGAGGCCGGGGTCGTCGGAGAGGGCGGTCGCGAGGATCGCCTCGCCGGGGACGAAGCAGATGACGACCTCGGGGGAGCGGGTGAAGGCCGTCCAGTACGCCTTGGCGGCCAGGCCCTCGACGTGCCGCCGCAGCGAGGTGGCGTGGGCGGCGAGCAGCTCGGCACGCTCGACCTCGGACACGGTGTCGCCGTGGGCCTGGAGGAAGTGCGCCATCGGCGCCTTCGAGTCGACGACGACGTGACGGGAGCCGGGCAGGTTGATGACCGCGTCGGGTCGCACCGTCGCGCCGTGCCGGCTGACGCGCGTCACCTGCTCGTCGAAGTCGCAGCGGGCGATGAGGCCCGCCAGCTCGAGCACGCGCCTCAGCTGGACCTCGCCCCAGGCGCCGCGGACGGTGGAGGCGTTGAGGGCGCTCGCGAGCGTCGCCGTCTCGGAGCGGAGTGACTCGGTCGAGCGGCTCACCTCGGTGAGGCGCTCGCCCAGCTGGCCGAACTGGAGGGACCGGTCGCGCTCGAGCGCCCCGACCTGGCGCTCGACCCGGCCGATGGTGTCGCGCAGCGGGGCGAGCAGGCTCGCGGTCGTGTCGTCGACGTCGCGGGCGGCCTCGAGGTCGGCCACGCGCTCCCGGAGCACGTCACGCTCGGCCTCGGCGCCGGCCGACCGGGCCAGCAGGGCGGAGCGGGCCGAGAGCCAGGCGAGCAGGCCCCCGACGAGTGCCCCGATGACGAGGCCGACGAGCAGAGCGGTGAGGTCCATGCGAGCACCGTCCCAGACGGCGCCGACACCGTGGGGACGCGACACCCGGCCACGTCCCAGACGGCTGCGGCGGGCGGGACGTGGCGGACGGCATACGCCCGGGGTGGGCGGCGCGTCGGGGACGTCTGTTACACCTTGTCCGTGAGCGAGTACGACGACGCGACCCGGCTCGAGACCGGCGACGACCCCACGCAGCGGCACGGCACCTTCCACGAGGAGTGGATGATCGGCAACGCCGTCAACGGCGGCCTCGTCATGACGACCGCCCTCCGGGCGCTCGGCGAGCACCTCGCCTCCGACCCGACCGAGACGACCGAGCACGTCGACCCCGTCGTGCTGTCGGCGTACTTCATGACCGCCTCGCAGCCCGGGCCGTTCACCGTCACCACCGAGGTGATGCGGTGCGGCCGGAAGCTCTCGACGGGGCAGATGACGATCCACCAGACCGGCGACGACGGCCGGCCCGTCGAGCGGATGCGCGCCATCGGCTCGTTCGGCAACCTCACCGACCTCGACGTGCAGCGCCAGGCGAGCCCGCCCGAGATGCCGCCGCCCGAGCAGTGCGTCTCGGCCGAGCAGGCGCCGCCCGACTTCCTCGCCAACGCGAAGTTCCTCGAGCGGCTCGACCTGCGGCTCGACCCGAGCACCGCCGGGTGGGCGCTCGGCAAGCCCTCGATGCGCGGGGTCATGCGCGGCTGGCTGCGGCTGCGCGACGGCCGCGAGCCCGACACGACGATGCTCATGATGGCGCTCGACGCCCTCCCGCCCGTCGCCTTCGACCTCGGGCTCTTCGGTTGGACCCCGACGCTCGAGTTCACCGGCCACGTGCGGCGGCGACCCGAACCGGGCTGGTTGCAGGTGACGCTCGGCAGCGACACCCTCGGCGGCGGGATGATGGAGGAGGACGCGATGATCTGGGACTCCGCCGGCAACCTCGTCGCGCAGTCCCGCCAGCTGTGCGGCGTGCGGCTGCCCAAGGCGGGCGGGTGAGCGTCGAGCTCGTCTACGAGACCCATTCGATCACCGAGGACAACGAGGCCGGGGTCGCGACCGGCTGGCTCCCCGGTCGTCTCTCGGAGGAGGGTCGTCGTCTCGCCGTCGAGCTCGGGCGACGGCGACCCGCGGGCGGGTTCGCCGCGGTCTACACCTCCGACCTGGCCCGTGCCGTCGAGACGGCCGAGCTCGCCTACGGCGGCACCGACGTGCCCCGGCACGCCGACGCCCGGCTCCGCGAGTGCGACTACGGCCGGCTGAACGGGGGGCCCGTCGCCGACCTCGAACGCGTGCGGCTCGACCACGTCGACGTGCCCTTCCCGGGCGGCGGCCAGAGCTACCGCGACGTCGTCGACGCGACGGCGGACGTGCTGCGCGACCTGCGGCGCGACCACGAGGGCGAGCGTGTGCTCCTCATCGCCCACTCCGCCAACCGCTGGGCGCTCCAGCACCTGCTCGACGGGGTGCCGCTCGAGCAGCTCGTCACCGCGCCCTTCGCATGGCAGCCCGGCTGGGACTGGACGCTGGCGTGAGCGGGGGAGGGCGGCATACGCCCTCGTGGTCGGAGCCGGGCCCGATCGCCACTAAACTCTTGTCCTCGTGGCACTCACCATCGGAATCGTCGGTCTCCCCAACGTCGGCAAGTCGACGCTCTTCAACGCGCTGACCAAGAACAACGTGCTCGCAGCGAACTACCCGTTCGCGACGATCGAGCCCAACGTCGGCGTCGTCCCGCTGCCCGACGCGCGCCTCGGCGCGCTCGCCGAGATCTTCGGCTCGGAGAAGATCCTCCCGGCCACGGTGAGCTTCGTCGACATCGCCGGCATCGTCCGCGGCGCCTCCGAGGGGGAGGGCCTCGGCAACAAGTTCCTCGCGAACATCCGCGAGGCCGACGCGATCTGCCAGGTCGTCCGCGCCTTCGAGGACGGCGACGTCGTCCACGTCGACGGCAAGGTGAGCCCCGCGAGCGACATCGAGACGATCCACACCGAGCTCATCCTCGCCGACCTCCAGACGCTCGAGAAGGCCGTGCCCCGCCTCGAGAAGGAGGCCCGGGTCAACAAGGACAGGAAGGCCGCCGTCGACCTCGCGGTCGCCGCGCAGAAGGTCCTCGAGGAGGGCCACACGCTGTACGCCGCCGGGCCGGCTGCCGGGGTGGACCTGACCGAGGCCAAGCAGCTCGGACTGCTGACGACCAAGCCCTTCATCTACGTCTTCAACCTCGACGAGGACCAGCTCGCCGACGCGGACCTCCAAGCGTCGCTGCGTGAGCTCGCGGCACCGGCCGATGCCGTCTTCCTCAACGCCAAGCTCGAGATGGACCTCATGGAGATGGAGCCCGACGAGGCGCTCGAGCTGCTCCAGAGCTTCGGCGCCGAGGAGTCCGGCATGGACCAGCTCGCCCGCACCGGCTTCCACACGCTCGGGCTGCAGACCTACCTCACGGCCGGCCCCAAGGAGTCGCGTGCGTGGACGATCGGCAAGGGGTGGACCGCCCCGATGGCCGCCGGCGTCATCCACACCGACTTCCAGCGTGGCTTCATCAAGGCCGAGGTCGTCTCGTTCGACGACCTCGTCTCGGCGGGGAACATGAACGCCGCCAAGGCCGCCGGCAAGGTCCGCATCGAGGGCAAGGACTACGTCATGGCCGACGGCGACGTCGTGGAGTTCCGCTTCAACGTCTGAGCGGGCTCACACCCAGGGTCGGTCCGCGCTGTCACGCATGCGTTTGACCGCGAAGAGCTCCCGGCTGCCGCACCGCTGGCAGACGATCACGTCCTTGTCACCCGGCTGGCGTCGATACATGTGCCCCATGACCCAGCACGGGGCGTTCCTCAGTCGCATGATCGGTCCTCTCGCCCGCGCTCAACAGCCGCCGCTGCCGTCGCCACCGCAGCCGCCGCCGTCGAAACCGCCGGAGAATCCCCCGCCGAACCCGTCGCCGTTGGCGTAGCCCCAACCGCTCTCGGCCCCGAAGCCGGCGGAGTCCCATCGACCTGCGCCGAGCCCGGTGCCTCGCGCACCGGGACGGTGCCTACCGCACTCCGTGCAGGTGCGGCCGTGTGTCGGGTCGTCCGCCGCAGGCTCCCAGCGGTGCCGGCCGATCATGCACGTGAAGCTCTTGGTCGTGTCCATGCCTCAGGATCGGCCGCGACCCGGCCCGCCGTCTGTGCGCGTCGCTACACATGGCGAGGTTCCTGCTCGTGGCGACCGGTGGACAGCGAGCCGTGACCGCCGGTGAGGCCTGCAAGGGCTCGCCCGTGAAAAAAGCAGATCCCCGACCAGAAGGTCGGGGATCTGCGCGGGACCGAAGTCACCGAAGGCTGTGGGGGGTCAGATGCCCTTGACCTTCTCCGCCTGGGGGCCCTTCGGGCCCTGCGTGACGTCGAACTCGACCTTCTGGCCCTCCTGGAGCTCGCGGTAGCCGCCGCTCTCGATGGCCGAGTAGTGAACGAAGACATCGGCGCCGCCGCCGTCCTGCTCAATGAAGCCGAAGCCCTTTTCGCTGTTGAACCACTTCACGGTGCCTGTTGCCACTGGTGTTGCCTCTTCTTGTCTGCGAGGCCTCCCGTGCGGAGACCTCAGGCTGCCGCTGGTCACGACGGGCGCGTCACGCGAACCTTCGCGCAGCAGCTTCGTCGTGCCGAGCCCGCACGTGACGGACTGGGACGGCAACTGGGAACGAAGGTAGCAGTCCCAGGCTCCCCTGACCCCGTCCCGGTGGGTGCGAGCCCAGTGTGTCCGGGCTTCGAGATGCGCCGGGGACCGCGTGGCGCACGGTTCACGTGTATTCGGTGCCGCTCCTGCGTCGCAGTTCCGACGAAGGCCTGTCGGGCGCGACAGCGACGAGTAGCGTTCGTGGGAGTCACATCGGGCCCGGACGAGGGAGATCGAGATGCCGAACCAGGCAGACGGAGCACTGCTCGTGCAGGTGGCCCAGTGGGGCTCCACGATGGGCATCGAGGAGGCCCAGCAGGCGATCTGGTCCGACGACTTCGACCCCGAGACCGCCACCACCGACGACGTGCTCGTCTCCCGAGTCCTCAACTGGGGCGAAACCATCGGGACGCTCACGAAGAACGGGCTCCTCGACACCGACCTCGTCCTCGACTGGCTCTGGATGTCGGGACTGTGGTCGCGCGTCGGGCCCGCAGCCAAGAAGCTGCGCGAAGAGCACGGCGTGCCTGAGCTGTACGAGAACTTCGAGGCCCTGGCCACGCGGCAGGTTTGACGCGCCACCTCCGACACTCAGTGGCCGGCGACGCCGGTGTGGCGGGCGAGCGTCGAGCCGTAGGTGCCTGCGCCGGGACTGCGGACGAAGAGCGAAGGGTCGACCTGCGCGGCCTCCGGAGAGTTGGGGAAGCCTGCGAGCCATTCCGTGACCGCAGGTGACCCGGCCACCGCGGCGGCGACGGACGCGAGGAGCGAGTGCGCGTAGAGCAGCGCGCCACCCCCAGCGGCGCCGGAACCGACCGCGTGCCCTTCGGTGACACCCTGGCCCGGGCGGCGCAGGATCCTGACCAGATGTCCATGGTCGAGCAGCTCCGCCGAGAAGGCGGCCTGGGCGAGGTCGGCCGGCTCTGCCGTCGGCGGCCGCAGGCCCTCCGGCAGGTCGTGGTCGAGACGCAGGAAGAGAGCCTGCGACTGCTCCGACGAGAGCGTGGCGAAGGCTTCGCGGTGTGCCTGGCGGAGCGCGTCCGAGGACGCGACGCGCAGCAGGAAGGCGTATCGGGCGACGTCCAGCGCCTGCCCGTCGGATGCGTCGTCACCGTGCTTCCGTGGCCGGACCTTGCCGAGCCTGTCGCCAATCCCCATGAGCACTCCTCGAGCACCACGCGTCGTCGACGCGGACCATCCTGACCCGTCGATCGTCCTCCGGTGTCGTGCGAGGGGACAAGGGGCTGGGCCACCCTCGTCCCGGTGCGTCGCCGGTCGACGCTAGGGTTCGGCGCCATGAGCGACGTGACGATCCTGCACAACAACCGCTGCTCGACGTCCCGGGCTGCCGTCGAGCGCCTCGACGACGCGCACGTCGCGGCCGAGGTCGTCGACTACCTGCGCCACCCGCTCGACGCGGCCGCGCTGGGCGACCTGCTCGACAAGCTCGAGGACCCACCGACCGACCTCGTCCGCCGCGACGCGCACTTCGCCGAGCTCGGGCTGACCGACGCCGACGTCGAGACCCGCGATCAGGTCGTCGCCGTCCTGGCCGAGCACCCGCGGCTGCTCCAGCGACCCGTCCTCGTCAAGGGTGACCGCGCCATCATCGGCCGGCCGAAGGAGCGGGTTGCGGCCTTCCTCGCCGACTGAGCTCAGTCGAGGCCGAGCCCGCGGCGTCCCGTCTCGTTGAGCTGCTCGGGGGCGAACCGGTCGGGCCAGCTGCGCTCGTAGTCCTCCTCCGGGAAGTCGCTCGGGCTGGAACCGCTGAGGAACGCCTCACGCACGCTGGCGGCATACCGCTCGTTGCGCTCGCACCATGGCGCGGCGGGGATGTACATGACGTTGCCCCAGCCCTGCTGGTCGGTGACGGGCGCGACGCTGTGGATCATGTCGCAGTGCCACCAGACGGAGTCGCCGGCGCGCACGTCCGGGATGCCGCTCAGGGCCTCGAGCAGGAGCGGGTGCCACCGCTCGCTGGCCGGGAACACCTGGTTCGTCGTGACCCCGCACATGTCGTCGTCCGGGACGTCGTCGAGCAGCGGGCGGAGCATGAGGTATGCCATCGCCTCGGGGATCGGGACCGTGTGCAGGACGCCCTGGTCGTGGTCCATGTCGGACAGCGCGGTCCAGCCCTGGAAGGTGCGGAAGGCGGAGCACATCGTCGTGCCCGGGTACTGCGGCCCGGAGGTCCGGTGGGCCGCGTCCCACGGGTCGTACTGCTCGACGCTGCCGTCGAAGAGGTGGCGGAAGGCCTGCTGGTAGCCCTGCGTCATCCAGAGGTCCAGCGTGCCGGGGTCGCAGTGCGCCCCGAGGCCGTTCGAGTCGGCGCCCGGCGGCCGGCGGCGGATGCGGTCGGGGTAGAGGGAGTCGCGGTCGGGGTCGAACCACTGCACGCCGTCGGACTCGTGCGTCCACTGCGCGTTGAGCAGCGACTGGACCGTGGCCATGCGCTCGCTCTGTCGTGCCTCCATCTGCGCGGGGGACCAGTAGACGGGGTAGATCTCGGGCTTCGAGCCGACGCTGCCGAAGAAGTCGTCGCCCGGCCCCCGGTAGCTCTCGAAGAAGGCGTTGCCCTCGACGTAGTCGACGATGCCGGCATCCCAGGCGAGCGCCTGCTCGCGCGGGAAGTGGCCGCGGACGACGAGGCAGCCGCGCCGACGCAGCGCCTCGAGCTGCTCCGGGGTGACCGTACCCTGCTCGATGTCGGCGTAGTGGATGACGGGCCAGACGTCCTCGCCGCGCTCGCGGGCCGCGCGGATCTCGGCGACGCGCTCGGCGACCCGCGCCTCGACGACCGCGAAGACCTCGGCGACGGTGCGGCCGGACGCCTCGATGCGCGCCCGGATCGCGCTCTTGACCTCGCGGATCGCTGCGGGCAGGTCGTCGGGCGGGGTCTCCCAGTGCGGGAGGTCCGTGTCGGCGGGGGTGACGTGCGTGGTGGTCATGATGGTTCCTTTGGTCAGGACTCCTTACGAAGAACGACGGTAGCGCGTCGTGACGCATTTGGGCAAGAGTCCTAACTAGAATGGGTGCATGTCGTCCGCGAAACCGAGCCTCGACCTGCTCCGCTCGCTCACCGAGGAGCACGTGCTGCACGCCCTGATGGAGCACGGGCGCCTCACCCGGGCCGAGGTCGCAGCCCTGACCGGCATCTCGAAGCCGACGATCTCCGAGGGGGTGCGACGTCTCGTCGACGCCGGCCTCGTCGTCGACACGGGGGAGCGCAGCTCTGGCCGTGGTCGGGCCGGGTCCTACTACACGCTCGCGCCCGACTCCGGCGCCGCCCTCGTCGTCAGCATCACCCCGCACGGGGTCGTGGCCGAGGCCGTCGACGCCTTCGGCGAGGTGGTCGCCGCGACCGACATCGCCTTGGCGCGCGACGCCGGCGTCGGCGCCGTGGGCCTGGCCCTGACGCGGGCCGTCGCCGAGATCGCCGGCGGCGGACGAGCCGGCACCGGCG